>DATEUA010000026.1:0-2989 GCA_035283405.1 Thermoplasmata archaeon | reverse complement strand
GAGCGCGGGCATCGGCGGCGCGCGCAACGACGGCGTCGCGCTCTCGCAGGCGGATATCATCGCGACGACGGACGCGGACTGCCGGCTCCCGCCCGATTGGCTCGAGCGGATCGTGGCGGACTTCGAGGACCCCGAGGTCGTCGCGGTCTGCGGCCCGGACGCCCCCTTCGATGGCGGCCTCAAGGCCCGCTTCTATTACCTGTTCCTCCGGGCGATCATCCGCGCGGCGGCCCTCGCCGGCCTCTACGGCACGGGTGGCACGAACTCCGCCTTCCGCAAGCGAGCGTTCCTGGAGATCGGCGGATACCGCAATCTCCCCCACTCGGACGACGTGGACGTGGGCGTGCGCATCCGGACGAAGGGCCGGATCGTGTACGACCCGCGCCTCGATGTCGGTCTCTCCGTGCGGCGGCTCGAGAAGGACGGCTACCTGCGAACGTTCTTCACCTGGCTGCGGGGCGACCTCAAGGTCCTCGCCGGTGAGCCGCTCGAGGCGGCGGACTACGCCCGGCGGGAGTACTAGCCCGTGCCGTTCGGCGGCGGGAGCACCCGGCGCCGGTAGAGGGCGGACGCGGTCAGAGAGACCGCGAGGATGACGAGCACCGCGCCCACGGTGACGAGGGTCGCCGTCTCCTGGCTGTACACGAGGCCGAGGAACCCCACGAGGGCCAGGAGGAACGAGTACTTCGCGAGGGCCCCGATCACGATGTAGGCGAGGGACTTGCGGTAGCTCCAGTGCAGGGTCGCGATGAACGCACCCACGAAGGGCACCACGGGCGCGATCCGGTTGAGGAGGATCACGCGCTCGTCCCGGACGAGGAGGAACTGGGTCCACCGCCGCATCGCCTTCTCGATCACGCGAGGCATGTGCCCGCGGTCCACGAGGAGCTTCCGCACCCATAGGTACATCAGGCTGTTCCCGACGACCTCGCCGCCTACCGCCATCCCCAGGAGGGCCCCGGCCCAGGCCCCGGGGTCCCAGGCAGGGTCGCGGTACGCGTAGCCGAGGACGATCGCCAGCTCGGGGAGCGTGGGGAAGATCGCCGCGTCGACGACGAACACGAGGAACAGCCCGACAAAGACGCCCGCAGGACCGAGGAACAGGAAGAGGCCGCGGATCCAGTCGCCCAGGGAGGCCATGGCGGCGGCCTCAGGTGATCCGACCGAGCTCGACCACGGTGATCTGGAACACGAGGGTCCGGCCCACGACCTGGCGGTTGAAGTTCAACGTGTAGGTGCCTGCGGCCGAATCGACGGCGGACAGGTAGAACGGCTGGCCGTTCGGGGCGGTCCCGCCGACGATGTCGACGCGGCTTGCGTCGAGCGCATTCTGGACCCGGATCTCCCCCGTTCCGTTGTACGCGGTGTCGTCGACGCTCACGACGCTCGCCGTCCAAGCGCCGTACGGATGCACGGTCTGGCCGGGGGCCGGACTGTTCGTCACCGTGACGACGCCGTTGAGCGATTCGACGAGGACGGGCCAGCCGTAGACGGGATCCGTGACCTGGGAGCCCGATACCGGGCTCGTGCGGTAGTATGCGACGAACGCGCTCTCGTTCATCGTGGACCGGACCGGGACGGATTCGAGGAGCGTGTGGACGACGACCTTGCTCGGGTCTGCCGCACCGTACCCGAGTTCCGCGGGCACGAAGATCGTCGTCGTCTGACCCTTGGTCAGGCCGCGCACGCCGTCGTCGAAGCCCTTGATCACCGAGGCGTCTCCGACGGTGAAACTCAGCGGGGTCCAGGTGGAGCGCCAAGAGAAGGCGAAGGCCTTCGGATGGCTCGCGTTGTCCCGGGCCACGCTCACGTCGCTCGTGTCGAAGACGAGCCCGGTGCTCTCGAAGTACCCGATGTAATCGATGTGAATGGAGTCTCCCTGCTGGGCGTAGATCGGTGCGGGCGGGGCCCGCGGGGTGGTGTACACGTAGTAGGCCCCCAGGGCCGCCGCGACTGCGACGATCAGGACGACGAGGAGGACCCAGCTACTGACCGCGGAGTCGTCCGGGGAGAGCCTTCGGACCATGGTGGGCTCGGGCTAACCTAGGGGCCACGATAAAGGTTATGGTACGGTCCCAGGAACCGCGCATGTGTCACGCGCCGTACGTGATCACGATGAGCTGGCCATCCGCGAGGCCCAGGTTCCCGTATGCGCTGCTCGCCACGCCGTCCACGGTCATCGAAATCGGATGCGTGGAGTCCGCGTAGTAGGTCAGGAGCTGAGAGGACGAGAAGCGCTGACCCCAGACGTGGAAGAAGTCCCCGAGCTTGTAGGGCTGGGCCACGGGCGACTCGACGTGGATCTTCGCGTAGCCCGGATGGGCCGGGTCGCCGTAGGACTGATGGGTGTGGACGGGATGGACACAGGTGGGCGTGATCCCGGTGTCGTCCGGGATCGTCTGCGGGTCACCGTTGATCACGATCTTCAGGAACGGATGGATGTGGTAGATGACGGTCGCGTCCGTGATGCACCCGTCGACGGAGAAGGAGTTGCCCTGGGAAGGGAACAGGATGGATCCCCCGTAGACTCCGCCGACGACCAGTAGGACCACGACCCCCACAGCGGCCAGATACCACTTGTTGATACGCAGGGGTTCGCGTGAAGGCCGAACGACCCGGCCGGAGTCGGCCTTGAGCTTCGTCTTCAGGGCGGGGGCGTCGGGATGGCGGGGATGGGTCGCGTCCAGGTGTCGGATCAGGTTCTCCGCCTTGACGGAAACGCCGCAGATGGGGCAACGGTCTTGCTTGGGCAAAGGCCACCCTGGCCCGGACGGGCGGAAACCCTAGGAGAAGGGGCCTATTTAGGGTTGCCGAAGGACGCCTTTCGAACTCAGGCGTACATCGCGCCGCTCGCGGTCTCGTGGCGCACGCGGCTCTCCCCGAGGACCTTATCCACGGCCATCTCGAAATCGACCATCGTGACCTGGTCCCGATCCTCGCGGATCGCGAACATGCCCGCCTCGGTGCACATCGCTTTGAGATCGGCCCC
>DATEUA010000025.1:0-6694 GCA_035283405.1 Thermoplasmata archaeon | reverse complement strand
CCCCGGGCTTTCCCGAACTCGATGTCCGAGTACCGCATCCCGAGCGACGATGCGGTCCGGGCGTCGATCGCCCGCGTGCTCAACACCCGGCGGGCGGTGAACTCCCAGCGGCAGCTGAAGAAGCTCGTCGAGAAGGACCTGCGATCCGAGGAGACCTTCCGGGTGGGAGGACCCCGGCTGCGTCAGATCGCAATCGACTCCGGGCTCGTGGACCTCGAGATCCACTGCCGCGAGACGGGGCAGAAGCGGAGCCTCGTGCGGTGCCCCGTCTGCACGGAGCGGCTCCGGCGCGTCCGGAACATGACGGTCTTCGGGGGCACGGTGACCTTGGGCTACCGGTGCAGCCGCTGCGGCTACTGGACGGGGCTGCGCAAGCGGGTGCCGACCCGATATGTCTTCACGAGGCGCGGCTGATGCACGTCTGGTACGACGGCGGGATCCGCGTCCAGGACCGCCTCAGGGCGGTCATCCTCGATCCGGCTCGGCGCACCCCCGGATCTGTCGTGAGCCACGGACACCTCGATCATCTGACGGCCGGCGGCGTCATGACGCCACAGACCCTCGACATCCTCCGGGTGCGCCGGGGATCGGGGGAGGGCATCGGGCTGCCGTACGGGACGGAGGTCGACGTGGGCGGATTCGCGGTCTCCCTCCGAGACGCCGGGCATGTCTTCGGATCCGCGATGGTCCGGGTGGACGATCTGC
This sequence comes from Thermoplasmata archaeon, assembly GCA_035283405.1. Classification (GTDB taxonomy): domain Archaea; phylum Thermoplasmatota; class Thermoplasmata; order RBG-16-68-12; family RBG-16-68-12; genus RBG-16-68-12. The sequence goes on along the minus strand of DATEUA010000025.1, from coordinate 5,989 downwards.
TCTACACCGGCGACTTCAATCCGGAAGGCGGCGCGACGTGCGGACGTGCGGTACCGGAGCAGGTCCGTCATCTCATCGTGGACGCGACCTACGGGCGGCCGGGATTCAGCTTCCCGCCCAAGCACGAGGTGGAGGCGGACCTCCTCACCTGGATGGAGATGGAACTCGCGTCAGGCCCCGTGGCCCTCGGCGGATACGAATTCGGGAAGTCTCAGGAGCTGATCGCCCTCGCGAACCGCCTTGGGGTCGAGGTCGCGGTCCCTGAGCGGATTGCCGATCTCGCGGACGCGTATCTCCGCCACGGGGTCCGATTGGACTTCCGCCGGCTTGCGGACCTCGAGGACGGGGAGCGCCGCGACCCGCGCGTGTACGTGCTGCCCCCCGGATGGCTCCGGCGGCCCCTGAACGAGAGCGTGTCGTGGCTCGGTTCCGCCGGCGTCAAGACGGCGTACGTCTCGGGCTGGACGGCTTTCTTCGACTTCACCCGTCGGTATGGGGTCGACGCCCAGTTTCCCCTCAGCGACCATGCGGACTTCGAGGGCGCGATGGAGTTCGTTGCCGCGTGCGGCGCGACCCACGTCTTCACGATCTTCGGCTCCGCGCCGGAACTCGCCCGGGAAATCGCCCGGCGATTCCGCATCCGGGCGGAACCGCTCCGCGGACGGTGACCTTGTGAGGAGCGCGGAGGAGGGCGCCTTCGTCCAGGTGAAGCTATCCGATGGCGAGGACTTGTTCCCGTCCCTGGAAGAGATCGCACGACGCCACAAGATCGACAGCGGCTCCGTGCTCTGGGGCATCGGGATGGTCCAAGACTTTGAGATCGGGTTCTTCACTCCGAAGGGGTACCAACGGTCGGCGTTCTCGGATCGCCACGAGCTTCTCGCGCTGCACGGGAGCATCGCAATGCGCGCGAATCCTCCCCTGCACCTTCACATCGCCGCCGGGCGGCCCGACCACGCCGTCGTCGGCGGGCACCTCTTTCGCGCGAGAGCCTGCGTGGTCAACGAGGTCCTCGTCGCACGGTTCGACCAGATCCGGCTCAGCCGCGTGTTCAACCCGGGCACGGGCCTGAGGGAGATGGTGATCGAGGAGACCGGCGCGGCGGACTCCGGCGAAGCCTCGCACCACGGGAACGGATAAGGGTGCAGCCGTCGTCCGACGGCCGCCTCCGCCGGTTCAAAGTCGTTCGTCCCGCGGTCCATCCACAACTCGATGGCGCAGATCGAGACGGCCTTCTCGGCCGGACGGCGAACGGCGTGCGAACACGAGGACCTCGAGGAGCTCGGGGCCGGAGGCCGGGCGGCGTACTATCGCTGCCCTGCGTGCGGCGCCGTGTTCATTGAGGACGGTCCGAAGGTCTGGACCCTGGTCCCCGCGGCGTGAAGGGCTCGCGGGATCCGGAGGGACCGTTCACCATCCAAGACGGTCGAGTTCGCGTTCCTGCTTCGTCTTCTTCCGGAACTGACGGTAGTGGTCCCGGCAGAGATGGCTGCGGCGTGCGTCTCCTGTCAAGGACAGGTCCGGCAACACCTCTTTCACCTTCTTCGTCGGGAGGGAACGGGCGGCGTCCTTCCCGCAGCCCGAGACGGCACACGCCTCCGAGGCCGCCATCGCGGCGCGATGCGACGGGCGCTATAAGTACGTGACCGAGGAGGCCGCTGTCGACGGCCGTTCCATAAAGTATAAAGGTGGTCCCATCCTTGAAAACGAACAATGGTCCCCCTCCGAGACGACGGACGGACCGCGACCCACGAACGGATCGGAGGCGCGGGGTCCATCGCTTGGCGCGGCGGCACTTTTCGGTGATCGGATGATGGACGGGCTCGAGCTCGAGAGCCGACGGCGGATCTACGAGTTCCTCCTGCAGAATCCCGGGATCCACCTGCGCCGCATCGGACAGATCCTCGGGATGTCGACGGGTATGCTGTCCTATCACCTCGGGGTCCTCGAGCGGACCGGACTCCTGAAGTCGGAGGAGCTCGGACACCGGAAGAGGTACTTCATCGCGCGGGCGTTCGCGGACGTCCAGCGGAGAATCCTCGGCGTGCTCCGAGAGGACGTGCCCCGGAAGATCGTGATGGAGATCCTCCAGTATGGCCAGAGGAGCTTCGCGGAGCTCCAAGCGGCCGCCGGCGTGTCGAAGTCCACTCTCTCCTACCATCTTCAGAAACTCCTCGGGCGAGAAATCCTCCTCAGGTCGAAGCGCGGTCGGGAGAGCGTCTTCCTCATCAAGGACATGGGGGAGGTCGTCGACATCCTGGTCGCGAACCGGAGGAGTTTCCACGACGACGCGGTGGATCGGTTCGTGGATACCTGGGGCAAGCTTCGCGCGTGACCCTACCCGGTCTTCGTGAACTCTCGAACGAGGCTCGTCGCGTAGCACCCTCGGGTCAGCTCGAACGAGAGGACCAGTGACGATTCGTCCACGCGGGCCTCCAGGTGTCGCACGGGCGCGAGGATCTCTCGACGGCCCCCCTTCGACGAGATGCGCGGGATGTCCGGCACCACGAAGTCCTCCGGGCGGAGCGCCTCCGACGCAACGATCTCCCGCTCGATCCGACCGGGTTCCCCTTCGGCGAAGCGGGGCTCCGACCCAAACAGGATTCCGCTGACCCACGCCTTCGAGGCATGACAGCGGGCCGTGACCTTCTCCAGATTGTCGGGCGTCACCTCGACGACCCGATCCCGATCGGGCAGGCCGTCCCGGTCCGGCGGAAGCACGAGATCTCCCACGACCGGCCCGTGGAGCGGGATCCCACGGCCGAGCCGTATCCGGACGGTCCGATTGAAGAGGTACGACTGATACGCGTGAACGAACATGAGCAGTAGGTTGTGAGGGAGTCGGCGAAGGGCGCCGAGATGGTCGCCCGGGTTCCCGACAAGGTGATTCAAGATCGCTTTCTCGAACGAAAAGGAATCCGGGTAATTCCTTAGCGCCTCCCGGACGTCCCCCGTCTCCTCGAGGGCGAGACGGACCGCGTACGACTCCTCTCCCTCCCCTACGAGCGGGTTTGCCACGTACGCCTCGACGGCCTCCGCGAACTCTCCCCGGACGATGTGACGCCCCACGACGTGGGTGATCGGCCGCACGGACCCGAACCGCTGCATGCCGAAGAAATTCGGGAAGCCGCGGAACCCGGCGAGCTGATGAGATGTCTTCTCGACCGCGGACACCGCACGGTCCCGTGGAAGATCGAGATCCCGCACGACGATCCGGAACCGGTTTCCCAGCAGCTCGCCGATCCGGACGGGTTTCGATGCCGGGTACGCGGTGAGGACCTCGACGTCCTTCAATCGGACGTCCTGGAGCTCTTCCGGGCGAACGCGTTCGAACGAGAACAGTCGGGTCGTCACCGCGCGCTTGTCCTTCGTCCCGGCGAACCCGATCCGCCTCCGGCTGATCCGAAGGCGTCTCGCGAGCTGTCGGACGAGACGATTCGTTTCCCAGTCCCTGACCCGGATCGACGCGACGGTATACAGGCCTTCGTCCGAGGCGGGCGGCTCGGTGGAAATCTCTTCGACGACGAAGTCCTCGGGGGAGGCCTTGATCGTCCCGCCGACCCCTGGGGACGAGGTCAGGTACCCCTCGATCCCGACCTCGAGTTCCATGAGCTTATGGAAGCTCCTTCTCGAGGAACTCCTTCGCGCCCGCGTACATCGACGCGAGGCCCTCCGCGACCTTCTTGAGGACCGCCTGGGGGTTGCCCTTCCTCGTGACGAGGGTCAGGACCGGCTTGTCGAGCTGCGGGTGCCCGGTAAAGTACCTCGCGGCGGCGACATCCTCGTGCCTGAGGAGAGCCGTGAGGAGCGGATAGATCACCGTGTCGTCCGGGGTCGAAATCTCGATCCGGAGGGTGTTCTTCTCCTTCTCGAGGAGACGGAGCTGCATCTGCGTCGGCCGACCGCGCTCCTTGCTTTAAGCCTTTGCGCGAGACAGACGGTGGGATCGGCGTCCGTCAGGTCCGCCGCGCGAAGGTTGCCTCCTTCCGGACGGACGCCACCGTGCTGGAGATCGAGGGCTCGCCTGTCGAGATCGGGGCCGTCTCCGTTGGCCCGGTCAAACCTTGAAGCGCGGACGCTCCGGAAGCGGGGGCGAACTCGACGGTCAGCAAGGGACGGACACTCGCCATCATATGGTCCTTCGAATCGAAGCGCTTGGTGGTCTGGGTCGCGGCCTCGTTGCCAATCAGCTCCCATCCGAAGTTGCTCTGGGGCTGATCGAGCCAGCGTTGCACGTCGGCCACGAGCTGAGAGGTGGATCCCCATGTGTACACCCCGACCTGGTCGACCGCAACCGTCGCGCTCGCCATCGACACGAAGTCACCGCCGGGGGTCGTCCATCGTTGCGTATTGAAGAACCTGTGGATCCATGTTGCGTCACCCGTGGTCGATGTAATGCATCCGCCCTCCTGCGCGGTCGCGTCCGAGGAACCCTCCCCCCAATCGGCGAGGGCCGCGTGGAGCGACATGGACTCCAGTCCCGCTGTGGTCCGGGACATGCTCAGCGTCAAGCGCACGCTCGTGATTGTGGCGCCCGCCGGAATGCTCCCGGCAACGTTAAACCCGAGGACGGCTCGACGCTTCGCCCCCGAAAGCGTCCGGCCTGCGAAGAAGTGCTGGCCCTTCCCGTTGCTCACCGACCCGTCCGCCGTCTCGCACAGGGTGTTGTCCTTTGTCGGATTCAGGCTTACGGATTGGGTCGGGCGGACATAGACTCCCGCAACGGGCGTCAGTTCGCCCGCCCGCACTTCGACCGTCTGCGGAGCCGGCGTCGCGAACCCCGCGATGGGCTCGAAGGAGACCGTGTAGGTCCCCGGCTCCATCGACTGCCACATGCCCCAGTCGTTCCTCGCGACTCCATCAACGAAAATCGTCGCCGCCAGGGCCGGCTGGGTTGTCACACGCAGCGCGCCGTGCGGGATGAATTGCGCATCGTAGACGGTCGTCTCGCCCGCAACGACGATTACGTCGCGCGGAGCGGGCGGGGTTCGCCCGTAGACCGTCGCGAACGACACCGTGTGCGTCCCGGGCGCGATTCGCATCCACGTGAGGCCCCAGTCGTCGCGCGGGATCCCGTCGACGGAGATCGTCGATGCGACCGCAGGGTTCGTCGTCACGCGGAGGAATCCGAACGTGCTCGGGTCGGGTCCCGGCGCTCCGGGGTTCGTCGTGTACGTGCCGACGACGGTCGTCGTCGCGCCGGCGTTCACCGTGACCGTCTGAGCGGCGGGCGGGGTGAAGCCCGCGACCGCGCCGAACGACACGGTGTACGTGCCGGGCGCCGCCTCGCGCCACATCCCCCAGTCGTTGTTCGGCTCGCCGTTCACGTAGATCGTCGGGTCGAGCGCGCCCTCCGTGAGCACGCGGAGGAAGCCCTGGATCGCGTAGTTCCCCACGACGATCGACGTCTGCCCAGAGACCGCGGTGATCGTCTGCGCCGCGGGCGGCGCGAGTCCGCTGAGGTCGCTGAACGTCACCGTGTGGTCGCCGGACGCGATCTTCATCCACGTCAGGCCCCACTCGTCTCGGGCCACGCCGTCGACGATGATTTTGCCTGGCACGGGCGGATTCGTCGTTACGCGGAGCAAGGCGGGCGTCTCGATGTGCGTATCCGGCGAGACCGTCACGGAGCCGTGCTCGATCGCGTGGATCGGAGGGTTTTCTGCGAGCGAAGCCGTGCCTTTAGCATGCCGAAGTCCCACAGCATCCAATCCAGAGAGAGTGCCGACGAGGATTGCAAGAGTGGCGACTAGTGCGATCGCGTAGACGGATGCCTTCCGAATTTCCATCGAATCCCCTCCGTTATTAGGCAAATAGTAATGTCGTATATGTCGATTCGCCCTAACCGCCCCGGACCGTCGGCGGAGGGTCGTACACCGGGGCAGCCTGAATACCTCTGGCTTCTTTCGAGCGTGCGTGGAACCTTCCGAAGCGTTCGATGGACCTCGCCTCGAGTCCGACGCGACGAACCTGCTCGACGCGATCGTCG
>DATEUA010000024.1:0-3270 GCA_035283405.1 Thermoplasmata archaeon | reverse complement strand
CGTACCGGGGCCTGGGTCAGCGGATGCCCTTCATGGCGTTCTCCATGCTGATCTTCCTGCTCAGCCTGGCGGGGATCCCGCCCCTGGGCGGCTTCTTCAGCAAGTTCTTCCTGTTCTCGAGCGCGGTGAGCGCGATGCCCCTCAACCCGTGGTATCTCGCCCTCGCCGTGTCCGGCGTCCTGAACAGCGCCCTCTCCCTCTACTATTACGCGCGCGTGATCTGGTACATGTACATCTTGGAGCCGGTCGGGGAGGCCGCGAAGCTGAGGCCTCCGAACTCGATCACGGCGGCCGTCTTCGTCGCCCTCGCGGTCGTCTTCCTCGTCACGTTCCTCGCCTTCTTCTTCTACGATTTCCTCGCCGCGGCGGCCGCCGGGTTCTTCGGATTCTGAGTCCGACGGCGAATGCAACGCTCCCCGGAGATCGAACGCGGCGGAAATCGAGCGTTTCGAGCGCTGGGCGTGGCATCCCTTCCATGCCACTTAGACACGGCGTGATGGGACCTGCGAAGGCCTTTATGCCCACGCGTTCCTTGAGGACCCGGATGGCCTCACCGTCCCCGGGCGACCGCGTCATCCTCCATGTCGACATGGATGCATTCTACGCGGCCCTTGAGATTCGGGAGGACCCCCAGCTCGAGGGCAAGGCCGTCGTGGTCGGCGCCGACCCGAAGGAGTTCCCGCGCGGCGTCGTCCTGACTGCAAGCTACGAGGCTCGACGCTACGGCGTCCACTCCGCGATGCCGTGCCGCGAAGCGCTCCGCCTCTGCCCGGAGGCTCTGTTCGTGCGTCCGAACTTCCCTCTCTACGAACGCGTGTCGGGAGAGATCATGGAGACGCTGCGCGGCTTCGCGGACCGCCTAGAGCCGTCGGGGATCGAGGAAGCCTACCTCGACGTGTCCACTCGTACGGGCGGGAACTTCGGTCGGGCGAAGGAGCTGGCGCAAGAGCTCAAGGCCGCCATCCGGCGGAACCACCGGCTCACGTGCTCCGTCGGCATCGCTCCGAGCAAGGCGGTCGCGAAGATCGCGTCGGACTTCCAGAAGCCCGACGGGCTCACGGTCGTCCGGCCGGAGGAGGCCGTCGCATTCCTCGCCCCCATGCCGGTCCGCCAGGTTCTCGGGGTTGGCCCGAAGACCTCGGAGAAGCTCAAGGAGATGGGCCTGACGACCCTAGAGGAAGTCCAGACGATCCCGAGGCAGGACCTCGTGGAGATCCTCGGCGCCTTCGGGGAGTACCTCCAGGATGTCGCCTTCGCCAGGGACGCGGAAGCGGTCGTCGAACCCGCAGGACCGCCGGAATCCGTGGGGACGGAGACGACGTTCGAGCGTGACCTCGATTCGTACGATGAGATCTGGCCCGACCTCGAGACGCTCGCGCGATCCCTGCACCGCCAGGTCGTGGAGGAGAAACTGGCGTACCGGACCGTCACCCTGAAGGCCCGCTACTCGAACTTCGAGACGCACACGCGATCGAGGAGTCTCAAGGTCCACACGTCCGAGCTCGATCCGATCCTTATCCTGAGCCAGTTCATGCTCAAGGAGGTCCTCGCGGGCGGCCGGAGACTCCGGCTCGTCGGCGTTCGCGTCACGAACCTCCGAGACCGCGCGGAGCCCCAGGCGACCCTCTCGCGCTGGGAATCGTTGGGCTAGACGACCGCGACGTCGAGGGCCTTCTCGACGTTCGTCATCTTGTTTGCGACCGTGAAGAACGGTGAGCCTCCGAAGAGCAGGCCGAGCGCCTTCGCGTCCTCGCCGACGATGACCGCGCCGGAATCTCCTCCGCTGCTGAACCCTCCGCCGGCGCCCCGCACGACGACCTGATCCGTGAAGACGAAGCTGCCCCCGGAGTACCCCACGCGGAGGGTGGCGCTTGCATCCTCGACGACGCCTTTTGTGAGCCTCGTCGTCCGGCCGCTCTTCCGGACGGACTCGCCGAGTTGCGGCTCCCGCGTTCCCTTCAGACGCCCGATGTTCAGGACGTCGGACGTCACGTCGTCCGGACTGTGTGGCTCCGCGAGGGCGGAGTCCACGACGTTCACCCCGTCCGGGTCAAGGGCGACGTACGTCACGAGGCGGGCGAGGACGTCGCGATCGAGTCTGCCTCCGTCGAATCGACCGGGCTGAAGGATCGGGTCTCCCTCGGACCCGCGGTTCTCATTCGCGAGGACGTGATTGTTGCTCAAGATGTAGCGGGTCCGGCGGTCCTTCACGAGGCAGCCGAGGGTGCCCGCCGTGACGCTGTAGTGCCCGACGGACAGCCCCCCCATCGCGGGCCGCACCTTCCTCTGGTAGACCGGGGGGATCGGGCGCCAGATCGAGAACTCGCGGGACTCGATCACGTCCGTCGGGATGCCCTCGACCTCGACGGGGATCCGTTCGGCCTCCGGGACGAGGAGCGCGTGGAGTTTCTGTTTCACGTAGAAACGCAAGCAGAGGTCTTCCACGAGCTGGCTGCGCGCCAGCTTCTGGCCGAGCCCGACCCCGACCACGTTTGGGTGGACCGCGGGCGTCATCCCATCGAGCTTGACGCCTAGGTAGAGGCACTCGCAGACTTGTCTCGCCTCAGCCACGCGCATCGCAACTCACCTGGCCTTGAAGGGGCCTGAGACGACAATCTCCACGGGGACATCGTCGAGGGTGAGCGGAAGGGCCGCGAGGACCTTCGGCGAGTCCTCCGTGACATAGATTCGAACGCATGGTTTCCCGTCCTTCTGGCCGATGCCGACACCCACAACTCCTGCCGTCCGGAGGAGACTCGCCTCGTGGCGCCGCTTGACTTCCTCCACGGAAACCATTGCTCGAGGAATACACGAGCAGGACGATAAATCCGACGTGGGAGGGCCCAGGCCGCAGGGACGAGTGGAATTGCATCGGTTCCTCGCTGGACACTCGGGTCAAGTCGACGTCTTCGGAATTCGGCCGGCTACCTAGGTGGCGGACGGATGAACCCCTCGCGCATGAGGGACTTCGTCTCGTCGTGGGCTCGCCGGATGAGGGCCAGAGCTCCCTCGTAGAGCTCCTTTCGACCTTTCTTGACCCGCGCGAGCCCCTGGTCGATCGCCTTCAGAGCGACGGCCGTCGCCTCCCGCGCGAAAACCTCCGTCTCCTCCATCGAGGGCACGATGTGTTCTTCGTCGAGGCCCGCCTCCTCCGCGACCTTCGCGAGCTCCTCCGCCGCCGCGATGCACATCTCGTCCGTGATCGTCCTGGCTCGTACGTCGAGGGTCCCGCGGAAGATGCCGGGGAACCCGAGGGAGTTGTTGACCTGG
>DATEUA010000023.1:0-23684 GCA_035283405.1 Thermoplasmata archaeon | reverse complement strand
CTTCGCTCCCTTCCTCGTCGCATCCAGAACGTTCGCTTCGATCTTCTCAAGGGTCGGGCGGTTGTTCACGGGCCCCATCTCCGTGTCGTTGTCGAGCGGGAACCCGACCTTCATTTTCTTCGTCCGCTCGACGAGGATCTTCACGACCTTGTCGTGGATGTCCTCGTGAACGAACACCCGCTCGTTCGCGACACAGCAATGGCCCGTGTTCGTGAAGCAGCCGAACATGATGTCCTCGACGGCCGGTTCGATCTTCGCGTCGTCCATGATGATGAGGGGTCCGAGGCCTCCGAGCTCCAGCGTGATTTTCTTCAGGCCCGCTCGCTTCGCGATGTCGAGGCCCGTGGACGTCTCGCCCGTGAAGCCGATTCCGTCCACATGCGGATGCTCGACGAGGGTCGTTCCCACCGTGCTTCCGGGCCCGGTGACCATGTTGATGAACCCCGGTGGGACGCCGGCCCGGTCGACGCACTCCATGAGGTGGACGGCACTGAGGGGCGTGTTACTCGCGGGTTTCCAGACCACGGAGTTGCCCGCCAGCATCGCCTGAACGACGAACTCGGAGGGCAGGACCCACGGGAAGTTCCATGGGGTGATCACCGCGACGGTGCCGAGCGGCTCGTGGAGGGAGATGTATAGCACATCGGGCTTCGAATACCCCTCCTGCGCGGGGGCGTCCCAGCGCTTGAGGTCCTCGACCTGCCAGAGGAGGTTCGGGATGACGTCCTCGACTTCGACGATCGATTCCCGGAGTGGCTTTCCGTGCTCGAGGGAGCAGTCCACCGCGTATTCTTTCACGAAGCGGCGGACTTCATCGACGATCTTCACGCCGAGCCGACATCGTTCTTGGATGGGCATCCGGGCGACGGTCTCCTGCGCCTCGACGGCCACTTCGACGGCTCTTTTCGCGTCCTCCTCGGTCCCCTTCGGCAAGGTCCCGATGACTTCGCCGGACGCAGGACTCACGACGTCGAAGGTTGCGTCGCTCTCCGAGTCGACCCACTTGCCCGCGATGTACATCTTGAATTCGCGCTTCGCGCCTGATTTCCTCAAGGACTTCGCCGTGCTGCGCCCCCCTTTCCTCGCTCGGACCGGAAGGGTGCGGGACGTACTTGACTCTACGCGAGGCGGATCTCCGGGCAGCAGACGCTAGACGGACGGGGGCGCCGTCGTCTCCCCGTACAACGCGGCTTGGTCCCGGAGGGCTTGGAGCTTGACCGAGGGCGCACCCTCCCTCTGCCGACGCGCCTGCTTCGCGACCGCAGCGAACCCGCTGTCGGCGACCTCGAGGGCCCATTCGATGTCTTCCTCCGTGTGTTCCGTGCTGATGAACGCCCGCTCCCCCGTGTTCGGGATCCCGAACAGGACGTTGTTGCCGAGGCAGTGGATGAACCAGTTCCACCACCGCTTGTTGTTCGCCCCCAAGGCGTCCCGGAAATTGCGCATCTCATCCTTCTTCGTGAAGTAGACGTTCCCGATCGACCCCACGTATTCGACCCACGCAGGGAGCCTCCGGTCGTCCGCGAGATCCTGGAGGCCTCCGTACAGGTGCCGGCCGAGCGCGTTGATGTGGTCGTAGTACTCCGGATGCTCTCCGAGGATCTGGAGCCCCTTGAGTCCCGCCGCCACACTCACCGGGTGCCCGTTGTAGGTCCCCGCATGGAACGTCGCGTACCGCCACCCTCGGCCCGGGTCGAGCACCTCCATGATCTGCTTCTCGCCGCCGAACCCGGCGAGCGGAAAGCCGCCGCCCGCGATTTTCCCGAACGTCGTCATGTCCGGCCGGACGTCGTAGTACTCCTGCGCGCCTCCGTAGGCGAGGCGGAAGCCCGTGAGGACCTCATCGAAGATCAGCACGATGCCTCTCTTGCGTGTGAGCTGGCGGAGCCGCTTGAGGTAATTCCCCTTCGGTGCGATCACGCCGGGCCCGCACAGGACCGGCTCGATGATCAGTCCTGCGACCTCGTCCTCGTTCTCCTCGAGGATCTCGGCGGTCGCTTCGATGTCGTTGTACGGGTAGATCACCACCGTGTCGGAAATGGCCTTCGGGATACCTCGGCCGAAGGGGACGGGCCGGTAGCCCGTCATGCGACGGGCCGTCCGAGCGTCCATGTCCAGGCTCTGCAGGACGTAGTCGTGGGCTCCGTGGTAGGCGCCCTCCGCCTTCGCGATCTTCTCCTTCCCGGTGTACGCCCGGGCCGTGCGGATCGCATGCATCGTCGCCTCGGTCCCGCTGTTCGTGAGCCGGACCTTCTTCATCGAAGGCATGGCCTTCTGGATCGTCTCGATGTACTCGATGAACAGCTCCGTGGTCACGCCGAGCATGGAGCCGGACTCGAGCTGCTTGATCACTTCGAGGGCGATGTCCCGGTTGTTGTGACCGAGGAGGAGCGCCCCGAATCCCATCATGAAGTCGAGAATCTTGTTCCCGTCCACATCGTAGATGTAACCACCGTCGCCGTAGTCCGCAAGGAACGGATGCGGTCGGTAGAAGCGGATGTTGCTTTCCACCCCTCCGGGTGTGAGACGAGCCGCGCGGCGCCAGAGCTGGGCGCTCTTGCGATGTCTGCGGAGGTACTTGCGGCTGAACCGTTGGGACGGCAAGGGACTCACCTCCAAGCGGAGATCGATCGGCCGGAGCCGCTCATCGGATCCGATTCGCGGGGGAAGTCCGGCGACCGCGAGGATCGCCGGGAGCGAGATCGAACCCGCTCCGCATGGGCGATCTTCAAAGAGGCTTGGAACCTATGAATACCTTTCGTAGCTAGGTGCAATTTCGCTAATATTCGTAGAAACATATGCAAAGTATTTGTCGAACATATAATTCACCTCCCTCGCCGGACCCGTGGAGAGTATATAACGGGTCTTGAACTCGCTTAAAAAGGGGGCCCCCCGGCGCTTCCGTTCGAGCGTACACTTCCGGCTATCCGGATTCTCGGGCAGAACCAACGCAATGGGACCGGGTCGATGGCCGATTTTCATGGTTAGACTTGAATGTAAAATCGGGTGCGACGCAGCGGACCGACGCCCGTCCCGAGCGGCTCCCGGAAGGATGCGTGGGGCAGGATTTGAACCTGCGAACCCCTACGGGACAGGATCCTGAGCCCTGTGCCTTTGACCAAGCTTGGCAACCCACGCACGGCGCGGGGAGGCAAGCGGCGCGTTTCGTAATAAGTTTGTGCAGGGCACGTGAATCCTTGCGGGAGGTTACCTGCGTCTCTTCATGATCTTCATGAAGCCGCTCGACTCGAAGACCTGCAGCCGGCGGTCCGTGATCGCTCTCCGGAATTCGTCCCAGTCGATGACTTCGATCCGCGGATTCCGTCCCTTCGTGAATTGCACGCCCGCGCTGCCCCTCACGCGCCCGGGCTTGAGCCCCTTCTTCTTCGCCTTCTCGATCGCGGATTCCACGCTGATCGGCTCCATCACCATGGGACGCCCTCCGGCCCTTGTCTCCACGCGCTGCGCCGCCTCGCATCCGACGGTCGCTATTTAATCGTTGGCGGCGGCCTCCCCGTCGGGGCGGAGCACGAAGGCATTTTACTCGTCGCGGGCTATCCGCGCCCGTGCCCCGATTCGGCTCCTCGGGCATCCGCGGTCTCGCGAATGTCGAGGTGACGCCCGACCTGACCCTCGCGGTCGGGAAGGCCGTCGGCGAGTTGTACGGAGCCGCAATCGTCGGCCGCGACTCCCGGACCACCGGGGCGATGCTCGTGTCGGCCCTCGCAGCGGGGTTGATGAGCGCGGGGGCGGACGCGGTCGATGCGGGCGTCGTCTCGACCCCGACCCTCGCCCGGGGAGCCGCGGAATATGGCTGCGGCGTGGTCGTCACGGCGTCCCACAACCCGGCGCCGTACAACGGCCTGAAGCTCTGGAATCCGGACGGGACGGCGTTCGACGAATCCCAGCAGAAGGAGATCGAGGCTGCCCTGGACGGAGGGCGCTTCCGGGCCGTGTCCTGGGACCGGACGGGCACCCTGTCATCCCGAGAGGACCTCGTGGACCGACACGTCGAGTCGATCCTCCGCGACGTAGGGAGCGCGGCGATCCGCGTCGTCGTCGACTGCGGGTGCGGCGCGACCGCGACAATCACCCCCCGGATGCTCCGGGAGATGGGCTGTGAGGTCATCGCGCTGAACGCGCACCTGGACGGTCACTTCCCCGGACGCGATCCCGAGCCGACGGAGACGAACCTCGCGTTCCTGAAGTCCACTGTCCGCGCGGTGAAGGCGGACCTGGGAATCGCCCACGACGGGGATGGGGACCGGATGGTCGCGGTCGATCGAGAGGGCGCCTTCGTCGGCGGCGACCTCCTGCTCCCCCTGTTCGCCAAGGCGGTCGGGGCGCAGAGCGTCGTCGTACCCGTCGATGCGTCCATGGCCCTGCAGGATTTCCTTCCGAAGGTCCGGATCTGGCGGACCCGCGTCGGGGACGTGTACGTCGCGCAGGAACTGAAACGTCGGGGCGCGGATTTCGGGGGCGAGCCTTCCGGCACGTGGATCTTCCCGCGGGCCACGTGGTGTCCCGACGGCGTCTACGCCGCAGCCCGTCTCGTTACGATGGTCGCGAAACGCCCTCTCGGGGAGCTTGTTTCGGAGATCCCACGGTATCCCATCGTGCGGGGCGCGGTGACCTTCGAGGCCGCGCGCCGATCCGGAATCGAGGCAAAGCTCGAGACGGCCCTTCGTGGCATCCGTTCCGATCTGGAGACCCTGGACGGCTGGCGCCTCTCCTTCGACGGAGGGTGGGGGCTCGTCCGTTTCTCCGGGACGGAGCCCAAGCTCCGCATCATGGCGGAGGCCCGGGACGAGGGCGCAGCGAAGGAGATATACGCGCAGCTTCTATCGACCGTGCAGGGTGCCCTATGAAGGCCGTCCTCCTCGCGGCCGGAGAAGGGACCCGGATGCGCCCCCTCACCGCGAACCTTCCGAAACCTCTGCTGCCCGTCGCGGGGAAGCCCTTCCTCCGGCACACCCTCGAGGCCCTCCACGGAGCCGGCGTCCGCGACGTCGCAATCCTGATCGGTTGGCAGGGGCACCGGGTGCGCGAGGCGTTCGGGCGGGGGACCGATCTTGGCATCTCGATCTCGTACGAGGAACAGGCCCAGCGTCTGGGCACGGCCCACGCGATCGGCTCCCTGCGGACGCATGTGGACGGCCCGTTCCTGAGCGTGAACGGCGACGTCGTCGTGTCCGCCGCGGCCCTCCGGGAAATGGTCGCGTTCTTCGAGAAGGTCCGGGGCCCCGTCATGGGGCTCGCCCGCGTCCCGGACCCACGTCCGTTCGGCGTGGTCGAGCTGTCCGACGGAAAGGTCGTCGGGCTCGAGGAGAAGCCGAAGTCTCCGAAGTCCGACCTCATCAACGCAGGCATCTACATTTTCGATCCGGACATCTTCGCGCTCATCGACGCAACCCCGAGGTCTCCACGAGGGGAATACGAAATCACGGACACGATCCGGGCGCTGCTTGGCAAGCGGGACGTCTTCGGGTTCCACCTTCCTGACGAGTGGATCGACGTGGGACGTCCGTGGGATCTGCTGCGGGCGAACGCGGCCCTCCTGCAGTCGCTCCGGGGCTCCGTCCGGGGGGAGGTCGAGCCGGGCGCGACCCTGCGCGGCGAGGTCGCCGTCGAGGAAGGGGTCGTCGTGCGCCATGGCTCGTACGTGGAGGGTCCGACCATCTTGGGCGCCGGATCGGAGATCGGTCCGAATTGCTACATCCGTCCCGCGACGTCCATCGGCCCGAAGGCGAAGGTGGGGAACGGATGCGAGGTGAAGAACTCGATTCTAATGGCCCATAGCCATGTGCCCCACCAGAACTACGTCGGGGACAGCATCGTCGGGGAGCGCTGCAACCTCGGGGCCGGGACGAAGGTCGCGAACCTCCGTCTCGACGAGGCCTCCGTGAAGGTCGTGTGGCGGGGCGCCGAGGTGGACACGGGCCTCCGCAAGCTCGGCGTGATCATGGGCGACGACGTGAAGATCGGCATCAACGCCTCGATCGACCCAGGGACGATCATCGGGGAGGGATCGTTCATCGGTCCCGGTGCAACCGTGCGCGGGAACATCGCGCCCCAGACCAGGATTTTCTGAGGGAGCCGACGTGCGAATTGCCCAAGTCTCCCCTTGGTTCTATCCGCACCTCGGCGGCGTGGAGAGTCACGTCCTGACCGTCTCCAAGGAGCTGGCCCGGCGTGGACACGACGTGACGGTCGTGACGACGCGTCACGATCCCGCGATCCCTGCGGAAGAATGGATCGACGGGGTCCGTGTCGTCCGCGTGAGGCCCCGCGCAATCCTCCTTCGAACGCCGGTCGCGCCCCGGATCCGCGGGGCCATCGAGGGCCTCCGTCCGGACGTGATCCATGCGCACTCCCCCCCGCCGTTGAGCGCCCACTACGCGTCCCTCGTCGCGCAAGCCCACCGAATCCCCTTCGCGGTGACATACCACTGCGACGTGGAACTGCCGACTCCGTTCGGCCGGCTGATCGAGTCCCTGTATCGGCGGAGCCGGGGGGCCGCGACCCTCCGACGCGCGGGCCGCGTCGTCGTGACGACGCGCACGTACGCCGCGACCTCCCGGGCCGTCTGGCGATTCCGTCCTACCGTCATCCCAAATGCGGTGGACCACCGGCGCTTCACGCCCGACGTGGATGGGTCCGAGGTCCGGCCGGACCTGGGCATCCCGGAAGACCGTCGCATCGTCCTGCTCGTCGCTCGCGTCGTGCCCCACAAGGGCATCGAACACTTCATCGAGGCCGCGCGCTACGTGCCCGGCGCGGAGTTTGTGATCGCGGGCGCGGGCATGTCCATCGAGGCGATGAGGCGGCTGGCCCGATCTCTGGGCGTCCAGGACCGAGTCCATCTCCTCGGTCGGATCTCCGAGGACCGACTGCCGAAGGTGTACGCCGCCGCGGACGTCTTCGTCCTCCCGAGCGTGTCCCGTCTTGAGGCGTTCGGGATTGCGGCCCTGGAAGCGATGGCGACGGGGAAGCCCGTCGTGGTCTCCGACATTCCCGGCTTGCGCGAGGTCATCGAGGACGGTCGGGAGGGTCTCCTCGCGGATCCGGTGAACCCGCAGGACCTCGGCCGGAAGATCAACCGGCTCCTCATCGATTCCCGCCTGCGCGAGGAGATGGGCCGGCGGGGCCGGGAGAAGGTGATTGCATCCTTCAGCATCGACGCGGTGTCGGACCAGCTCGTCGCCCTCTACGAGGCGCTCCTCTCGGGGCGTTGAGGTCACGGGACGACTCGGAGGGAGATCCGGTCCCCCGAGTAGGTCCACGCGGCCCAGCTCCCCTCGTCGAATGGGTCGCTGACGATCAGGTGGATCCCGCCAAACTTGCTGAATAGGTGGAGGTCCTCATCCGATGGGTGGAAGCTGCCGCTCGGATGAGAATGGACGGTCCCCACGACGGTGAAGTCCGCGGGGAGCATGTGCAGCTGGAAGAT
Source organism: Thermoplasmata archaeon (assembly GCA_035283405.1). Classification (GTDB taxonomy): domain Archaea; phylum Thermoplasmatota; class Thermoplasmata; order RBG-16-68-12; family RBG-16-68-12; genus RBG-16-68-12. Next base: position 16,234 of record DATEUA010000023.1, on the reverse strand, counting down.
CGCATGGCGCTCGCCAGAGACGGTCCCCGGGACGAGCAGGATCTCCGTGATCACCCCGGATTCCGCCCTCAGGACCGCCCCGAACTCCCTCGGGGAGGTATCCCGGGATGCCTCCAGGATCATCCGGAGCGCACGGCGCGAGATGGCGTCGACCCTCGGAGGCATGGATCCGCTCACCCGCGGCCCAGCTTCTCCTCGATGCGACGGTAGAAATCGTCCCGGAACCGGACGAAACGGGCCCGACGTTCGGATCCCGTGAGGGACACGTCCTCGGTCCCCTTGAGGACGACCTCGTGCTGGCCGTCCAGCACGAGGAGGCATTCGCGCGGCTTCACGAGACGCACGTGGATTCGGCTCGACGCCGGGAACGCGTAGGGCCGCATGGACGGCTTGAAGGGCGCGATCGCCGTCACGAGGATCGCGTCGAGGCGCGGATCCACGATCGGTCCGCCCGCGGACATCGAATACGATGTCGATCCCGTGGGGGTCGCGACGATGATCCCGTCCGCGCGCACCCGCTGGACGATCGCCCCGTCGACGGAGACTTCGAAATGCCGCATCTTCGCGATGTGGGCCGTGTGAATGACCGCCTCGTTCGTGCAATCGAACAGCCGCTGGCCGTTCATCTCGACCTTCAGGCGCAGGCGTTCCTCGATCCGATGCTCGCCGCGAAGGAGCGTCGCGAAGTACGCGTCGAACTCCGCCGCATCGACCTCCGCGAGGAACCCCAGGGACCCGGAGTTGATCCCCAGCACAGGGGCCGTCGAGAGCTGGAGGGCCCGGAGGATTGTTCCGTCGCCCCCGATTGCGAGGACCGCGTCGACCTTCATGTGGGCGAGCGGCAGCCCGCGCCGGGCGAGGGACTGGGCGAGGTCCGCTTCCAGGACGACCTCGTGGTCTGGCTCGAGTTTCTTCAGGATCGCGGTCGCGGCGTCGAGGGCCGTCGAGATGTGGGGATTCGCGGTCATCCCGAACTTCATCGGATCGCCTCCCGGGCCCGTGGGTCCCCGAACGCGACGAGGTCCGTCCGGGGATCCGACCGGAGGGGAAGGTCGAGATCACGCCCCTCGAGATCCTCCACGACGCCCCCCGCCTCGCGCACGATCAGGATCCCCGCGGCGATGTCGACGACTCGCAGCTTCGTCTCGACGGCCGCGCTGTGCATGTAGTACAGGTCCGCGGCCCCCCGGGCGACAAGGCACAGGTCGAGGGACGCGGCTCCGAAGCTCCGGACCCGTCTCGCGCGGCTTGTCTTCATGGCGACGTCCGGATGCGCGTTCGAACCCAGGTACATGGTGAACAGGGCGTCCTCTGGGACGAATCGCCGCACGCGGATGGTCCGTCCGTTGAGGGTCGCGCCGTGCCCCTTACGAGCGTGGTACGTCGCGCCCGTTGCGAGATCCCGGACGAGTCCCTCATGGACGTCCGAAAGCGTGCGCTCGCCGAGCGCGAGGGACACCGCGTACGCCGGAATCCCGCGGATCGCATTGTGGGTCCCGTCGATCGGGTCGAGCACGAGGAGCCCCTCGCCGCCCCGGTTCAAGCGGCCCGCTTCCTCGCTCAGGACATCCACCTTCACGTCCTCGTAGTCGAGGAACCGGAGCACCGCCTGTTCCGCCACCCGATCGATCCGATGGCTCGGAGCCCCGTCCGCCCCCCGGCCCACGACCTCCCCCGGGTCCTCCGCCAGCTCCCGGACGGCCCGATCGACGGCCTCCGCCAGCTCCAAGAGGAGCCCTTCCACGGGCGCGTGCTAGCCGCGAAGAGGACTTAGATTTATGGGGGGTGGACGGCGGATCCCAACGGCAGCGGCGCGGTCCCCGCTACACTTATATAGAAGTCCCTACATAGGCTCCGCCCTGGAAGCTCTCTTGGAGGACTTCGCATGATGCCAGCAGGTACACAGATTCTCGTATTGAAAGAAGGAACGCGACGGGAGCGCGGAAAGGGCGCTCAGTTCAACAACATCGCGGCCGCGAAGGCGGTCGCCGACGCGGTCCGGTCGACGTTGGGCCCGCGTGGGATGGACAAGATGCTCGTCGACAGCCTCGGGGATGTGGTGATCACGAACGACGGGGTGACGATCCTCAAGGAGATCGACATCGAGCATCCCGCCGCGAAGATGCTCGTCGAGGTCGCGAAGACCCAGGACGACGAAGCGGGCGACGGCACGACGACGGCGGTCATCCTCGCAGGGGAGCTGCTCAAGAAGGCGGAAGACTTGATCGAGCAGAACATCCACCCGACCGTCATCGCCGCGGGATACCGACAGGCGAGCGACAGAGCTCGGGGGGTCCTCGAGAAGGTCGCCACGAAAATCACGATTAAGGATCTGGACGTCCTCAAGAAGGTCGCCATGACGGCGATGTCGTCCAAGTCCGCGAGCGCCCACAAGGAGCTCTTGGCCGACGTCGCGGTGAAGGCCGTCACGACGGTCGCGGAGCAGCGCGCGGACAACTCGTACTTCGTCGACGACGACAACATCCAAATCGTCAAGAAGCAGGGCGGCTCGATCGCCGACACGGAGCTCGTCGACGGGATCATCGTGGACAAGGAGCGCGTGCACCCAGGCATGCCCTCCGAGGTCAATGACGCGAAGATTGCGCTCCTCGACGCGGCCCTCGAGGTCAAGAAGACGGAGATCGACGCGAAGATTGAGATCACGGACCCGGGCCAGCTCCAGGCGTTCCTGAACGAGGAAGAGGCAATGCTCAAGCGAATGGTCGACACGGTCCGGAAGAGCGGCGCGAGCGTCGTATTCTGCCAGAAGGGGATCGACGACCTCGCGCAGCACTACCTCGCGAAAGACGGCATCTACGCGGTGCGCCGGGTCAAGAAGTCTGACATGGAGAAGCTTGCAAAAGCCACGGGGGGGAAGGTCGTGACGAAGCTCGACGAGCTCACGAAGGACGACCTCGGTCGCTCGAAACTCGTCTACGAGAAGAAGATCGGCGAGGACGAGATGACCTTCGTCACGGGCTGCAAGAACCCGAAGGCCGTGTCCGTCCTGATCCGGGGCGGCACGGAACACGTCGTCGACGAGGTCGAGCGGTCCCTGGAGGACGCAACGAGCGTGGTTGCCGTCGGCATCGAAGACGGCAAGGTGATTACGGGCGGCGGCTCGAGCGCGACCGAAATTGCACTGTCTCTGCGGGACTTCGCGGGGAGCGTTGGAGGTCGCGAGCAGATTGCAATCGAGGCTTTCGCGGACGCGGTCGAGGTCATCCCAAGGACCCTCGCGGAGAACGCCGGGCTCGACCCGATCGATACTCTGATCGAACTTCGCAAACAACACAAGAAGGGGAACAAGCATGCGGGAATCAACGTCTATACGGGCGACATCACGGACATGAAGAAGGAGAGCGTGCTCGAGCCGATCCGCGTCGGTAGCCAGGCGCTTTCCTCGGCGACGGACGCGGCCGTGATGATCCTGCGGATCGATGACGTCATCGCGGCGAAGGCCGGCGAGGGTGGCAAGGGCGCCGGCAAAGGAGCCGGCGAGGGCGACGGAGGCGGCGACGGCGAAGAGTTCTGAACGGGACCTCGGGGGAGGCCTCGGTGGTCTCCGTGGACGAGGCGCCGTTCGGAACGCCATCCGCGCCCGGTTCCGCGGTCGCAGGCGTCGTTCGAAGACCCACTGGGGGTGACGCTGCTGACGGATGAGAACCCTGTGGAGGGGACTCCCCTCGCATCCCCACCAGAATCCGAGGATCTTCTCACGAGGCTGAAGTACGTCCAAGCGGAGTTCGACAACTACCGGAAGCGTTCCGCCCGGGAGGCGGAGACCCTCGTTCGCGCGGCGCATGAGGCCCTCTTCGCACGCATCCTTCCCGTCCTCGACGAACTCGAAGCGGCGACTGCCTCCTCGGAGGGCAACGCCGGGGATGGGATTCGGATGATCCGGGACAACCTGATGAAAGCCCTCGGCGACGTGGGACTCGTACCGATCCCCGCATTGGACCTGCCCTTCGACCCGTATGTCCACGAGTGTGTCGACCAGGTCTCCGACGCCTCATCCGAGGACGGCGTCGTGAAGGAGGTCGTACGGAAAGGGTACCGCACCCGAGACCGAATCCTGCGTCCCGCGCAAGTCATCGTCGTGAACAACGGAAGTGAATCGAATGGCTAAGATCATCGGCATCGACCTCGGCACAACGAATTCCGAGGCCGGCTACATGGAAGCCGGCACGCCCCGGATCATCCCGAGCGCGGAAGGGAGCACGTACGGGGGCAAGATGTTCCCGTCCGTGGTCGCCTTCACGAAGGACGGGGTCCTGGTCGGAGAGCCTGCGAAGCGCCAGGCCGTCCTGAACCCCGAGAAGACGGTCATGCAGATCAAGCGGAAGATGGGGACGGATTACCGGGTGAGGATCGACGGGAAAGACTACACCCCTCAGGAGATCTCCGCGATGGTCCTGAGGAAGATCAAGACCGACGCGGAGGCGTTCCTTGGCCAGCCGGTCACTCAGGCCGTCATCACGGTTCCCGCGTACTTCAACGACAATCAGCGCCAGGCGACGAAGGACGCCGGGAAGATCGCGGGCCTCGAGGTCCTGAGGCTCGTGAACGAGCCCACGGCGGCGGCCCTCGCGTACGGCCTCGAGAAGAAGGGGGAGGGCAGGATCTGCGTCCTCGACCTCGGCGGAGGGACGTTCGACGTCACCCTCATGGAAATGGGCGACGGGGTCTTTGAGGTCCAGGCGACCTCCGGAGACACGGCCCTCGGCGGCATGGACATGGACAACGCACTCGTGACGTGGCTCGCCTCCGAGTTCAAGGCGGAGCACGGCGACGACCTCTCGTCGGACCGCCAGGCGATGCAGCGCCTTCGGGATGCGGCCGAGAAGGCGAAGATCGAACTGTCGAGCACCGTCGAGACGACGATCAACCTGCCGTTCATCTCCCAGAAGGCCGGACAGCCCGTGCATCTTGAGAAAAAGTTCACCCGGTCGAAGCTCGAGGCACTCATCGAGCCGGTCCTCGGACGACTCGAGTCTCCGATCCGGCAGGCCTTCAAGGATGCCGGCTGGCAGTTCACAGACGTGAACCACGTCATCCTCGTCGGCGGACCGACCCGAATGCCCGTCGTGCGCGAGCGGTTCGAGAGAATCCTGGGAAGGCCGCCGGAACGGGGCGTGGACCCGATGCAATGCGTCGCCCTGGGCGCGGCGATCCAGGGTGCCGTCCTCAGCGGCGAGGTGAAGGACATCCTCCTTCTGGACGTGACGCCGCTCAGTCTCGGCGTGGAGACCCTGGGGGGCGTCTTCACGCGGCTCATCGAGCGGAACACGACGATCCCTACCCGGAAGAGCGAGACGTTCACCACGGCGGCGGACGGCCAGACGACCGTCGAGGTGCACGTCCTCCAGGGCGAGCGAAGCATGGCCTCGGACAACGTGAGTCTGGGCAAGGTCTACCTGGCGGGCATCCCGCCCGCGGTGCGAGGGGTTCCGAAGATCGAGGTGACCTTCGACATCGACGCGAACGGGATCCTGAACGTGACCGCGAAGGACACCGCGACGGGCAAGACGGAGAAGCTCACGATCATGGCGCCTCAGCGGATGGAGCAGGTCGAAATCGACCGCGCCGTGAAGAACGCGGAAGAGCACGCGGAGGACGATCGCCGGCGCCGCGAGCTCATCGAGACCCGGAACCTGTCGGATGGACTCATTTACGAGACCGAGAAGATCCTCAAGGAATCGGGAGATCGCATCTCGGAGGCCACGCGGAAGTCCGTCCAGGAGAAGTTGGAGGCCCTCCGGAAGGTCCTCTCGACGAACGACATCGCAGAGCTCCGCCGGGCCTTCGAGGCGTTGCGGGCGGAGGCGATGAAGATCGGCGCGGAGATGTACTCGAAAGACGGCACCGCAGTCCCTCCTCCCTCCGGGGGCCCCGAGGATTCCGGCGGTTCCGGAGAGCCCGGGGTCGTCGATGCGGACTTCGAGGACGTAGACAAGAAGTAGAGCCGGGCGTATGCAGCCGGACGAGCGAGTCATGGCCGACGCGGACTACTACAAGATTCTCGGCGTGTCTCGGGACGCCTCCCCGGACGACATCAAGCGGGCCTACCGCCGCCTCGCGAAGAAACACCACCCGGACTTGAACAAGGAGGACCCGAAAGCCGCCGAGGAGCAGTTCAAGCGTGTCTCCGAAGCGTACGAGGTCCTCGCGGACGACGGGAAGAGGCGGATCTACGATCAGTTCGGCGCGGACGGGCTCAAACAGCGGGTGTGGGGTGGCGAGGGATTCGATTGGTCCCGCTTCACCCACTACGCGGACGTGGAGGACCTGTTCGGCCGCGACTTCCTGGAATCCGTCTTCGGCCGATCCGGCGTCGGGGGCGGCCTGTTCGAAGACCTCTTCCGTGCCGCGCCCCGCCGGCGCGGGCCGTCCGCGGGCCGCGATCTCGTCATGGAGGTCGATGTGACGCTCGAGGAGATCGCCCGCGGGACCCGGAAGGACGTCACCCTGACCCACCCGGCCCGATGCCCGACGTGCGACGGGAGCGGGGCCGAAGGAGGCCGCATGGTCTCCTGCCCCACGTGCGGGGGCCGTGGGCAGGTCAGCAACGCCCAGCGACGGGGGTACAGCCAGTTCATCACGATCACGACGTGCCCGAAGTGCCACGGCCGCGGTCAGTGGCCCCAAACCCCTTGCCGCGCGTGTCGGGGGACGGGCCAGCGGTCCGAGACCCGGACGATCGCCGTGGAGGTCCCTGCGGGCGTGCCGGACGGCCTCCGGCTCCGGGTCCCGGGCCGAGGGGAGGCTGGCGATCGGGGCGGACCGACGGGGGATCTCTTCGTGGTGGTGCACCAGCGGGAGCACGAGACCTTCGCGCGGGATGGGGACAACGTCGTCCTCGAGCTCCCGATTACGTTCCCGCAAGCCGCCTTGGGCGGCGATGTCGAGGTCCCGACCCTGGGGGGCGCCGCGCGCCTTCGAATTCCGGCCGGAACGCAGACGCACACCCTACTTCGCCTCCGAGGCAAGGGCCTCCCTCGGTTCCGCGGGAACGGTCACGGAGACCAGGTCGTTCGGGTCGTCGTCGTGACGCCGGAGCGTCTCTCGGACGAGGAAAGGCGACTCCTAGAGCGACTCAAGGAAGTACAGCGTGACGGGGCGGGGCGCCGAGGCGTATTCGATCGGTTTCGCGTTCCCTAGGGGAACGGGATGCCGGACAGATACGAGACCAGCTTGAGGATCCCGTAGAACGCGGCCAAGGCTCCGACGACTGTGAGGATCGCCAGCGCATCGCGGAGCAGCAAACCCTTCACGTCAATCTCCGGAGAAACCTGTGCTTGCAAACTTCGACCCCTGCGGAGTAGATAGAGGGACGTGTTCGATATGAATCGGTTCCGCCACAATTTTCATTCATGTTAATCATTCCTGAGAACGCGGTCCCCGGCGAAGAATTATCCCCCCACGGCCCGTTCCGTCCGCTGCGATGCGGAAGGCCCTCGGAATCTTGACCCAGGACTTCCGGCTGTACCACGACCTCGTCGCCGCGCTGAAGGCCCGAGACATTTCGTTCGTGAGCCTCGCCGCCTCCCGGCGGGTGCCCGACGCGGTGGGTGCCGTCTTGACGTCTGCCGCCGAGGCGTCCCGGATTCGGTCCGCCCGGGTCGTCGTGGTCGATGACATCGAGAGCGCGATTGCGAAGGCCCTACAACTCCTCCGTGGGAAGCGCGAATGGCACGAGCTGGCGATCGGCATCGACCCGGGTCGGGAACCCGGGGTCGCGGTCGTCGGGGACGGGGAGGTCATCGACACGCGGATCGCCCGGAGTCCGGAAGCCGCCGCCTACCTTGCCCGTCAGGCGGTCCGCACGTTTCCCGCCCGCGTCGTCCGGATGCGGGTCGGCCACGGGGATCCGACGAACCGGAATCGGATCTTGAACGCCCTCTCGCAGAACGGCTTCCAGATTGAGATTGTCGACGAGGCCGGGACGACCCGTCGGACGCCCCAGCCGGACGTCGATGCGGCAATCCATATCGCAACGACGCCCGGGATGCGGGCGGAGCCGCCCTTCGAAGTCCGACCCACCCGCGGAGAGCTGCGAGACATCCAGCGGCGGTCGCGGCTGGACAGCGACGGCCGCGTCACAATCTCCACGGACCTCGCGGACGCGGTCGCACGGGGCGAGGTCAGCCTCGAGAACGCGATCGCGCGACAGCGCCGCCGCCGGCGCCGCTCATAAGACGACCGCGTACCGGGTCTCGAGCTCCTTGCGGCGTCTGAAGTACATCTCCTCCGCAATGTCGCCCGCCGCGAGCTTTCCCTCGAGCGCTTCCAGCTCGCGTTGGAAGTCCGCGCGGAAACCCGAGGAGTACTCCTGGACGACCCGCTGGAGCAGGTCGAGCAGGTCCCTCCCCCGCTGGGTCACCTGAAACACGATTCTCGGTCGACCCGTCGCTGGGAACACCGCGGCGCGGTCCACGAGGCCCCACTCGAACAGCTCGACGAGCTGCTTGTCCACAGACGTTCTTCGGATCTTAAGTTTCTTCCCGAGATCTTCCGGATGGTCGAACCCTTGCTGGAGGAGGCGGAGGATCTGGCGCCGCGTGTCGGAGGCCGCGATGCGAATCAACTCGAGCGGCTCGACCATCCGTGCTCGGTCAGCCGCATGGGTCTACTTCAACATTCTTCAACCCGCGCCCGGTCGATATCTCCTTCCAGGGAGACGTTGTCCCGTGGGCGGCGGAGGATCTCACGTGGGCCCGCGAGGCTCACATAAGTACCGAAACGTGTCTTCTTCGACTCATGTTCCCGCATTTGTCGGCCAATCTCGCGGACGTGTTCGCGAAGCTCTTCCTGCATCGCCTCCCGTCGCCGGCGAAGACACACGCATCGCCGATCCTCGGCGTCAGGCGTGGAGAGGTGGAGGCTTCGTTGCTCCCGCGGCAAGTGACATATGCCGTGGCGCACTTCATGGGCCTGACCCGATGAAGCGGAAGGACGTCTTGCGGCGACTCGAGGAACGTCTCGCCCGGGGCGAGATCTCGGAGAAGACATACCAGGAGATCAAGACCCGGTACGAGGCAGAGCCCGAGGAGCCAGAGGTGGAACCCGAAACGCCACCTGACGCGTCCCTCGCAGACGCGGTGAGCCGGCTTCGGGACAGCGCGATGCGTGCCGCGGAGGATACGACCCGCGCTGTCGAAGAGGCGATGCGCGCCGTGGACTTCTCCGGAATCGGCGTGAAGCTGAGCGAAGAGGCGATCCGGATTGCCGGCTCGGGCGTCGTCACCGGCCAGCCCGTGCGGACGCGCGAGTTTAAGGCGGCGGGAAGCGCCCGCGTCCGGGGAGACCTCGAGACGGAGGTGGCGAAGGTGGCCGGGTCGTGCGCCTTCGAGGGGAATGTCCAGGCGGAGGAATTCCGCTCTTCGGGGTCCAGTCGGATCGCGGGGAGTCTGAAGGCGGAGCAGGTGGAATCGAGCGGATCTCTGCGGATCGACAAGGACCTGGACGCGGAAGAGGTCCTCGCGAGCGGGAGCCTCCAGGTAGGCGGGACCGTGCACGCGGAGGAGTTCCATTCGAGCGGCGCGGTCCACGTCGGAGGGGAGCTGGTCGCCGAGGAAGTGCACCTCGAGCTAGGCGGGAGTTCGTCGATCCCCGCCATCCGGGCGAAGGAGGTCCACGTCAGGAGCACAGGCGGATACCTTCGCTCGCGGGGGGACCTGAAGGCGGATCGCATCGAGGCGAAGGAGGTCTGGCTCGAAGGGACGACCGCGCAGTACGTGAAAGGCGACGAAGTGACGATCGGACCCCACTGCCGCATCGACGTCGCGGAAGCGCACGAGCTCGTTGTCCACGAATCGAGCGAGGTCAAGGAGCGGCGCCCGCTGTCGTCGTGAGGCCGCCTCCGGGCGTGGCGATTATCTCCCCACAATCTTGATATAAGCCGGCGGGTTCTGAAACAGTGTGCCTGAGCGGGTCGTCCTCCGCGTGGCGGAAGCGCCCCAATCGGACGTGGGCTTGGGGCGGGCCCGAGTGGACACGAAGACGCGCGTCGCCCTTGGGATGGACGTCGGCGAGATCATCGAGATCAGCGGCAAGAAGTCCACCGCGGCGAAGCTTTTCCGTGTGATGCAGGAAGATGAGGCCAAAGGGATCATCCGGATTGACGGCCTCGTCCGCCGGAACGTCGGCGTGAGTCTGGGGGACAAGGTCGAGGTACGGAAGGCGGAGGTGTTCTCCGGAGAGCGCGTGACGATTGCGCCGATCATCAGCGAGGGCCACAAGATCTCTTTCGGCCAGGGCATCGAGAATTTCGTGAAGCGGGGTCTCCTCAAGAGGCCCGTGAACAAGGGCGACGTGGTCATCGTCCCCGGCATCGCCCTTATGGGCGGCGCCCTCCCGTTCATGGTCATCAAGACGCAGCCCAAGGGAATCGTCCAGATCCACGACGAAACGATCATCGAGATGAAGGAGGAGCCTGTCCGCGAGGGCGAAGTCCTCACCCAGACGGTCACCTACGAGGACATCGGCGGCCTGAAGGAGGAGCTCATGAAGGTCCGCGAGATGATTGAGCTCCCCCTCAAGCACGCGGAGCTGTTCGAACGGCTCGGGATCGATCCGCCAAAAGGCGTCCTCCTGTACGGCCCGCCAGGCACGGGCAAGACCCTGATCGCGAAGGCCGTCGCGAACGAGGCCGGGGCGAACTTCTACTCGATCCAAGGACCCGAGATCATGTCCAAGTACTACGGGCAGAGTGAGGAGCGACTCCGAGAGAAGTTCGAGGAAGCACAGAAGAATGCGCCGAGCGTCCTGTTCATCGACGAGCTCGACTCGATCGCCCCGAAGCGCGAGGAGGTCACGGGCGAGGTCGAGCGGCGAGTCGTCGCGCAGCTCCTCACGCTGATGGACGGTCTTTCGGCCCGGGGCCAGGTGATCGTGATCGGCGCGACGAACCGCGACGAGGCGATCGACCCTGCGCTGCGCCGCCCGGGCCGCTTCGACCGGGAGATCGAGATCGGCGTGCCTGACCGGGATGGGCGAAAGGAGGTCCTGCAGATCCATACTCGGGGTATGCCCATCGAGGGCGGGGAGGACGACCGGGAGGTCCTCCAATCGGAGCTCGCGAACGTGACCCACGGATTCGTCGGCGCAGACCTCGCGGCCCTCGCCCGGGAGGCGGCGATGAAGGCCCTCCGTCGCTACCTGCCAGAGCTCGACCTCGACAAGCCGATCCCGTCGGAGACCCTCGAGAAGATGCGCGTGACCCCGGCGGACTTCAAGAACGCGCTCAAGGAGGTCGAGCCGAGCGCGATGCGCGAGGTCCTGGTGGAGATCCCGCGAGTCAACTGGACGGACGTCGGCGGGCTCGAGGAGATCAAACTCAAGCTCCGGGAGGCCGTCGAAATGCCTCTGCGGGAACCGGAGGTCTTCCACCGGATGGGGATCCGTCCTCCGCGGGGCATCCTCCTGTCCGGCCCCCCCGGGTCCGGGAAGACCCTCCTGGCGAAGGCGGTCGCCACGGAGTCCGAGGCGAACTTCATCGCGATCAAGGGACCCGAGGTCATGTCGAAATGGGTCGGTGAGTCCGAGAAGGCCGTCCGGGTGATCTTCAAGAAGGCGAAGCAGGTCGCGCCGTGCATCGTGTTCCTCGACGAGCTGGATGCGATCGCCCACCGGCGCGGATACGACAACGATAGCGGTGTGAGCGAGCGGGTCGTGAACCAGCTCCTCACCTCGATGGACGGACTCGAGACCCTCGAAGGGGTCGTCGTGATCGGGGCGACGAACCGGCCGGACATGGTGGACCCGGCCCTCCTGCGATCGGGACGGTTCGACCGCATCCTCCTCGTCCCTGCCCCGGACAGACCCGCACGCCTCGAGATTCTCAAGGTCCACACGAAGGACATGCCTCTCGAGGGCGTCGACATCGAAGAGCTCGCGGTGGATCTCGATGGCTACACGGGGGCGGACATCGAGGGACTGTGTCGCGAAGCGGCGATGATCGCCTTGCGGGAGAACAAACGGGCGAAGAAGGTTACGATGGCTCACTTCCAGGAGGCGCTAAAGTCGATCCCCCCGAGCCTCGACGAAGACACGATCAAATTCTACGAGGAAATCGGGAAACGCCTGGAGCGCGGCGCGGTGCGGCGCCGGCGCGAGGAGCCGCTCTCGTACCTGAGATAAGCCGACGGGTCGCGACCAATTCGCCCCGGAACCTTCAAATAGCGAGCGTCGGATGTCTGTCAGACAAGGGATGGGACCCGCCTCGGCCCCGCCGCGGGCGGCCCACGACGAATGGGTGATGGGATGAAGAAGTTCGCCACAGAACTCCGCGGCAAGACGGTCATGACGAACGACGGACAGATCCTCGGGACGATCGAGAACTTCATCGTCGACACGAAGAACGGGAAGCTGTCCGATGTACTCGTGATGCCTGCCGAGACCGTGTCCTCGAAGGGGATGAAAATCGACCCCCAAGGGCGCCTCGTCCTTCCGTTCCAAGGTATGCGGGCCGTGAAGGACGTCGTCGTAATGAACCTGTGAGGTTCCTCAGGTTCGCTTGCGGCTCACGAGGGCCGCGACGGCAAGCCGCAGCTTCTCCGGCTCCTTGAGGAGCGCCGCGATCACGGCCTCCAGGACCGCCGCGGTGGACCAGATCTCGACCATCAGGTCGAGATCCTTGCCAAAGGACCACTCGACGGCCCGGCCCGCCACGGCCTCACTTCGTGATGTCCTTGAGCTTCCCGGCGAGCTCCGACAGGTCCATGCCCGTCAGCGCCTTGACGAGAGCCGGGGCCGTCGCCGCGATGTCCACGACGCTGCTCACGAGCTGGGACGGCCCGCGCTCACCCATGATGATGAGCTTCTGGGTCGTCTCGAGGGACTTCGCGGCGTTCGCGACGATCTCCGGGAGCTTCTCCACGATCATCTGGGTGATCGCGGCCTTGCCGTACTGCTCCCACGACGCCGCCTTCGCCCGCATCGCCTCCGCCTCGGCGAGCCCGGTCGCCTTGATCGCGTAGGCGTTCGCCTCGCCCTTCAGCCGGATGATGTCCGCCTCCGCGGTCCCCTCCTGGCGGATCCGCTCGGCCTCGCCCTGGGCGACGCGCGAGAGCCGCTCCTTCTCGCCCTCCGCGACGAGGATCGCGCGCTCCTTCTCTCCTTCGGCGGTGATAATCAGCTTCCGCTTCTCGCCGTCCGCCACCGCGGCCACAGCGTCCGCCCCCGCCTTCGCGGGGACGACTTGCTCCGCGGTCTGCTCCTGCGATCGTCGGAGGACCTCTTGTACCTGGACGAGGACCTCCTGTTCCTTCTTCCGGATGTCGATCTTCGTCTGTTCGACGATCAGCTCCTGGGTCCGGCGGGCCGTCTGCATCTGGAACGCGATCTCCCGGTTCGACCGCTCCGTCTCGACCTCGGACTCCGCCTTGAAGCGGATCACGTCGCGGTCCCTGTGGTACTGCGCGACCTGGGCCTCGGCGTCCGCGTTCGCCTTCTCCCCCTGCTGGGCGGCGATGGCCTCCGCGATCGTGGCCTCTCGGTTCGCGTTCGCCTTCCCGATGCGGGCGTCCCTCTTGACCTCCTCCGTCCGCTTCACGCCGAGGGCGTCGAGGTAGCCGTGCTCGTCCTCGATCTCCTTGATCACGAACGAGCGGATCTCGATGCCCATGTTCTTGAGGTCCTCGCCCGCCATCGTGAGGATGCGGGAGGCGAGCGCGTCCCGGTCGGTGTTAATCTGCTCGATCGTCAGGGTCGCGCAGACGCCACGGACGTGGCCCTCCAGGGTCTTCAGGGCGATCTCGTTGATCTCGATGTCGGACTTGTGGAGGAGCTGGCTTGCGGCGGTCCGTAGGACGTCGGGGTCGTCGGAGATCCGGACCTGCCCGACCGCCTTGATGTTCACCTTGGCGCCGCTCCCCACGACGTTCGTCACGATCTCGTTCACGATGACGTCCAGCGTCCGTATGCCCAACGGGAGGAACCGATAGCTCTCGACGATCGGGATGATGAACTTCCCGCCGCCGGTCCACACTTCGTACCCCCGGCCCTTCGCGTATTCCCTCCCGTACAGGATCATCGCCGCGTCCGGCGGGACCTTCTTGTAGCGGTTGGCGTACACCGCAACGATGGCCACGAAGATCAGTGCGATCAGTACGCTCACGCCCACGATGAGTTCCAGCTCTACCATCTCTTCGACCTCCCCACTCACGCCTTCTCAACGACAAGGGCGCCGCCTTCGACGCCCGTGATCTTCACCCTCTCCCCCGTCCCCAGGTCCTGTGACGAGACCGCGGAGAGGAGGGTGCGACCCCTCGCATCCGTCACGACGAGGACCTGACCCCGCGAGCCGGGGTGGACGGGGACCGTGACCTCCCCGTTGTCCCCCACGAGGTCCTTCAGCTCGTACTTCGTCGTCACCTGGACCGTCCCGAAAAACTTCATGAGGAGGAGGAACAGCATCGCCGTGAACACGACGGCGAGCAGGGCCGCGAAGAACGGGACGGCGAGGGCCGGGAGGGCCTGCGCCGCCTCGATGACCGTCCCGAAGGCACCGAAGAACGCCCCGAACGCGAACAAGATCGGCAGGCTCAGCGGGGAGATCCCCGCGCCGCTGAACTGGCCCGCGTCCGTGGCGACGTCGTGCCCGATGTCCCCCAGGTCCGCGCCGCCGACATCGACCCCTACGTCCGCGCCGCCGAAGTCGAACGTCGCCCCGAGGCCGCCGGTGACGGCCATGATGAAGAGGAGGATGCTGAACACGACCGTGATGATGATGTAGATCGTCAGGACGTCGACCATAGGCTCACTTCTCCTCTGCGTATTCGGATAGGTCCTTCCCCGTCTCCCGCCAGTCCTTCACGACCTTCCGCGCCTTCTTCGGCGGGAGCTGGACGGTCTCCGCGGTGGACGGGATTGGCACGGTGCCGCCCGAGGCGCTCGCGGTCACGACCTTCGGGTTGCCCGTGAATCTCGCGCCGCAGTTCCAGCAGAACGCATCCCCGGGCCAGGAGCGCGCCCCGCAGTATGGGCAGAACCGGGAGGCCTGGGTTGCGGCCGTCGCCTCGGGCGCCGGGGGCGGGACCGGCGTGGGAGCGGGATACGCCCGCGGCGGGGGCGGCGGCGCGTACGGACTCGGAGGCGGCGGGGCACGCGGCGGCGCGTACGCCTCGGGGACGGGCGGCGCGGGCCGGGGCCCCGGTGCGGCCCGCGTAGCGGGCGTGGGCCGCGAGCTCAGGGATCCGACCCTCGGGCCCTTCGATTCCGGCTGTTCGAAGACGGCCCCGCACTCGTCGCAGGACGTGGCGTCCACGCTCACGATCGCCCCGCAGTTCGCGCAAACGTATCCCCGGAACAGGACGCCCCGCTTCCCGAAGCCGATGTCTCGGTTCGGGTTGAAGTTGAGCTCCCGGTCCGAGTTGAAGATGAGGTCCCGGTTGGGGTCGAAGAGGAGCGGGTGGGAGGCGGAGAACTCGAGGGTCCGGCTCGAGTTGAAGTTGAGAAGGTTCGCCATGTCCCCTCCGGTTCCAATCCTCGTTAAACCTGGCCTTTCCCTTTAAAAGTTGTGTATGGGAATCCCGGGGACCCCTCCTTCCCCCTTGTATGCGGCGCTCAGACCGGGGACCGCTTCTCCTGCTTGACGACGTTCAGGACGACCTGGGTGTACGTCCGCTCCACGTTCTCCATCGCGACGAGACGCTTGATGAACACGTCGAGCTCCCGCGTGTTCCGGAACCGCGCGACGATCACGCTGTCGTACTCGCCCGTGACGTCGTACACCTCGACGACCCGGTCCTCCCGCGCGATCTTCCGCTGGACCTCGAGGAGCTTCCCCTTCGAGATCCGGATCCCGATCACCGCGAGGACGTCGTACCCGAGCTTCTTCTCGTCGAGGATCGGCGCGTACCCGAGGACGACCCCCTCCGCCTCCAGCCGCTTCACTCGGTTGCTCACCGTGCTGATGCTCACCTCGAGCTCGCGGGCGATGTCCCGGAAGCTCTTCCGCGCGTTGTGGTTCAACCGCCGGAGGATCGCGACGTCGAGGTCGTCGAGGAGCTTCACGACCACGGGTTGCGGGAGCGGCGGGAGGTTACTTAGGCCTTCCTGCCGCCAAGGTTTGAATAGACTCCGCACCTTGCGTCCGCGGATGATCCGGGCCCGCCTCACCGTGAACGTCCCGAGGAGCTGGATGGCGGAGCTGTGGGACCGGTACCGCGCGAAGGTGCGGGTGATCGACCGGAAGCCCGTCGGCCGCCACGGGGTGCGGGACCTCGTCGAG
>DATEUA010000022.1:0-14149 GCA_035283405.1 Thermoplasmata archaeon | reverse complement strand
TCCTCGCGTCGGGCGATTCTGCGGGACTCCTCAGCGTGTCTTTCAACGGCGTGCGACGCATCCAGGCAATCCATTTTCGACGTCGACGGAGGCTCGCGCGGAAGAAGGCCCACGACCGACGGGTGGCGCGTCGTCTCCTCGACCGCGAGGGTCGGAGGGAACGGAACCGGGTTCGACAGAGGCTCCACCGGGTCTCCAAGGGCCTCGTTCGACTCGCGGCGGAAGCGCGAGCCGCCATTGTCTTGGAGGACCTCACCCTCCACGGTGCCGGAGGGAAGTCCAGAAGAATGAACCGCCGCCTGTCCTCATGGCCCCGAGGGGAGATTCACCGTCAGATCGAATACAAGGCCCCCCTCGAAGGCGTGCCAATCGTCAAGGTCAACCCTCAATGGACGTCGAAGACCTGCCCCGCATGTGGCGCCCGGCGCCGAGACAGGGTGGGCCAGGAGTTCGTCTGCCTGATGTGCGACTGGGAGATGGATCGGCAGATCAACGCAGGGATGAACATCCTGAAGACCGCCTTGGCCTCGAACGAGGCCTTGGCAAGGGCTGTACGGTTCCAGCCCGGTGCCCTCCGCGATGACGTCGTGAGTTCCCTCTACGACCTGCCCCGAGGAGGGGCGGGCGCACGGGACGAGCCGAGCGGAGTGGAGTTGGGTCTTCCATCAAAAATGACCTGACAGAACCCTCAGGGGCGTGGCACTTCCCGCAAGTGAGAATCGCCGATGATTATTCGGAGCGGGCGTTCAAACGCCGAATGCGATTCCGGGCCTCATGATGACGGAGCCCGACGATCCGACCCTGCAGGTCGTGTTCGGACGGGCGTTCCTGTCAGAGCTTCGTCGGGGAGAGATCGATCGAGCCAGGTTGTTCGCCCGCGCGTTCCTTGTCCATTGCCCCCCTACGGGCGTCGTCGCGAGGGGCCCGTCGTGAGCCGCTTCTCGATCGCGGCGAGGGCGGCGTCACCGACCCGTGCCGCGGGAAGGGTCCCGTCGAGTACGACGAATCGCTTCCCTCGAGCGAGCCGGTCGTAGTTCGCAGCGACCCGTCGCAGGAGCTCGGGCTCTTCGAACCGGACTTTGCCCGCTCGGAGATCGAGACGCCTCACGCCGACATCGGGCGGGACGCGGAGGAGGAGGGTCAGGTCCGGGAGCCGCGCCCACGGTTGGGACGCGCGACGCAAGAACCCGATCGGGTCCGGCACGAGGCCTTGCAGTCGCGCGCCCTGGTACGCGTACGTCGAGTCGAGGTAGCGGTCGCATAGGACGATCTCCCCGGAATCGAGATGGATTCGGATCTCTTCCTGATGCGCCGCGCGGTCCGCGAGGAACAGGAAGGATTCGGCGAGGCCCCCGACGTCGTCCTCGTACGAGCGCCGCACCGCGTCGCCCAACCACGCCTTCGTCGGCTCCGCTGTCAGGAAAACGCGCTCCCCCTTCTCGGCGAGCCGATCCGCAACGAGGCGCGCGACGGTCGTCTTCCCCGAGCCGTCGATTCCCTCGAAAGTCACGAACCCCGCGCGCACGCGCCGTGGGAAGGAACCGGCGCCGCATTAAACCGACGAACGGGCCGCCGCGCGGGAGTTCGCTACGTTTTTATAGAAACCGGCGGCTCCGTGGTCGCCCGCTTGGGGACGGGGAGGCTGAGACAATTTCGTGGCGGCTCAGGCCCGACACGCGTGGATTCGTGGACACGGGGGATCGGATCGGCCGATGCCGAAAATGCTCCGCGCGGCTCGTCCTGCTCCCAGACGATCGACGGCAAGGGTACTGTTTCGACTGCTACGACAGCCTGAGCGTGAAGACGCTCCCACTGACCTAGGACCTCGCTTGGCCCATGAGTTCCCTGCGACGTTCCTGCCGACGGCGCTTCCACCGCTTCACGTCCTCCTCGATCCACGCCTTGGGCCGTCCCTCGCCCCGGAGCGCCTCGACGTTCGGCTTGTGCACGAGGTCCCAGAAGCGCAGGTCTCGTTCCACGTCGTCCACGACGTCCTCCGCGCGGGGCACCTTCTCCTCGGAGGCCCTTCCCCCGACCTGCCACGCCCACGCCTTCAGGTCCTCCAGGAGCGGGGATTTCTTCCGGCCTTCCCAGACGAGGACGGCCTTGCGGAGCAGGTCCGCCGCTTCGTCCCGGTCGAACACGGCGGACACGCGCTCCGTCCCGCTGGCCCACAGGGGGCGGTCAAGGCTCCCCCGCCACCGGAGCCCGTGCTTCGCGAGGAGGCGCTTGAACGCATCCTTGTGTCGGGAGTACGCGTCCCCCTCGAGTTCGAGGCGGAATCGCATTGCCCGAGAGAGACCCGGTGGACCGTAGTTAACGCTTTCGCGGCGCGACGCGGCAGCCCAGGTGTCCGACTCCTGGAATCTCCGCCTCGAGCCGGTCCCCCGCGGCGATCGGTCACACGCCTTCGGGAGTCCCCGTCGCGAGCACGTCCCCCCGTTCGAGGGTCATGATCCGCGAGGCCGCCGCGAGGAGATCCGGAATCCGGAACACCATGCTCGCGGTGCTGGACTCCTGGCGGACCACGCCGTTCACCCGGAGGCGGATCGGCAGGGCGTGTGGGTCGCGGGCCTTGCGCGCGGACACCGGATCGGAGAGGGGGGCGAACGTGTCGATAGCCCTTCGCGGCCGTCCATGGGGACCCCTCCCGCCTCGCCCTCGATTGCAGGTCCCTCGCGGTGATGTCGAAGAAGACCGCGTACGCGGTCACGAGATGCATCGCGTCCTCCCGGCCAAGGTCCCCGCCGCCTCGGCGCAGGATCGCCGCGAGTTCCGTCTCGACCTCGACCCGCATCGACTCCGGCGGCACGAGGATCGTCCCGCCGTCGCGCAACAGGGCGGTCGTCGGCTTCAAGAAGAATACGGGCTTCCGAGGAAAGGGGACTGCCAATCTCCCGTGCGTGGTCCTCGTAGTTCTTCGCGACGCCCAGGATCTTGGAGACTTTGGAGGGGCCGCCCTTACACCCGGATCGAGACCACGCGCGGCTCACCCAGGAGGATGGGGACGGTGGCTCGCGAGCTTGTACCGCACGACGGTGATCGCGCCAACGGCGAACGCGGCGGCCGCGGCGAAGCCAATCGCGTAGGCGATCTCCCCGACTCCCTGCGCGTACAGCTCCCCGAAACTCGCGAACCCGTTGAACGTCGCATGCATCAGCACGGCGGCGAAGTAGAAGGGGAGGAACGCGCCCGCGCGACCCGTGAGCCATCCCTTCGCCAGGCCGTATCCCGTCACGGCGGTGGCGCTCGCGTGGAGGAAGGACGAGGAGAAGGATCGGAACGCGATCAGGACGAGGGACGCGGAAGGACCCTCGACGGCGAAGATCGCCAGCCCGTAGAAGAGGTTCTCTGTCGCGGAGAACCCGAGGCCCGCGGCCGCGCCGTAGACCAGGCCATCGACGCGCACGTCCGTGTGGCGGCGGCCTGAGCGGACGCCGAGCCCCTTCGACGCCTCCTCGACGAGGGGCGCCACGACGAGCACGGCCACGATCGCCTGCGGGTCCGTGAACCGCGTCGACAGCAGTTCCGTGAGGGGCGCGACATCGAGGAGAAGGCTGAGGAGCAGGAGGCTGAGGAGGATCGCGACGAGGACGCTGAACACGGCGCCCCACGCGAAGGACCGGAGGACCGCGAACCACGGCTCCCGGCTCAGGCGTTCCGTGTTCCGGATCCAACCCAGGAACACCAGGGGGAGCGCGAACGAGGAGACGGCGAGCACGACGAGGAACGATAAGGTGAGCGTGCCGTCCGCCATCGTGTCGTCCCCTCACCGATCCTCCGAGCGGGAGATGCCACTCTGGAGCTTCGCGTGCGCGGCCGCAAGACGCGCGACGGGGACGCGAAACGGAGAGCAGGACACGTAGTCGAGGCCGATTTCATGGCAGAATGCGATGCTGTCCGGGTCCCCCCCGTGCTCCCCGCAGATGCCCACCTCGAGGTCCGGCCGCACCTTCCTGCCTTTCTGGACGCATATCCGCATGAGCTGACCGACCCCCTCCCGGTCGATCGACTGGAACGGGTTGAAGGGCAGGATGCCCCGCTGCACGTATTCGAGGAGGAACTTCGGCTCCGCGTCGTCCCGGCTGAGCCCTACGGTCGTCTGCGTCAGGTCGTTCGTCCCGAAGGAGAAGAACTCCGCGTGACGGGCGATCTCGTCCGCGGTCAGCGCGGCCCGGGGGATCTCGATCATCGTCCCGAACTTGTAGTCGACCTGGACCCCTTCGGCCTGCATCACCGCCCGCGCGACGGACTCCAGCGCCTCCCGCTCGACCTTGAGTTCGTTCACGTGTCCGACGAGGGGGATCATGATCTCCGGCTGGACATTGAGCCCTTCCTTCCTGAGACGACAGGCGGCCTCGAAAATCGCGCGGACCTGCATCTCCGTGATCTCGGGGAAGACAATGCCGAGGCGGCAGCCGCGCAGTCCGAGCATGGGATTCGCTTCCCGCATCGCCCGGACCGCCTCGAGGAGGAGCTCGTCCTTCGCGAGCCGGACGTCGACCCCGCGGGCGAGGTCTCCGCCGCCCGCCTTCTCGACCTCCTCGACGAACTTGTGGTCGTCGTCCGAGCGCGCGGTCCGGACGAGAAGTCCGGGGTCCTCCCGGGCCATTGAGAGCTTCACGACGTTCGCGAGGAGCGTCTCGTAGTTCGGCAGGAACTCGTGGAGGGGCGGATCGATGAGCCGGATGATTACGGGCAGCCCGTCCATGGCCCTCAGGATGCCAATGAAATCCTCGCGCTGGAGCGCTCCGAGGCGCTCGAGGGAGCCGAGGTAGCGGCGGGAGAGGTCCTTCAGCTGCGCCTCCGCGTCGCCCAAGCGCCTCTCCGCGTCGGCTCGGCGGTCGCCCTTCGCCCCATCGCGTTCCCCGCGGAGGCTCCGGACCTGTCCGGAGAGCCGCCGGTAGACGGGAGCAGCCAGGATCATCTCGTGGACGATCGGCAGCCGGTCCGTCTCGAAGAACATGTGTTCCGTGCGACACAGCCCGATCCCTTGTGCGCCGAAGCTCCGCGCCCGGACCGCGTCCCGGGGGTGGTCCGCGTTCGCCCATACCTCGAGACGCCGGACTTCGTCCGCCCACGAGAGCAGGATCTGGAGGTCCGTCTCCCGATCGAAGTCCGGGTCGATCGTGGGGATCGGGCCGGAGAACACCTCACCCGTGCTGCCGTCGATGGATACGAAGTCCCCCCGGCGAACGATTCGGTCCCCCACGCCCAGCTCGGCCGTGTCGTAGTCGATGTGGAGCGCCTCGCAGCCCGCGACGCACGGCAATCCGAGTCCGCGGGTGACGACCGCTGCGTGACTCGTCGCGCCGCCCCGGGCCGTCAGGACCCCCTTCGAGTGAAGGATCCCGTGGACGTCATCCGGGGAAGTCTCCATGCGCACGAGGATCACGGGTTTCCTCTCGTCGCGGCCCATCCGTTCCGCCTCGTCCGGATCGAAGACGACGGCACCGGAGGCGAATCCGGGGGAGGCGTTGAGCCCCGTGGCAAGCAGCCGGCCCTCCCGGAGGGCCGTCCTCTTCGCGGATTCGTCGATCGCCGGGAGCAGGAGTTGGACGACGTGGCCGGGCTCGACGCGTCCAAGGGCCTCCTCCTTCGTGATGAGTCCCTCCCGGACCATGTCCACGGCGACCGCCACCGCGGCCCGCGCGGCCCGCTTTCCGGTCCGCGTCTGCAGGATCCACAGTTTTCCTCCCTCGACGGTGAACTCGATGTCCTGCAGGTCCCGGTAGTGGGTTTCAAGGAGCTCGGCGACGCGCACGATCTGCTCGAACAGGTCCGGGAAGGTTTCCCGCAGCCGAGCAATCTTCACGGGGTTCCGCGTACCGGCGACGACGTCCTCCCCCTGCGCGTTGGGCAGGTACTCCCCGTACACGGTCTTCGCCCCCGTGGAGGGGTCCCGCGTGAACGCGACCCCGGTCCCGGAGTCAGGCCCCAGGTTCCCGAACACCATTGCCTGGACGTTCGCAGCGGTCCCGAGGTCGTGAGGGATCTTGTGGAAGGTCCGGTAGTCCACCGCGCGCTTGCCGTTCCAGGATCGGAACACGGCACCGATCGCCTCCCGGAGCTGCTGCATCGGGGACTGCGGGAACTCGCCGCGTGTGGTCCCGCGGTACAGGGCCTTGGACTCGGCCACAATCTCCCGGAGTTCGTCGACGGACAGGTCGGAGTCCTTCCGGCCCGCCCCCAATCCGCGCCGCGCGTCGACGATCCGTTCGAACGCATGGCCATCCATGTCGTGCACGACCCGCCCGAACATCGCGACGAGCCGTCGGTAGGAGTCCCAGGCGAACCGCCCGTTCCCCGTCAGGGCGGCAAGGCCGCGGACGGTCTCGTCGTTCAGCCCGAGATTCAGTACCGTGTCCATCATGCCGGGCATGGAAAACTTCGAGCCGGAGCGCACGGAGAGGAGGAGCGGGTTCGACAGGTCCCCGAATCGTTTCCCGGTCCGCCGTTCGACGTCCTCGAGGCCCCCCGCGATCTGAGAGGCCAGGCCCGGCGGAAACCGACCCTTCCGGCCAAACGCGAGGCAGGCTTTCGTAGTGATCGTGAACCCAGGGGGAACCGGGAGACCGAGGCGGGTCATCTCCGCGAGACCTGCGCCCTTCCCGCCCAGAAGGTCCCGCATCGAGGCGGCCCCCTCCTCGAAGAGGTAGACGTACTTGGGCAGGGTCCACCCACCCCGACTGCGTAGGGACCTGAGCTATTTAACGACTCTTCGGCTCAGCGACCGGATCCGAGGGTCTCCAGGAGACGGACGCACCGGACCACGACTGCGAGACCGTACAGGAGCTGGATCGTCACGACCCGCGTCGCCACGGGCACGGAGGGCTGCTCCAGGTTCCGGAAGACCGCGTCGATTGTCGTCCGGGCTTCCCGAATCGCGTCGAGACCTTCCCTCTCCCGGAACTCCATCGCGAGGGCCCACAACTCGTCCTGGAGGCTCAGGACGTGCCCTCGGTAGGTCGCCTCGAGGACCGCGTCGCTCCCACGCACGTATTGCCGACTTGCCAGGAACATGAGGCCCTCCGCAAGGCCACTCATCAAGACGCGCATCGGGGTGACGTTCGATGTCAGCACGTTCTCCAGGGCCAGAATGCCGACGGACCCGAGGTCGAACACACTCGCGGTCTCCGCGGCCTGGCGAGACTCGGCGAACCCGCGGATCTCCGCCGTGAAGGCGTACAGTCTCGAGACGGCCAGGAGGGCGCTCTCTGCGGCGTCGGCACGCGGGGCGTCCTTCCGGTCGCGGAGCCAACTCGCCGCGATCTGGAGTTCCGCGCGGAGACGGAGGAAGGAGGGTTCGTCGAATCGGGACAGGGCGTCCTTGAGGCCGACGCGCACCCCGTCCGCGAGACGCGAGATCTCGCCCCTCGGCACGGAACGGCCATGGCCTGCGGACGCCTAAAGGCTGCGCCGGGAACGCCCGTCATAGGCCTTTCTGCCAAACCTTGATGTCCGCCCGCTTCCGCTCGAGGAACCGGTACACGGTCGCGTGTTCGCTTCCGCGGAGCAGCATGAGGACCGCCTCCCGGGCAATCGCCATCTCGAAGCTCCCGCCAATCAAGGCGACGGTGTGCCCCCAGACGCTCACGTCCACGCTGGACAGCTCCTCGACGAGGCGGCGGGCCTTCCCGCGGGAGCCGATCAGGCGGGCCTTGATCTGGGCGATGCGGTTCTTCGAGTGCGCGAAGTCCTTGATGTCGAAGACTTCGAGGTACATGTCCTCCTGGAGGAGCCGGAACGCCCGCTCCTCGGAAAAGCCGCGGGCGATCGCCCGGACGACGTCCTGGGTCTTGAGTGCGACCACGGGGTCCTCCGCCTCCGCCTCGTTGATCGTGACTTCGCCCGTCGCGGAGTCCACTTCGATCGACGTTCCCGTCGCCTGCTCGAGCCGACGCTTCGTGGCCCCGTCCGGACCGATGAGCACCCCGACGCGATCCGAAGAGATCCGGGCGTAGAACATCTCAGTCTCCCACGACTCGGGACTCCAGGTCCCGCGCCGTCGTGCGCACGCCGAGTCGCCCGAAGTACCGAACGATGTTCTCGATGTCCCGCTGGAACCACTCCGCCGCACGAGGATGGTCCAGCGGGACGGACTGCCCGACGTCGATCACGACCACGTGCCCGTCCCAGAACAGGAGGTTGTATTCGCTCAGATCCGCGTGGACGAGCTTTGCCCTGCGGATCGCGCGCATGTTGGCGACGACATCCTCGAACACCGGGGTCGGGTCCTCGAAACGGACCTCGCGCAGGAGGGGGGCGGGTCGCGACTCGTCACCCACGTAGTCCATGACGAGGACGTTGTCGAGCACAGTCCCCGGTCGTGGCACGCGGACGCCGGCATCTCCCATCCGGCGGAGGTTCTTGTATTCCTTGAGGGCCCACGCGAGGATCGTCGGCCTCGTGGACGGCTTGACCCCTTTGAACCTCGGATCCCCTTCGATGTATCGAGCGATGTTTCGGAACGTGGCCGTCGCGATGCGGTAGATCTTGACCGCCCTCCCCCGGCCCTCCGGGTCCGTCGCGTGGAACACGCTCGCCTCCTTCCCCGTGCTCACGGGATAGTCGAGGGTGTTAATCGCGCCGTCGCTGATGAGCTTCGCCAGGACGAGGAGGGCCGCGCGGTCGAACACCTGGTCATACGTCTTGCGGGCGTCCGAGTCTTTCGTGCGCGTGCGCAAGCTGTCAATCTTCGCCTCGAGCCGTCGAAGGCGACGCTCGTCGAGCATGGGAGGATGCGTGAGCGAGCGGCCGGCGCTAAAGCTTTGTGGACGGACTAGAAGATGTTGATCGAGCTCGGGATGATGCCCCGGCGGGACATGTAGCTCGACTCCGTTTTCGTGTACCGGTGGCGGATGTCGCACTTCTCGTCCTGGAATTCCCAGACCCGGATGACGAGCAGATCGCCTTCCCGGATCCACATCCGTTTCTTGAGTTTGCCCGGGATCCGGCCGAGGCGGCTCTTCCCGTCCGCGCACATGACGCGAATCCGGGACGCCCCAAGGAGCTGGTCCGCGACTCCGAAGATTTCGCCCTCTTTCATCCGGGGCATCCGGACGCGGACGACCTCCTCCTCCGGCATCGGAGCGCGGAAGGAGGGGGGGCCGCTTAAACGTTTGCGGCCCGCGGCGCGTGCGACGGTTCCCGCGGCCCCGGCGTGCGCTTCTCCCGTTGGGTCGGCTCCTCGAGGGGCGTCTGGTGGACCGGGACATATTCGTACGGGACCGGCTCGGGTTCGAAGAAGGACGCATCCACGACGTCGACGCCCTCTGGAACCTCGTACTGTTGATCGGTCACGAACCCGAACCAGTATACGACGGCCCCGTCCCCGAACATGTCGCTGTACGGCGTGAGCTGTTTCCGGATGTGGCGACGGATCTCGTACGGATCGCCGAACGTCGCCTTCGACTCGATCCAGTATTTCTTGCTCCCATTCACGTCAACCGGACGGTGGAGCAGGATGTCCGGCGTCTTGTCGTACTTCGCCCGCAACTCCTTCTCCGTTTCGTACTTCAAGTCTCGGGCGTCGAGCCACCGGTGGAGCTTCGCCTCTCCCCAACGCCCCCGCGCGTACTGGCGGGCAGTGCCCTCGGGGGAATACACGATGTCGGCACGGCACGCTTGCTGGAGCTCGCCGCGCAGACGTCGATCCTGGACCGTGTTCAGTTCCGCGATCATCTTCCAGAACTGTTTTCGGGAGATTCTCCGTTGCTCGAGGATCATGAGGGAGGCCAGGATCGGCGGGAAGTCGAACTTTCTCGCGATCTCGACGAGGGTCATCCCCCGTTGCCACATCCAGACGAGCCGCTTCGCCTGCGCCTTGACGCGGTAGAACTTCCTGGTCGTGTCCCGCACGACGCGCTGGGTATAGACGACGAGCAGGAGTTCCTTGTCGAACCCGAAATTCTCCGCCAGGAAGTCGATGTCCTCGGGGGTTCCGAGCTTGTTGTAAAGGTCCTGGTACTCGCTCAACTTCATCGATAAACCACGGAAAGGGTCACGGAACGCGTGAAAGGGATTGAGGAAACAAGCTGGCCTCGCTACTTAAATGTTCCCCAGACGGACGCGAAAGGGAGACCGTCGAAGGACATGGACGTTCGTGCGAACGCGCGGATTACGGGTCCAGCCCAAGCCGCCAAGAGTCGTCCTCGACCGCGAGGATGGGCACCGTGCGCGCGACTTCGCCGGGCCGGACCTTGAGGGACTCGCCGGGTCGCAGCGAGGCGACCGCGGAGCGGAGGTCGAACTCGATTCGGGCGTATCCCAGCACCGTGTCTTCCGCCGTCGTGGCCGTGTCCGGGTCCATGTGGTTCCAAGCCTCCGAAGAAATCGGGACTACTAATATTGAATCATAACAAAAATTCGTATCGGAATGAGGGCGCGGGCTCCGGAACCACCCCGATCGGAACAGTCGCCCCGGATGCTGCCCGGGATCGTGGACCTGCCGGAGCTTGGCCTTCGGGCGGTCGGCGGCGGGGAATGAATATATAGCACAGGTCTATTGAATCGGGCTCGCCGGATGCCCGCCGACATCTCGAAGATCATCAGTGACGCGGCCTACCAGGCCTACGAGCGGCGCCTCCTCCGCCAGGTCAAGCAGGGGAGCGTCCCGAATCACGTCGCGATCATCATGGACGGGAACCGGCGGTTCGCGAAGGAGCTCGGGCTGGGGACCGTCGAGGACGGACACGAGCGAGGACGCGACAAGTTGGAGGAAGTCCTCGAATGGTGCCTCGAGGTGGGCGTCCGCATTCTGACCGTCTACGCCTTCTCGACGGAGAACCTCCGGAGACCGACGAACGAGGTTCAGCACCTCATGGCCCTTTTCGCAGCGAACTTTCGGAAGGTCGGCGACGACCGCCGGGTCCACGAGCACCGGATCAAGGTGCGCGTCTTCGGGGACCGGGAGATCCTGCCGAAGGAGGTCATCGACGCGATCGAGTACGCGGAGTCGAGGACGAAGGACTACGACGCATACCGGTTCAACCTCGCCGTGGCATACGGAGGCCGCGAGGAAATCCTCGAAGCGATCCGGGACGTGGTGCGGGACGCTCGGGACGGCAAGGTCCGTCCCGAGGACATCAACGAGGGGTTCTTCAGCCGACGGCTGTACACCGCGGACCTCCCGGATCCGGACCTGGTCCTACGGACCAGCGGGGAGGAGCGCATCTCCAACTTCCTGTTGTGGCAGCTCGCGTACTCCGAGCTGTATTTCGTCGAAGTGTACTGGCCCGGCTTCCGGAAGATCGATTTCCTGCGCGCTCTGCGCTCCTACCAGATACGGAAGCGGCGCTTCGGCGAATGATTGGGCCGCGATCCACGGGAGGGATCGGCCGCGTCGTCGGGCGGATCGCATCGGGGACCGCACATTGGGAACGCCGGGAGCCATATCCGCCAGCTTCGCCCGCAGCCCGCG
The DNA here is from genome assembly GCA_035283405.1 of Thermoplasmata archaeon. GTDB lineage: Archaea > Thermoplasmatota > Thermoplasmata > RBG-16-68-12 > RBG-16-68-12 > RBG-16-68-12. Next base: position 2,727 of record DATEUA010000022.1, on the reverse strand, counting down.
CGGCGGTCGACACATCCCCCAATCCCGGGCGACGGTGTCAGCGTCTAAGGAATCCTTGCGGGTCGGGGGACCCTTGCACGCTCATGCGGAGGGGACTCCAACCGGCATCCCAATCGCCTCGTACACCCGATCCACTGCGTCCCTCGCGCGCCGCTCGTTGTCCGTCTTCACGAGGACCTTGCCACTCTCATAGAGGGTGAGCTCAGGTTCCCCCTCGAGGATGAGCATAACCTTCACGTCGTTCACACGCCAGCCCGCCCCCGAAAGGCGGGTCGCGGCCTCGGACAGATCGATCCGTGCGGGCTTGCGAAGCGTGGAGATGAAGGCGGTCGCGGTGCGACACGGTTTGAGCAGGTAGTACGTCATGGCGCGGCCTCTGGACCCAAGAGACCCGACCGAGGGAGGCCGTCCGGCATGAACTTTTCCGGGGCCACCCCGGAAAGGGTCGCATCGACGAGGCCCTCCAGGTCGAGCTTCGCTTCCTCGGCGTGCACCTGGGGGAGCCGTGCGTGCGTCGCGGGCGCAGGGGGGCCGAGGAGATCACAGATCTCTGGGCCCTTCGAGATCTCGTACGTGCCGATCGTCTTCGCGCGATCCACGATCTCTTGTTTGTCGAAGCCTATGAGGGGGCGCAGTACCGGCCGGCGAGCGACCGCATCGATCGCGCGGAGATTCGGCAGGGTTTGACTCGACACTTGTCCGAGGTTCTCGCCCGTCAGGAGAACTTGGGCTCCCTCTCGGTCCGCGATCGCATCCGCGAGGCGGACCATCAGCCGCTTCGTGAGGACGAAGTAGAACCGACGGTCGCAACGATGGGCGATCTCCGCAAAGGCGCCCCCGACACGGACGACATACAGGGTGGAAATGCCGAGAATGCGGCACAGCTGTCGCGACTTCACCGCTGCCGCGTCGTCCGTAATCGGTTCGAGGGAAAAGTGGGCGGCGACGAGGTCCAGTCCCTGCCGGGCCATGAGGTGCCCCGCGACGGGACTGTCGAACCCGCCGCTCAGGAGCAGGATGCCGCGGTATCCCATGGTCACGCCTCCTCGGAGTCGATTCGACGCCCCGCCTGATCGTCTTTCGGGGAACCGGGGCCGTCGAACACGAACGAAAGCCGGAGCCCCGATCGAATCTCCGCGACCTCCCGCCGGACGTCCTCCCCTTGTGCGGCGCGGACGAGCAGGTCCGCGAGCCGTTGCATCTCCGCCTCCCGGGCGCCCATCCGAGTCGCCTCGGCGGTCCCGAGCCGCCCGACCGCGTCCACGATCAGGTTGTTCCGCTCGAGTCGGTCCGCGAAGGCGTGCGGCGTGAGATCCCAGCGGTCTTTCATCGCCCGAGGGTCGTACAGGACTTGATGGGACTCCGTGTACCCCATCGACCCGAACTTCACGGGGAACCCCATTCCGCCGAGGTGTCGCGCGAGGGCCTGCGCGTTCGCGACGACCTGCCGCGCATACGCCGCCCCGAACGCCCTCATCTCCATGTGAACCTGCGCGGTCGCCGCGATGCGGTGCCAGTGCGCGTTGTCCTCGATGTGCCACGTGACCCGTTCGAGCGCGCGCCGGAAGGCGTCGGACCGGTTCGCCAGGAAGAGGCCCCCCTGCGGGCCCGGAAACGACTTGTGCGTGCTCGAGCTCATCACGTCGACCTCCTGGAGCATGGATCGCTGGAAGACGCCCCCCGCGACTAGGCCGAGCACATGCGACGCATCGTAGCCGAGGAGCGCGCCCACGGCGTCGCATGCCGTCCGGAGCGCTCGGAGGTCGTACGGGAACAAGATGTGGCTCGCTCCCACGAGGACGAGGCGGGGCTTTGCCTCGAGGATGAGGTCCGACGCCGCCTTCACATCGAGATTCCACGACGTCTCGTCGAATGGGAGATACCCGACGTCCAGGCCGAGGTATTCGGGCAGGTATCCTCGCGTGTAGCCCTCATAGCCCCCGTGTGTCGGCGCGACGATCAGGACGCGGTCCCCTCGGCGACAGGAGGCGTGCAGGAGCAGGAATCCGGCGAGGTGCCCGGAGAGGGGCTTGTGGGTCGCGTGGGCCGCTCCGAAGAGCTCCCGCGCAAGGCCGTCGGCCAGGGCTTCCACGTCGTCCATGTAGCGCGTCCCGCGGTACGCGTTTCCCACGTCACCCCAAGGCGATGTGAAGCCGGGCAGGGTGTACCGATTCGCGAAGTCCGAGGCGAGAAGCGACCGCGCCTGGTCGCTCATCACGTTCTCGGACGGCTGGAGGTTGATGGCATCCCGCCGCCGCCACGCCTCATGGGCGTCGACGAGATCCCACAGGTTCGCCACGGAGGCAAATAGGGGGACGCGGATATAAGGTCCGCACGAAACGGCCGCCCGCGCGCGGATCAATTGTACAGATTGAACTCGTCTTTCTCGGGTGCGGCGTCCCAGTCCTCCTCCGCATCCTCGAAGACCGCATTGAACAGCGCGCTCACGATTTCCCGGAGCTGTTGGATCTCCGAGCGAAGGCGATGGAGCTCCTGCAAAACCTCGTCATTGGACTGGGACATCAGAAGGCCTTCAATTCAGTCTAATCTCGGGGATGGTTCTTATCCCTTTGCCTTCCATTCCTGTTGCTTATTCTCGGAACGCTGTCGCGCGGAAAACGCGACTCGTTCATCGCGGCGGAGGACCGCGGTCCCGATCCCGTCCGCGACCGCGGCCCCCTCCACGTCCGTGACCGCCCCGATCCCGTCCGCCTTGTCCTCCACGTC
>DATEUA010000021.1:0-20201 GCA_035283405.1 Thermoplasmata archaeon | reverse complement strand
CAAAGTCCTCTGGATCCGCTCCTCCGCCGCGACGCGCGCTCGGCTCCGCGGCGCATAGGCGGTGCGCGTGGCCAAACCAAAGCTTCTTGGCATCGCCTACGCCGCGAAAGCCGCACCCGTGGTCGAGGATTGGCGCCGGTTAGCGAAGATGGGAACCGACGACGAGAAGCGTCTCGCGACAGCCAAGCTCAGGAGCCTAATAACGTTCGGACTTCGTGGCCGAAAAAACCACTGACTGCGGGCGATCCCGTTGCCAAGGATCGCTGGCCTCGCGACCTCGTCCGCGACTATCAGGCGGACATCCCCACCCTGTTCCGATTTGAACTGGCCGACCGGTGGCGAGGCTACTACTCTCTCATCGGTGAACCAGGCGGCGCGCGCATCTGGGTTCTTTACCTGTGGGATCATCGCAGGTACAGCAGGCAGAGCGGATACTCAAAAGAGTAGCCGATTCCGCGCCGGCCCCGTCCTTCATGTAAAACGAGGGTCATATCCCTCGATTCATGTGCTCAAATATGCGGGTTATCCACCTTGTTATGGGACGCCGGACGCCCGAAAGGAGGCTGCAAGCCACGTCCTTGGACGCAGTGCGTCCCTCTGCCAACGGACCTTACTCGGCGCGAGGAGTGGGTAGTCGTGTGTCCATGGCATGTCCCGCTCGCGACGAACCGGCTGCGCCCGTTCCTAGCGGCCGGTCGCTTCCGCGCTCTCGATCACGATCTTCTTCCGGCTAACGGGGTACAGGCGGACAGCCTCGCTCTTGGCGAAGTCGATATTGCGGAGAAGGTCCCGCGGGAAGTAGACGCCGAGCTTCCCCCCTCCCAACGAGCTAATCGTGGCGGAGTAGCCGCCGCGGGGCCGAGCCTTGTCGATGTACCGGCTGATGATCCGCGAACTCTGGGCATCGTAGAACTCGCGCCCACAACTGCTGCAGCGGAAGCCCGTGAGATTCCCCACGACGATTCGCTCCCCGTTCTGAACCCAATCCACGGTCAGGGAGTCCACAACGACCAACGTGCCCGTCTCGCAGACGGGACAGGGCAGTCCCTTGAGGCTTCTGAGAGGAGTCTTCGGCCGGCGACCCTCAAGTCCAAGCCTGATCTCTTCTTCCCGTTCGGACTCAATCTGAGGGATTGAGCGCCGAGGCCCAGGTGGCGGGGACTTCGAGTCACTCTCCCGCTTGCCCTTCGCGCGCATCGAACGCATTCAGACCACACTCTCCGCATCGAGCAAGGACCTCAAATCATCGCCCTTTCCTTGGCCCAAAGGCCGTGAGGACATAGACGTATCGCGTCCCGGAGACTTCATGGATTTCGAAGATAGCGGTGACCACGACCCCTTCCCGCTTCCGAGCGTATTTCGCGACGTAACGATCTTCGATGTCCTCATGGATTTCGTAGGCTCCATCCAGGAGCGCTGTGTGTATCTCCCAGTCCGCGATCCGATGACCCTCTTCGAACATGTGCGGATAGTCGATGAGGATCGCTCCTCGTTCGAGCAAACGCATGACTTCCTTTCGCAGTTCGCCCAAGTCCTGGAAGCGAACGCGGATCCCACCACCATTCCGTACATGTTCCGTATAATATACGTATATTTAAGGTATCCCGTTCGAATCCTGGCCCACGCATCCTCCCTTGGCGGCAAGGCCCAGATAAGGGACCCGCCCTAGGTTTCGGTCTGACCCCTGAGTACCCCCGGGTGAGAAAGCAGTTGGACATTGCAGAGAATGTCGTCTGGAAGGAAGCCCACGGCGGCCTGCAGGCAGCAGGTACGCCGAGCGATCCTGATGCGCTGTGGCGGTTAGCCTCTGACCCCCCGAACCATGCGGCCCCGGAAGGCGTGAGCCCATCGTGTTATCAATCTGGTAATTTCTGGAGAGTGTGAAGTTATCGGTTGATGGCCTCGCCCACCGTCGAAGGCGTGGAGGGCCGCTCCATGGAACTTGGCCAGATCTGACGGCTTCAATCGTCACCAACCGACAAGTACACGGTCTCTAATTTCCGCAAGCTTCCTCGACTCCGCTGTAACTGCAGGTGGCGTTGGGGGAGGAGAAGAGATGAATCGCCTCTGGATCTTTGCCGTGGTGCTCGCCGTTTTTGCTCTCGCCGCCCCGTCGGCCTCGGCGGGAAGCGTCAGCCCGGCCAAACTCGTGAAAGCGGGCTGGGACTGCCTCTTCGTGCTCGGCGCCGTCCATTGCGCCCCTCCCGGGGGACTCGCACGTGTTGTGGACGGCAGCGCTGAAACCATGACGTTCGTGGTCTTCCGGACCACGGACCCGACGGCAGGGGATGCGCCGTTCCTCGGCATCGAGATCATCGTCCGCGACGACCTCTTCAATGGTCAGCCGTGCCCGACCGATCCGCCTAGCGGAGAGTACACCCATCTGTTGCCGCTGATTGGTCTAGACTACTGGGCCTGTCACCGCTACGACAGCGCGTTCTGACGGGAAGCCGTCGATCCGCGGGAGTCCACAGCCGGGCCAGCCCGAAAGGCCTTTGTACCCTCCTACGGCTACTACGCCTGGGGGAGTCATCCGTGTCGGCAGGGCGCCCTCGCGTCAGGAGAAAGGGCCTGCCGGATGTGAGGGCGAGCGCGTCGGCGCTCCTGATCGGAGCCGGGGTCCTGTGGAGCATGATAGGCATGGTCCTCAGTCTTGGACCACATCCCATACCCGTGGCGGATCCGCCTCCTCCCGTGCCCTTGTCGACGCAGTACTGGGGGACTTTCTACTATCCCTGGTATGCAGATGCCAACGAACCGCCGCCGGAGAGATACAGGCACTGGACAACGAACTGGACAACGTACGCACATCGCCCCCCGAGCAATTGGTCTTCGAATTATCTCCCCGACGACGGATCGGGCGTATTCGACACCGGGAACCTGTACAGTTCATTGGACAGAAATGTGATTAGGCGCCACTTGTCGTGGATGGAACGCGCCGGGTTCGACCTGGCGGCCGTCTCATGGTGGGGTCAATCGATCTATGAGGACCAGGCATTTTCTCTCATCCTGCAGGAGGCCTCACGCGAACCCGCCGTGAATCTCCGGCTCGCCGTATACTACGAAGTGGAGGGCTACTCCGATCCCGGAGTCGGAAGGATCGTCTCGGACCTCAGGTACATCTACCACGCATACGCGGGCTCGGCGGCATATTTTGCCGTCCCGGGCGGGTCTTCCCGAGCCATACCGGTGGTGTTCGTGTACGGAGTGGACAGTGCTGAGTCCACGCACCGATGGGCCCGTGCGAGGGCCACCATGTACTCGCTTGGCGAGCCCGTGTTCATCGTCCCCTCGGCCTGGGTCACCGCGACGGGGTCCTACCGCGACCACGCAACGCTGGTCGACGGGTGGCATGTATACGGAGCGCACGTATTGCTCGCGACAGCCCCCGGATATGCGGCGTCGGCGAGCCCGGGGCACTCCCAGATTCCTGAACTCGGAGATTGGCCGTTGTTTCGCAGAGATCCCGTGGAATTCGCTGCGGCCGTGCGGACGGTGGCGCGTCTCTCCGCGTCCCAGGCACAATTCCTCATGGTCCCGACGTTCAACGAGTGGCACGAGGGCACCCAGATTGAGCCGTCCTTCCCCGTCGACCACAACGATTTGGCCGAATTCACCCAAATCGGTCCGAGCTACGGGTTCCTCTACCTCGACATCGTGGGCTCGCGCGGCGCTCTCTTGCCGCAACCGCGCCTGCCCGCGGTGCAGGGGTGTATCCCTCCGCCGCCCGGCCTCGTGAGCTGGTGGTCTGGCGACGGGACCCCGTCAGACCTCGTCGGTTTCAACATGGGGACACGGTACAATCAGGTCTCGTATGCGGACGGCAAAGTGGGGCAGGCTTTCGACTTTGGCGGGGTGGACGACTGGGTGCTCGCCCCCGGCATGGGAGTCGTCGATCTGCAGGAACTGACGATCGATTTCTGGCTGAAGCTCGACTCGACTCCATTGGGCAAGATCCAGCGGTTCGTGACGCTCAACTGGGCGAAGGCCGTGCTCCGATACGACGGCTCGGGCCCCCAGCAACTTCACTTCTACATGGACATCGAGGGGACGCTGCGGCACATCCGCGTCAACGGGGTGCTCCAGGTTGGCGCGTTCCATCATGTTGCCGGGACCTACGATGGTACCACGATGCGGCTGTACTTCGACGGGGCGGAAGTGGGAAGCCTTCCGGTGAGCGGTTTCGTCGGGGTATCGGAAGGCGTCGCTCTGAGCACCGGGGACGCGGAAGCACTGGACGGCCTCCTTGACGAGGTACAAGTGTTCGACCGAGCGCTGTCCGCCGAGGAAATCCGGGCGATCTTTGAGGTGGGAACCGCGGGCCAGTGCAAGCCACCATAGCGAGGATGTGCAAGGCAATCCCCCCGGTTCGTCTCCTGCGTGACGCGACCGGCGTTCGTGCGCATGAGTCGGGGCGGAGGCCGCTGCCGATCGGACGAACGAGTCTCGCCCACACATCGTTCCGGCAATCATGCGCGACCACAACCTTTTTCGGGCGCTCACGTTCCCCGGGCGATGGCCGATGTGGTCGAGGTCCTGCTCCGGTACCTGCACATCGTCTTCGCGGTCGCCTGGATTGGCGCGGTGTTCTACGGAGTCGCCGTCCTGCGGACCGCGATGGGCCGCGTTGAGGCCGCGGCGCGCAAGGAGACGATGAAGAAGCTGATTCCTGTCGTGATTCACTACGTTCCGATGGTGGGAGCGCTCACGATCACGTTCGGGACTCTCCTGTACCTGTACATGTCGCAGTTCGACGTCGACACCCTTGTCGGGACGCGGTGGGGCCTCACGATGCTGAGCGCGCTCGTCCTGACCGTCGCGACCTTCTCGTTCGGAATCCTCGTCGTCATCGGGGGTGCGAGGCGTCTCCTGAGCCATCTCGAGGAGGAGAGCTGTACTCACGGTCCCGAGGTCGTGGGCCTCCAGCGACGGTTCAACCGCGGCCAGGTTGCGATCATGGCCCTCAGCCTCGTGATCATCGCCCTCATGGTCGCCGCGTCGCGCGGACTCCTTTGACCTCGGCCTCGGCGAGGTCCGGACCTCGATGTTATAGGGTCCCTCTCCGTTCCCGAGGGCATGATTCGCTTCGCGAGCCCTCGGCCTCGCCATCCGTACCACATGCACAACATGATCGTCGGACAGCCGGACTTCGTCGCGGAGACGCTGCGCCGCCTTGCCGAGGTCGACGTCCGCGCGTTCCTCGGCCGCACGAAGCGCGTCCTTGTCACAGGATGCGGTACGTCGTTCCACGCCGCGATGTACGGTGCTCGCGTCCTTCAGGCCGCCGCGCGGGATCGTATATCGGTCCACGCCGTTCAAGCGTACGATCTTCTCCACGACGCCCCTCCGACACGGGGCACGACGATCCTCGGGGTGAGCCACAGCGGAGCCACGGAGACGACGAACCGCGCCCTCCGTCGCGCGCGGCGCGCCGGCGCGCGGGTCCTCGCGATGAGCGGCCTCGACGGCACCCCGATGGGGCGCCTCGCGGAACGGTGTATCGTGCTCGGCAGCGTGCACGATCGTTCGTGGGCGAACACGATGAGTTACACGACGCAGCTCGCGGCGTTCGCGTACCTCGCCGGGTCGATTCGCCCCGGTGGATCCGTCCCCCTCCCTGCCCTTCGAGCGATCCCTAGAATCCTGAGGTCGGTCCTCGGATGCGAGGGATCCTGCCGGCGCGCGGGACGTGAGCTCGCAGGGCGGGACCGGGTCACGTTCCTGGGGAACGGGCTCGACGACGTCACCGCCCTCGAGGCGGCGCTCAAGATCCGTGAGACGTGCAGCCTCCCTGCCAGCGGGTACCAGGTCGAGCAGTTCCTGCACGGCCCGTTCCTCTCGCTCGACCGCCGGGATGCGATCGTGGCCCTCCTGTCCCGGGACGACGGACTTCGCGCCTCGTGGGTGCTGGACGGCTTCGCGTCGGCCGGAGCATCCGTCGTCACGATCGGCGACGCCCGGACCGCCGACATCCGCCTGCCTTCCGTCCCGGCGCTCCTGCGACCGATCGTGAACGCGGTCCCGATGCAGTTCCTCGCGTACTACGCGGCGCTCGCACGAAAATCGGATCCGGATGTGATGCGAAGCCGCGTCCCGCGCTATCAGCCCGGGCTCGAGCTGCTCTTCACGTGGCGGCCTCGTCGTGTGGCATCCGCACGATCGTCGAGGCTTCGACGCCGTTCCGGAGGAGGAGCCGCAGGCTCATCTGCCCGCTCCCGTACGTGACGAGGAACTTGTCCACCTCGGACTTGTAGAGGCGCGCGGGTCTCCGACGACCTTCCGTCAGGAAGCCCGCTTCGGAGACGAGCCCGAGGGACAGGAGGCGGCGAACGCGGCGGTAGCATGCCGCGATGGGCACCTTGTACCGCGAGGCGATGTCTTGCGCGGTGAGGGTCTCTTGGTGGAGGGCGATTAGGATCCGGAGGGCGTGGTCGTCGAGGAGCGACTGCCCGTCCTTTTCGTAGAGGAGGAGATCTTCTGCGTTCAGGGCCGGACGAGGCGGCGGTCCGTCTTCGATCCTCTGCTCGGGCACGGCCACCCGCGAACGATGCGGGGGTGCGTCATTAAAAGGCTAGGCTCCGGTTATCATAGCGCGGACGGAGGGTCGTCACCTCGCGCGCCTCCGATCCTCGAGGATCACCTGGGCCGCGTTGTGCCCCGCCGCGCCGATGACCCCGCCTCCCGGATGCGCCGCGCTCCCGCATAGGTACAGCCCCTCGACCGGCATCCGGTACCCCGACCAGCCGGGCACGGGCCGGAAGGAGAAGATCTGGCTCGGGGTGAGGTCTCCCTGGAAGATGTTCCCGCCTGTCAGTCCGAGCGTGTGCTCCATGTCCTGTGGCGAGACGATCTGCCAGTTCGTCACGACGCGCCGGATGTTCGGCGCATACTCTTCGATCGTGTCGAGGATGATCTCGGCCGCCTGCGGCTTGAACGCCTCCCACGTCGTCCCTCTCAGTTCCGAGGGAGCGTACTGGACGAAGCTAGCCATCGTGTGCTTGCCGAGCGGTGCCACGCTCGGGTCCACCACGCTCTGGAACTGGGACTCGATGAACGGATGGGACGAGAAGGCACCGTACTTCGCCTCGTCGAACGCCCGCTCGACGTAGTCGACGGACGGGATGACCTCGACGGTCCCGTTGTGATGAGGCCCCGGGACGCCTGGACGGGCCGTGTAGTCCGGCAACCCGTCTAAGGCCGCATTGAATTTCAACGCGGCGCCGCGAGACCGGATCCGACGCACCATTTCGAGAAAACTCCTCTCGACCGCGTCCTCGGGCAGAAGCCGGAGGAACGTCTGCTTCGCATCAATCCCGGAGACGACGGTGTCCGCACGGATCGTGTGCCCCGCGTCCGTTTCGACGCCGGCGGCGCGACCGTGCTCGACGAGGATCCGACGCACCCCTGATCCGGTCCGGATCACCGCGCCGAAATGTTCCGCGGACCTGGCCATCGCTTCCGTGATCCGTCCCATACCGCCCCGCGCGTAGCCCCAGACGCCCTTCTGTCCGTCCAACACCCCGATGCTATGGTGCCCGAGCACGTACGCGGTCCCGGGGGTCCGAGGTCCCGCGAACGCTCCGATGATTGCCTGGGTCGTCAGGGCCGCCTTCAGCTCCTCGGATTCGAACCACTCGTCGAGGAAGTCCTTCGAGCTCATCAGGAACAGGTCCCGGAGCAGCCGTTCGGCCTCGGGCCCGGAGAACATCCCGAACAGGTCTGCGATGGGCACCGGCGGCGCCATGAGGGTCGGTTCCACGAGCTCGAGGACCTCGTCCCAGAACGACACGTATTTCGGGTAGGCCTTCGCGTCCGCCTTCGAGAACCGCGCGATTTCCTCGATGTTCTTCGCCTCGTCGAGCCAGAGCGCGATTGAACGTCCGTCGGGGAACGGCACGAAGAACTGGGGGTCGTACAGGATCGGGTCGTAGCCGAACTTGGAGAGCCGGAGATCCTCGACGATCTGTGGTCGGAGGAGCCCGCAGACGTACGCGTACGTGTTAATGCGGTAGCCGGGCCAGGGTTCCTCCGTGACGCACGCCCCGCCGACGACGCCACGTCTCTCGAGGACGAGGACCCGGACCCCTGCCTTCGCGAGGTATCCGGCTGTCACGAGTCCGTTGTGGCCGGCCCCGATGACGATCGCGTCGAACGCCGGCATCGTCTTCCGTCGCCGGGAACGCGGCGCGATGGAAAAGGCTTGCACCCGGGCGGGCTTAAGACTCGAGGGCCCGCTTCACGTTCGCTGCGAACTCCTCCGTCTGCGACTTCACCCGCCCCTTCATGAAGTTGTCCATGATCCGGCCAAGCGGCCCCTTCGCCTGGACGTTCATCGTGTATCGCACGGAGGTGCCGGGCCCCTTCGGCTCGAGCTCGATCGTGCCGAGCATCTCCATGTTGTCCGAAATCCCTCGGAAGCGTCCGCGGGATGGCGGCGTCTGCTCGAGCGTCTCCGTCTCCACCTTGATCTCCTGGGAGAGAGGGCCGATCTTCAGCTTCAGGTTCCAGCACGCATGGCGGTCGTCAACGATGTCCACGGACTGCACGCCGGGAACGCAGCTTCCGACCTGCCGAATGTCGCTCAAGAAGGCCCAGACTCGGTCCACCGGCGCGTTCACATCGAACGAGACGGATCCTTCGGCCATGGCCCGGGGCGCAACGCGTGTCGGGGATATAGGCTTTGGACCGGGCTGCAAGAAAGGTAAGGTGCCGAGGGCCTCCCCCGATGCCTCGGCGTTCGGCGCTTTCGTCGGGACGTGTCGTGTCTATGCCTTCCTCAGGAAGGGCAGGCCTGTGCGCTTGTTCACGCCGATCTTGCGGTTCTTCGGCATGGCGTCCATCGGCTTGCCGCTCTTGGGTTTGCGCTTGCTGAAGAAGTAGATCGTCACCTTGGGTCCCTTCTTCAGCTTCACGTCCCGCGAGTACAAAGTCCATCCCTGGTACTGGTAGGGCATGCTTTGACCTCGGCCCCCCCAGAATACTAGGGTCTCTTTAGCGTTTCCCTCCCGTAGAACGGTCGCGGGAAGAGGGATGGGAAGCTACATTGTAGTCATGTTGCAGCCCATCTGAGCGCTATGGAGGGGCGAGAAAGGTCTCCTGACCCTCCGTTCCCTAGGCGATCGTCCCGGAACCCCAACCTGGTACACGTTCCATGGAGGGAACGACCCCCTCCCGGTAGCCGCAATCCGGTTGCGGTGCGATCGGGCCTTCCGGGGTGACTCCCGATCGGGGGGACGCCTCGCCGGCGCCGTCCTATCCCGACGGGCCCATTCTTCGCAATTTATATAAATGCCTACATAACTGCGGGGTCCAGAGGTAGATCTCGGTGCAGGCACCTCCTCCCCCAATGACGCGTGGGCCAATGATGATGGACCGGAACCGACTGATCTCCGCGGCCCTGATCGGGCTGGGCCTCCTTTTGCTGGCCGTCGGCGCGATTCTCGTGGATATGGGCAACCAGAACTGGGTGCCTCCGAGTCCGACGGATGCGGAGCGGGTCGCTGCGGAGAACCTGAGGGACGTGTGGGGCCCGGCGGTGACCCACTTCGGGATGTTCCTGTTCGTCGGCGGGTTGTTCTGGGCGGCCATCTTCATGGAGACGGCGGACCCATTCGTGCGTCTGTTCCTCCTGATCCTCGGGTTCGTGGCCCTCCTACTCGTACTTGCGGCCTCGCCAACAATCTTCGGTCGTCCGTGAGGTGAATCGATGGCAGGAATGGGAGAGCGGTTGTGGGAGATCGGCAGGTCGCCGCCCCACCACATCACCGTGCTCGCCTTCGGCCTCGTGGCCCTCCTGACAGGGCTCATTGTGGCGTCGACCCTCGTCGTCGTGGGACCTATCGCGGCGTTCGTGATGGCCGCGACGGTCCTCACGGGAGTCGGGGTATTCTTCGTCGCACTGGCCTTGTTCCTAGGGTCGTACACCTCGTCCGGGGACACGGTGACCGGCGTCGTGTGGCGGGTCGCCCAATTGCTCGCCGCCGTCCTGGTCCTCCTGGCTCTCATCTAGAGGCTCGCGAGCGGGATCGCATCGATTCCACGAAGGATGAGCGGAGCTTGTCGCGGGGTCCCCATGTCGGGGCGCGCGTTCCACGTGCGGGCGGAAGCCCTTAAGGGCGTACCGGTCCTCCCGTCCTCGTGGATTCGGACGAGGTCCTCCGCGTGGCGCTCCGCCTTTCGCGACAGGACGCGATCCCTGCGGATACGGGCATCGACGTCCCCGCGACGGACGTCCGACGGGCTCTCTTCGGCATCGATGTCGACTCGGGAGACCTCGTCCTCGCGAAGCAGCTCGGATACGACCTCGTGATCGCCCACCACCCGACGGGAGGGACCGCCGTCCTCGACTTCCCCCGGGTCCTCGCGAAGCACGGGGAAATCCTCGTGCGCCACGGGGTCCCTCGAGACGCCGCGGAGGCCGCGGTCCGCGATCTGGTGGACAGCCGCGCGCCGTCGGCGCATGCGGCAAACTTCGACCGCCTTCCGAGCGTGGCCCGGCTTCTGGGACTCGGACTCATGTGCATCCACAATCCGTGCGACGAGATCGGCCGCCGCGTGATGGACGAGACGCTCCGCTCGAACCTGCACGACGGCGCGCGCGTCCAGGACGCGATCGAGCTGCTCGAGACGATCCCCGAGTTCCGGGAAGCCCCGACGAAGATTGTCGTCCGGATGGGGAAGCCCGACAATCCTCTCGGCGCCTGGGCCGTTCACCACGGCGCGGGCACGAACGGGGGCTTCCCGGTCGCCCGGACCGCCTTCGAGCACCGCATCGACACGGTTTTCTATATCCACGTTGATGCGGGGCACCTCCTGCGGCTCCACGAGAGGTTCGGGCGCGAGGGCGCGAAGAACCTCGTGGTCACGGGACACATGGCTTCGGACAGCATCGGCATCAACGTGCTCGTTCGCGAGCTCCGGTCCCTGGGTCTGCGGGTCGACACGTTCAGCGGGATTGTCGACGTGTGAATGCGACTTTTATTGGCACATACGAATTTTTTCTAACACAAAGCTTAACTATTCTACCCCGTTATCCCGCCCGGGGGTTTTCGTGCCGTTCGAAATCAGCGTTGTCAGCAACACCCCGCTCACCCCCCTCCGGGACCTCGACGACGTGGCGCTGATGTTCCTCACCCAGATCGGGTACATCCCGAAAGGGTACGATCCGAAGACGGACGTGAAGACGGTCCGGGATTCTGTCCCCTACCGCCTCTTCGTAGAGTGTTTCCTCGGGCGCGCGGACAAGGGGTGGACCGTCGAGCAGCTCGCCGCGAAGCTCCGGACGACGAAGGCGACGATCTACCGGCACATCAACAAGCTCAAGGACATGGACCTCCTCGACGAGGTGAACGTGAGCGAGCGAGGCGCGGTGCGAAAGGGCTACCGAATCCGGTACGGGAACCTGTCGAAGGCCTGGAACTTCGTCGAATCGAACGTAGAGATCGCGATGGAGAACTACCGGAAAACGGTCGACCACCTGATGAAGCTCTCGGAGCAACGGAGGTGAAAGGATGGACGCGGACGGGATCGTCGCACTGACGAAGGGGTCCAGGTACCGGATCGAATCGATGGAGACGCGGGAGCGAACGAAGGTCACGAAGGGGATCTTCCGTGGCTACGCGGCGATCGGCCCGGACGACGCGGTCGTGATCGAGATGGACGAGAGTCACGTGGAGCAGAAGGGCAAATTGCGCCTGATTCCGGTCCACATGGTCCTCTCCGTGGACGTGATGGAACACGTGAAGGAAGAGGCGCCCAAGGGCGAAAAATCGCAGACGATGTACGGATAAGGTCGTCACGCAGCCAGAAGCTTCTTGAATCCACTCCCCGCATCCCGGGTTCATGCCCTCGAAGCTCCCGTACGTGGCGAAGGCCCCCACCGGGTGGCTCGTAATCGCTTTCCTCGGGATCGGAGTCTATCTGGCCACGTGGGTCATCCAACTGTTCTTTCTGCGGACCGTCGCCGATTTTCTCGGCTTGACACTTGTGGGTCTTGCGGGATACCTCTCGATCGCATCCGGCTTGGGGTCCCTGCTGATCCTGAGCGGCCTCATCGCCGCCCTCTGGAGGGCGAACGTCGCGGCGGGGCTCTCCGGGGCCTCCGGGCTGGGTCTCGCCCTCGGCATTGCTGGCGTAGGGATCCTATTCGCGTTCGAGGTCGCGCTCGTGCTCGACTTCTTCGACCTGGAAAAGGGCCTCTCGGCAACCCTTCTGAACGTACGACGCGCCTTCAGCGGGGATGCCCTCGGAAACGTTCTCGCGTTCGCGGGCCTCGCGGCCCTCGCCGTGGGCCTCGCCCGCGCGGTCAGGCTGTTCGGACGTCGGTCGCCGGAAGCGAAGCCCACGGGTCCTGGCGAGAACGCATCGCCACGAGCCTAGTCGCCGCAAGGGATATCGCATCCCGAGTCTTACTCCCGCTGGGTGCGTTCCGATCCGTCCACTGACCATGCGAAGGGGCGGTCGATGAGCCCCGCGTCCGAGGACGCCGCGTTCTTCGAGGCCCTCTTCGAGGAGATCCGGGAGCGACCCCTCTCGAAGGAGGAGATCCACCGGCGAAAGGTCGTTCTCGCGCGGAGGTTTTCCCTCCCTCGGCTCCCGAGCGACGCGGAGCTCGTGTCGCGCCTCTCCCGCGGGGCTCGGCCTTCCCATGACGAGGTCCTTCGGGTGAAACCCGCCCGAACGGCCAGCGGCGTCGCCGTCGTCACGGTGATGACGGCCCCGCACGCGTGCCCGCACGGGGTCTGCGTCTACTGCCCCGGAGGGCCGCGACTCGGCACTCCGCAATCCTATACGGGCGAGGAGGCGGCTGCGAAGCGGGCGGCCACGCACGCCTACGAGCCTCGCGCGCAGACGGAGGCGCGCCTTCGCGTCCTGCGTTCCATGGGGCACCCGACGGACAAGGTCGACCTGATCATCCTCGGGGGCACGTTCACCTCGCTCATGCAGGGATACCGGGAATCGTTCGTGAAAGGATGTCTCGATGGAATGAACGGGTTCCTCTCGGAGACCCTCCCCGATGCCCAGACCGCGAACGAGGCCGCACCCTCGCGATGCGTCGGACTCACGATCGAGACGAAGCCCGACTGCTTCTTGGGAGCGGAGGTTGAGCAGTCCCTCGACCTCGGGACGACTCGAGTCGAGCTCGGCCTCCAATCGACTCACGACGACGTGCTGACCCTCGTCCATCGAGGCCACACGGACGCCCAGAGCCGGGCGGCGACTCGTCGGGCGAAGGATGCGGGAATGAAGGTGGGCTATCACATGATGCCCGGATTACCTGGGTCCGATTTCGATCGAGACCTCGCATCGTTCCGGTCGATCTTCGAGGATCCCGCGTACCGCCCGGATTTCCTGAAGATCTACCCCACCCTTGTCCTCCCGGGCACCGCCCTCCACGGCCTGTGGCGCGCGGGCCGATATGTTCCCCTGAGCCTCGAGAAGTCCGTCGAGCTCATCGCCCGGATAAAGGCGCTCGTCCCCCCGTGGTGCCGTATCCAGCGCATCCAGCGAGAGATCGGGGCCCACCAGATCCTCGGCGGCCCCTCGAAGGGAGACCTGCGGGTCCTGGCCCAGCAGCGGCTTCGGTCCACCGGCGGTTCGTGCCGATGCATCCGGTGCCGCGAGGTCGGGTTCCGAGGTGTCGAGCCGAGACCCGACGCCCTCACCCTACTCCGCGAGGACTACGAGGCCTCCGGGGGCCATGAAGTGTTCCTGAGTATCGAGGATCCGGTTCGCGAGGTCCTCGTCGCGTACGTTCGGCTGCGACTCGACGCGGCCGGCGCAACGGTCCGAGATCTCAAGGTGTTCGGCCGCCTCGTGCCGATCCACGAAGAGCCGCGCGAACGATGGCAACACCGCGGCCTCGGCCGGCGCCTCATGAGGGAAGCAGAGCTCCTGGCCCGCGAGGAATTCGACGCGCGACGCGTCCGGGTGACGGCGGGGGTCGGCGTCCGAGGGTACTACCGGCGGCTCGGGTACGGGCTCGAGCGGCCCTACATGGTCCGCGCGGCGTGATCAGGAAGCCTCTTTGATCCAGCCGAGCCGCCGAAGCTTCGTCGCCTCGACTTCGTCCGCGTTCCGGAAGGACGACTCCGCATCCGCGAGGTACTCGACCGCGAGGCGCAGACCCTGCGGGGTTGGGGAGTTCACGTCGACCCCGGCGCGGCTCATCTGCTGCCGCACGATCGGCATCGCGGCCTCCTGGCCGCCCATCAGGTCGCAGAAGTCCGTTACGATCTGGTCCGTGACGGCGATGAGGGTGGGGGCCTCCTCCTCGGGGCCCTGGTGTCGCCCAAGTCTCGCGTCCGCCTTCGCGACGATGTCCCTTGCGAGCTGGAGAAAACACGGTTCCACGCTCTCCCCGGTCTTCGCGGAGCTCAGGAAGCCCCTCACGCCGAGGGACTCCTTGAGGTACTCCAAGGTCTCCTCCCCCTGCGTGCGGTCGTCCACGAGGTCGATCTTGTTCCCGACGAGGACGAAAGGGATGGATCCCAGCACTTTCCCGAGGTTCCGGAGCCAGTAGTCCGTGAGACTCCGGATCGTGTCCGCCCGGGTCACGTCGTACACGAGCAGGGCGCCCTTGCCCCCGACGAACGCGCTCTCCTGGATGTTCTTGTAGCCCTTCTGACCGAGGACGTCCCAGATCATGAAGGTCAGGTCGACGGCCCGGTCTGGGTACTCCACGCGAAGGTCTTTCTTCGTGACCTTCGTGCCGATCGTCGTGATGTAGTCATCCGAGAACTTGTCCACGACGAACCGGCGGATGAGGGAGGTCTTGCCGACCGCGCCGTCCCCGAGGAGGAGGACCTTCCGCTTGATGTGATCGTCCACCATGAAGCCTCGGACCATCCGAGGGGCCCGCTTATAACGGTTTTCGGCCCAGTCTCACCCGTGCAACTGGACCCGGCTACGAGGCGACGTCCGTGGGCTTCCCCTTCATGAAGCGCCAGGCGACGACGTCGACGCTGGGGAACGCGTCCGGGTTCCCGCTCCAGTCCTTCAGGACACCGCCGTAATGTCTCTCGAAGTCCCCGACCGCGTCCCGGAGCTTTGCCGGCAGGCCGTTCAGGTAGCGCCCGCGCAGGACCGCCGCGAGGACGGTCCGGTCGCCTCGCACGAGGGCGACCTGTCGGCTTCCGAACCGGAGCCGCTCTAGGTTGTTCTTCCGATCGTTGAACGAGTCGCGTACGAACTCTTGGAGGACGATGAACATGCCGCTCATGATGTCCGTGTCCCTCACGATGCCGTCCCGGGTCGACCAGTGGCGGATCAGCATGCCGCTGTCGTGCATCAGGTACAGCTCCTCGAGTCTCGCACGGCGTCCGACGTACAGGGAGAGACCGATCACCCCCGCTCCGCCGAGACCCGCGAATGCGGCGGACATCGCGTCGAGCCCCGAGGGGGGCCGGTAGTTCAGCTGGATCGTGACTGCTCGCTGGATCGTCCGGGGCCGCGCGCCGATCGCGTCCGTGTACACGACGAGGACGTCCAGATCCGTGAAGTACGGATTGGAGGGGTTCGTGGCCATCGCGTCGAGCGATGCGTCCGTGATCCGAGAGGAGGTGTTGAACCACGCATCCCCGGTCACGTTTCGCAAGGTCTGCGCAAGCGTGCCTCCTGCGGTGCCGTTCAGGATGAGCTCCGCGCCGACGGAGAGGGTGATATCGATCCTCGTGGCCGTCGTCGCGGTGTCCGTAGACAGGAAGGGCGAATCGAGGTAGATTCGGACGGCGAGGTCTGGGAACGGTTCGTCGCTCAAGAGGATCGTGAGCTCGTAGTAGGACCGAGGCGGGACGGCCGACGCGGGCGGCGCGAGGAACGCGACCAGGATGGCGAGCCCTACGGTCGCGAGGAGGACCGCGGAGACAGGGCTCCCCGTAATGCGTCGATCGTTCAAGATGAGTGGCGGCCCCCAACGTCGACCGGTGGGTTCGACGGTGTGATGATTCCTCGGGTACCTATTAAATCTTAGACCCGGAAGTCCGGGCGTTCGTGATAATCACTCGCGCGAAGCAGCGGTACGGCCGCACACACGGCGCTCCCCCGGGTCCTCAGGTCAGGTCCGCGAACCGCGCCTCGTTCTCGAGGAGGCGCCTCAGCGTCTCCGGGAGGTGCGCGTCCTGGAGGCGAATCTGACGCTGGGTGTCCCGCTCGCGGAGGGTCACCCCTTTCCCCTCGAGGGTTTCATGATCGATGGTCACGCAGAACGAGGTGCCGATCTCGTCCATGCGGGCGTACCGCTTTCCGATGGACCCGGAGTCGTCGTAGAACGCGTTGAGACGTCGGCGCAGATCTGCGTGGACCTCGCGCGCACGGGCCGGAATTCCGTCCTTGTTCACAAGGGGGAAGACGGCGACGGAGACGGGCGCAAGCCGGGGCGGCAGACGGAGGACGGTCCGCTCGCCCTGCGCGAGACCGAGGTCCAGGAGGGCCCACACGTTCCGATCCACGCCGAACGAGAGCTCGAGCACATGGGGCACGACCTTCCTCGACCCGACCGTGACGGACTGCTTGGCCCGGGAGACCGTTTCGTGGCCGGAAAGGTCGTGATCCGCGCGGTAGTGGACTCCTCCGACCTCCTTGAACCCACCGAGGCTGTCCTGGTCGATCTGGACGTCGAAGTGGATCTTATTGTAGAAGGCGCGCTCCGTTTCGTCGAGTTCCGCGAAACGGAACCTCGTCCTCGTCATCTTGAGTCCGTCGAGGTAAAACCGCTGGACGTGCACGAGGTGGTACACGTACCAGGGAGGCAGACCCCGGGCCGCGAGGTCCTTCGCAGGGATGTCGTGAGCCTCCTTCCCCGCCTTCTCCGCGGCCCACGCGATTCGAACGGGCGTCTCCGCGATCCCCGCGAGGGGAACCTCGTCCGCGAACGTGTCCGGATCGAAGAAGATCTGCAGTTCGGCCTGGAGGAACTCGCGCATCCGGTACACGCCCTGCCTCGGGCTGATCTCGTTTCGATAGGCGCGGCCGATGATCGCAAGCCCCATCGGAAGACGGCGTCGCAGGGCCTCGAACTCGCGCTTGAAGTTCAGGTAGACGCCTTGGGCCGTCTCCGGTCTCAGATAGGCGAGGTCCTTCCCCGTCGGACCCACGGCGAGGGGAAACATCATGTTGAAGGCCCGCGAGGGCCCGAGTTCCCCCTTGCAGTTCGGGCAGCGGACCTTGAGGTCGCGGAGCTTCGCGTCGATGGCCGCGGCGGCGAGGCCCTCGTGCTCCTCGTGGGTCACGGCCTCGAGGAGATGGTCCCCGCGGAACGACTCCCCGCATCGGGTGCACGTGACGAGGACGTCCGTAAAGTGGTCCACGTGGCCTGAGGCCCTCAAAGGCATCTCCGGCAGGATCGTCGTCGTGTCGATGAGATGGTAGTTGTCGCTCAGCCCGAGGAACGTTTCGATCCACAAGTCCTCCCAGCGCCGCCTCAGGAGGGCGCCGTTATGCCCGTAGTCGTAGAAGCCCGCAAAGCCGCCGTACATGTCGACGGCGGGCCAGAGGAACCCACGGCGGACGGAGAGGGACATCAC
The DNA here is from genome assembly GCA_035283405.1 of Thermoplasmata archaeon. GTDB lineage: Archaea > Thermoplasmatota > Thermoplasmata > RBG-16-68-12 > RBG-16-68-12 > RBG-16-68-12. The sequence goes on along the minus strand of DATEUA010000021.1, from coordinate 2,679 downwards.
GTCGTCGTAGGAGGCCATCCCGGCCTTCCCACAAGGGAGGGGCACGCATAAAGGAATGGGTGGTCGACGTCCGCAGAGAGGAACCGTCAGGCGAGTCGCGCGACGACGGTCATCAGGTCGACGTCATACAGCATCGCGACGATGCGGTCCTGAGAGTCCACGACGGGGAGCTGGCCGAAGTCGTTCTTCCACATGAGCCGCGCGGCCTCCGACGCATTCGTCTTCCGGAACACGGTCACGGGTTTCGGGACCATCACCTCCCGGACGGGCCTCCTCGGCAGGTCCACCTTTCGCTCCTCCCAATACAGGCGCATCACGTTCTTGAGTCCCTCCGAATTCCACGCGTCCTCGTCCCCCGCGATGCCGAGCTCCCGCTGGGCGACGCGCCCGTTCACCTGGCTCAGGGCAAAGATGTCCCGATCCGTCACGAGTCCGGACAGATGACCCACGTCGTCGAGGACCGCGAGGGCGACGACGTTCGACAGACGCATGATTTCCGAGGCGACGTTGATCGGCGTCGCGTCGTGGACGGCGACGCACGGGGACCGGACGAGCTGTTCGACCGGCGTCTCGAACCCCGACTTCGCAATCCGTTCAAGGAGGTCCGCGGGGGTGAGAATGCCGACAAGTTTGCCTCGTCGCACGACGGGCAGGTGGTGGACCCCGATCTCGCGGAAGATCGTCGCGACCTCCGTGAGGCTCGCGGTTTCCTCGATCGACGGCGTATTCCGGTCCATGACCATCGCGAGCTGCTCCTCGAGGGGCTTCGCGAAGATGTGATGACGGGTCACGAGACCGGCCAGGCTCCTGTCCTCGCGGACGACCGGGACCCCCGTGAGCCGATGCGTGACCAGGAGGCGCAGGACCTCCGTCCGGGTTCCAGGCAGGCGCGCGACGATGGGGTCCTTCGTCATGAGGTCCCGCGCGGTCGGCCCCTGGGCCGCCGTCGTCTTTCGTTTCGTTCCACGCTGGGCCATGGTTTTCCTCCGACGACCACGAGGTTCACGTCTCCGGCGGTCGCCCGGATGACGGACGCGAACCCGCTCGCGCCCCCGGGCCGGTCCAGGACGACGAGGTCCGCCGGCGCGCCAATCGAAATGCGGCATTCAGCCTCCTCATCTAATAGTTTCCGACCCCGGAGCGCCATTTCGAAGATGTCCCGGGGGCGGACTTCGCCGCGCAGCCGGGCGATCCGGTACGCGAATGCGATCTCACGGAGGATGGACGGCGCGTTGAGCATCGCGTTGTCCGTTCCAAGCCACAGCTCGACCCCTGCGTGGCGCATGCGAGGGATGTCCGGAATCGTGCCGAAGAACGCGTTCGACCGGGGACACAGGACGATCGGCACGTTCGCGTCCGCGCACCGCTCCAGGTCCGCGTCGGTCGCCCGGACCATGTGGACGAGGAACGCGGGCTTCAGATCGAGCACCGCGTCGAGGTCTTCTCGGATCCGCTCGGAGCAATGGATCGCGAACGCCTTGCGGGCCCGGCGGGCGTCCGACGCGAGTTTCTCGAGCTCTCCGGCCGGCCAGTCCACGTACGAGCTCACCCCAATCCCGTCGCAGGTGCGCAGCAGCGCCGCGACCTCACGGGGATCGTACGAGAGCCTCACGGGCCGCCCCAGGGCCACGCCTCGGAGCGGCAGGGGCGCCTGGCCCGCATACAGGAGTTTGAGTCCTTTCAGCCCACCCTCCCTGAAATCCGAGAACCCGGCCACCCCGGTGCGGATCATCGTCGTCATCGCGCGGCGCATCGCGGCGATCACCGCCTCGTCCTTCGCCTTCGCAAGGATGCGATGCTTGAGTCCACGCGGCGGGGCCACGAGCTCCTCGATCGTGCCTCGCAGCTCCTGCGTTACGACGGCGTCTCCGAGGTGCGTGTGCGCGTTCCAGAGCCCCGGGACGATGAGTCCGCGCGCCAACACGTCCTTCGCGGCGGAGGGACGAACCTCCGTGATGACGTCGTCCTCCCAGCCGATCGTGCCCTGTCGGAACCGGTGGCCGTCGTAGTAGGAGCCGGAAACGCGGTCCACGCGGGCGCGATAAGGAGGCCCCCCTTAAACGTTCGGCGCGTGCGCGGCGCACTGCACACCTGCGTGCGGAACGCGCCATTTGGTGGGGGCGCTGCCCGAGCTCAGCGGGCTCGAGCGGCCGCCTACGCCCAATTGTCCGATGAAGCGGCCTCGCCGAAAGGAGCATATCCCTCCTGCCGATTTGCCGACCCGCGCCGCCGTAGCTCAGCCCGGCAGAGCGGCTGTTTCGTAAACAGCAGGTCGGGGGATCGAAGCCCTCCGGCGGCTTCAGCCTTTCAATGCCGTCCTCGCGCGCCCCCACCGCCGGAGCGGCCACCGCCGCCACCGCCCCGCTTCCACATGCCCCCGAGACCAAGGAAGATGCTGCCGCGTCCCTTCGTCGGGAGAAGCGAGCCCACGAACACCGCGACGAGGATGGCGACGTACCAGTAGTCGACGATCCACAGGCGCGGCTCCTGCGGCGGGGCGTTCGGGTCGTAGTTGTCGACAATCTCTTGACCGATGGTGAGCGTCAGGTCGTACAGGCCCGCATAATAGTCGCTCGCGTTCAAGGCGGGCGCGAGGATCTCAAGCCCCCAGGAGCCCACCTTGGCGTCGGGCAGGATGGGCTCGAGGCCGTACCCCACCTCGACCCGCCATGCCCTCTC
>DATEUA010000020.1:0-11474 GCA_035283405.1 Thermoplasmata archaeon | reverse complement strand
CGACCCTCGGCCGGAGGGAGAAGGATTGCAGGACCTCCACGGACGCGTTGTGCCGGAAGAACCGCGCGCTCAGGATGCCGAGGTCCTCGAGAAGGGAGAGGGGCACGGTCAGCTCGACGCGCTTCACGGTCCACCCCGGGGAGGGTTGACAGGTAAACCGCCACGCGGATATAGGCCTGCCCCCGTCGATTCACCGAAGGTGACGTCATGGCGAAGACCCCGGACGAGTCGGCGTCCGTGATCACGTGCGACATGAGCGGGATCGTGCAGCAGTACGCGGCGGACGCCGCATCGCTGTTCGGCTGGACCCCCGCAGAGGTGATCGGGAAGCTGAGCGTCGCGACGTTCCACCCGCCGGAGAACGTGCCGACCCTCGTGCCCCGCCTCCTGAAGACGGCCGTCGATGCCGGCAAGTTCGAGGAGGAGGTCGTCCTCCAGCGGAAGGACGGGTCCCGGTTCCGGGCCGTCCTGACCGTCCGGCCGATCTATCGGGACGGGAAGCAGGTCGGGTACATGGGCTACACGCGCCCGCTCGAGTGAGGCCCGCCTCCGATGGCGTCCGGCGACGCGCCGAAGGAGGCCTTCGAAGGGAAGACCTCCGTGATTACGTGCGACATGAACGGGATCGTCCAGGAGTACGCGGCGGACGCGGCGGCCCTGTTCGGCTGGTCCCAGGACGAGGTCATCGGCAAGATGAGCGTCGCGATGTTCCACGTCCCGAGGAACGTGCCGACCCTCGTGCCCCGGCTGCTGCGGGAGGCTGTCGAGAAGGGGAAGTTCGAGGAGGAGGTCGTCCTGATGCGCAAGGACGCGTCCACGTTCCGCGCCCGGCTCACCGTCCGTCCACTGGTCCGGGACGGGACGCAGGTCGGGTTCATGGGGATGACCCACCCGCTCGAGCCTCCGGGCGAGGTGCCCGTGGGCCGCCTGTGGTTCCAGGCCCTACGAGCGCCGTTTCTCATCGCGTCCCTCGTGCCCGGGCTCGTCGGCGCCCTGGCCGCATGGCAGGCCGGCTATCCCGTCGACCTCGGCCTTCTCGGCCTCGCGTTGCTCGGCCTCGCCTTCGTCCATCTGGGGACGAACATGGGGAATGACGCGTGGGACTTCCGCAGCGGGAACGATCTCGCCGTCCGGCACCTGAACCCCTTCGCCGGCGGGAGCCGCGTCCTGCTCCGGGGCGTCCTGAGCCCGAAGACCCACCTCGCCGTGGCACTCCTGTTCCTCGTCCTTGGGTCCCTGGTCGGCCTGTACCTCGTCTCGATCGTCGGCCTGCCGCTCCTGGTCCTGGGGCTCATTGGCGTGGCGACGGCGTTCTTCTACGTCGGGCCTCCCGTGCGGCTCGCGCACCGCGGCGTCGGGGAGATCGCCGTCGGGCTCGCGTTCGGGCCGGTCACGGTACTCGGGGTGTACTACGTCCTGACGAGGGCCTTCGACCCGCCCGCGATCGCCCTGTCCATGACCCTCGGCCTGCTCGTCGCAGGGATCCTCTGGATCAACGAGGTTCCGGACATCCCCGCGGACTCGGCGGTCGGGAAGCGCACCCTCGTCGTGCGCCTCGGGGTCGACCGGGCCACGAAGGTCTTCTCGGGGATCGTCCTGGGGGCCTACGTCGTCCTGGTCCTCGGCCTGGCGGTCGGGCTCACCCCGTGGGCCCTCCTGGGGCTCCTCGGCCTCCCCCTCGCGATGAAGCCGATCCTTGGGTTGAGGAAGGCGGGCGGCGACCCCCACGCCCTCATCCCTTCCAACGCGGGGATGATCCTTGCGACCCTCGTGACCGGGGTGCTCCTTCTCGTCGGTCTGGCGGTCGCGACGTTCGTCGCTCTGTAGCCGGGAGTACTTTCTGCCAACCCCTACCCGCGCCCTTAATAACAGACGCATGCGATGCCCCGGACCCCTGAGAGGGGGAGGCAACTACATGGCGACACAGAAGCCCGGGAGCATCGTGCACGTGGAACTCCACTCGCCGGCCCCGGAGAAAACGCAACGGTTCTACGAGCAAGTGTTCGGATGGAAGTTCGAGGCGATCCCTCAGATGAACTACACGACCTTCGAGGCCCCGAGCCCTCCGGGCGGGGGACTCCAAGCGGCCGCGCAGATGGGCCCGATGGTCCTGAACTACATCCTGTCCGCGAGCATCGACGGGGACCTCCGGAAGATCCAGTCCGCGGGGGGATCCGTCGTGATGCCGAAGGACCATATCCCGGGGTTCGGCTGGTTCGCGATCTTCAAGGACCCCGCCGGACTCACGCAGGCGCTGTACGAGGCCCTTCCGAGGCCCCCGGCCGCACGCGCGAAGCCGAAGAAGGCATCCGCCCGGAAGGCGCGAAAGTCGAAGGGCCGCCGGCGGTAGTCACTCGGCAGGCTCGAACGGCGCCCCGTGGACCGGGATGATTGCGGCGTTCACGTACCGCGCCGCGTCGGAGCATAGGAAGGCGATGAGCTCCGCGACGTCCTGGGGCGTGCCGTGTCGCTTCCGTCGCCACGTCCCTTTTCCTTGCGCGGCGCGAAGCGCCTCCTGGAGGGTGAAGTAGGGGATGTATCCCGGGGCGACCGCGTTGATCGTGATGCCCCGGTCGACCTCGACCTCGGCCAGGATCCGCGTGAGCCCGTGCCGCGCGATCTTGCCGACCGTGTAGTCGTACGGAGGGCCGGTGAACTCCTCCGACCGCTCCATGCCGAGGTTCACGATCCGGCCCCAGCCGCGTCGGCGCATGTCCGGGAGGGCGGCCTTCGTCGCGTGGATCATGCCGTCGATCTCTGCCCCAAGCACGCGGTGCCAGAAGGCGTCGTCGACCTTCGTGAGGTCCCGCCGCACGTCCCAGGCTCCGCCCGCGTTGTTCACGAGGATGTCCACGGCCCCGAGGTCTCGCTTCGCGCGGGCGAACATCCTCCGTACCGCCGAGCCGTCGCGGGTGTCCGCCCGGACGAGGATCGCATCGACTCCGAAGGACCGCACTGCGTCGAGGACCCGTCGGTGCTCCCGAAGAACCCCGCCGCGGTTCGTGCCGTAGTTCAGGGCGACGTCGGCTCCTTCCCGCGCAAGGGTGAGGGCCGTGCTTCGCCCCATGCCCGGACCCGTGCTCCCCGTGACGAGGGCGACGCGACCCGCTAGCGAGTGCCCCATGGGTCCCGGGATTCCGCGAGGGCCGTTAACCCTGTCGGCGTGCGGATGAACCTATATTGACCCGGGCGCGATGCCCCGGCCATGGGTCGGTTCGAGAAGCAGGTCGTCCTCGTGACGGGCGGCTCGTCGGGAATCGGGTACGCGACCGCGCGGGCGTTCCTCGAAGAGGGCGCGAAGGTCGCGATCACGGGTCGGGATGGGGCGCGGCTCTCGAAGGCCTCGAGGACGCTCGGCCGGCTCGGGACGACCCTCGCGGTCCGCGGGGACGTCTCGAAGGCCCGGGACGCGAAGGCGATGGTCTCCGAGACCCGGCGGGCCCTCGGACCCGTCGACGTGCTCGTGAACAACGCCGGGATCTGGATCCCGAAGCCCGTCGAAGCGTTCACGGAGAGGGAGTATGACTCGGTGATGGACATCAACCTGAAGGGCGCCTGGCTCTGCTCGAAGTACGTCCTGCCCGGGATGGTCCGGCGGAAACGCGGGGTCATCGTGAACGTGTCCTCGATCTCGGGGCTCGTCGGCGCCCCGAGTTCCTCCGTGTACTGCGCCTCGAAGGCGGGGATGATCCTCCTGGGCCGGTGCATCGCTCTCGACCACGCGAAGGACGGGATCCGCGTCACGACGATCTGTCCGGGGGAGATCGTCACCCCGATGATGGAGCAGGACGCGGCCGCGTCGGGGCTCGGATTCCGCCGATACTACCGGCGGCTCACCGCCCCGATCCCGATGAAGCGCGCAGGTCGGCCGGAGGAGATCGCCCGGTCGATCTTGTTCCTCGCGAGCGACGATGCATCGTTCATGACCGGCGCGGAGCTCGTGGTCGACGGCGGCTTCGTCGCCCAGTGAGGCGTGCGCGTGCGACTCGAGATCGACCCGTCCCTCCGCCTGACGTACCCGGGCCTCGGCGCGCACCTGGTCGTCGTCCGGGGGCTCCGCGTGCGGGAACACGATCCGCGGCTCGAGTCGTTCGCCCAGGCCCTCGTGGACGAATTTCGAGGGCACCTGCGTCTCGAGAGTCTGAAGGACGAACCCTCCCTCCGGTCGTACCGGGACTTCTATTGGCGGGTCGGGATCGATCCGACGAAGATTCGGCCCGCGTCGGAGGCCCTCCTCCGCCGCGTGCTTCAAGGGAAGCCCCTGCCGAGGATCAACACCCTCGTGGACGCGTACAACCTTGCGTCGATGAAGACGCACGTCGCGATCGCCGCCTTCGACGCGGCCCGCCTCGTCGGCGACGTGCTCACGATGCGCCTCTCCCGGGCGGGCGAGACGTTCCTCGGGATCCAGATGGATGCGCCGATGGCCCTGCAGGGGCACGAGGTCGTCGTCCAGGACCGCAACGCCCTCGTCGCGATCTATCCGTACCGGGACGCAGAGACGACGAAGGTCACCCTCGCGACGACGGACACCGTGTTCATGACCTGCGGGGTTCCCGGGATTTCCGACGAGACGCTGGACTCCGCGGATGTGACTACGACGGAGTTCGTCGAACGATTCTGCCGCGACTGAGCGAGAAAGGGAAAGGGGCCCACCCGAAGGTGGGCCGGTCGTTCGCCTATGCGCTTGCCGCCACCACTGCGGCGTCCGCCTGCACGAGGCCCCAGCCCGTCTTCGTCCCGGCTCCGCCGAGGGACTTGCTCGCGTCCCAGGCGTTCCTCGCGGGGAACGGGAAGCCCGCATCCCACGTGTCCGCAGGGATGGGCAGCGCCGTCGAACGGAGGATCGATTCGGCCTGCGCCTGGGTCAGGGACGCGTCCACGCTCAGCATGAGGGCGACGACCCCTGCCGTCGTGGGCGAGGAGAACGAGGTCCCGCTGATGTACGTGTATTCCGTCGGGATCCCGTCCGCAGGGGTTGGATCCGGGGGCGGCGTCGATCGGCCGCCCGAGTACAGGTAGGGCAGGAGCATGAACCGGCCGGTCGCCGTCACGTCGAGTTCCTGGCCCCGGTCCGCGTATTCGCGGCTGGACCACCAGACCGTGAACCATTCCGCGATCGAAGCCTCGCCTTCCGGTACGTCGTCCATCCACCACTGGTTGTTCAGGGTCGTCTCGGCTCCGTAGAACTGTTTCCGCCAGCCGCCCGCCGCGACGCTGATCACGACCGGGTACGCGCCGGGCCAACCCATGCCCGCGTCTCCTGAGTTGCCCGCGCTCGCGACGACGAGGACCCCCGCCGCAGTGACGGCCTTGTAGACGTTTTCCTCCTCGACGGACGAGGAGGGCCCGCCCAAGCTCAGGTTCACGACGATCGGTGCGCCTCGCAGCTCGCCGTTCGCCTCCGTCCCGAGCTTCAGGCCCACGACGTAGTCGAGCGCGCTGAAGATCGAGCTGTCCCAGCAGTACGCGCCGATGTCGCACACCCGGACCGGAATGATCGTCGCCTCGGGCGCGACGCCCGGGACCGAGTACGTGCCCTTCGTCCCCGTCGCCGGCTGCGCGAAGAACTGGCCCGTCTCGGACTTGTCGTAGAGCCGGTAGCCGATGATCGTTGCGGCGACGGCCGTCCCGTGCCCGCCGCGGTCCTGCTGAAGCTGGTCCGGCGTCGGGTTCCCGTTCGCGCCCGTGAACGACCGACCGAGGTCCACGCGGACCCGGCTCGTGGAGAGGTAGTCCCTCCAGTTCGGGAGGAGGCCGGCGTCGAGGACTGCCACATAGACGCCCTCGCCGCGCGCGGCCGTGTTCTCGCGGTCGATGAAGTCCAGGTTGTACGTCAGATTGATCGGGATCGGGGTCGAGTTTCCTCCGTTCCGGAACGGTGCCCCGTGCAGCGTGCGCAGACCATCCGTCCGGATCGCCACGACGAAATCGAGCGACGCGACCGACGCGAGGCGGCCCTGGGGCAGGTTCCCCGAGACCGCCGCGAAGTTCTTGTACGCGACGCCTACGTTGAGCCCTGTCGCCTGGAGCTTCGCGATCTGGTCCGCGGTCGCGGGCGCCTTCAGGTACACGATCATCGGGCCGCCCGAATCGCTCGCGGCGAGGACCGCGGGCGAGACGAACGTCGCCAAGAGCCCGACGAGCACGAGACCTACGAGATGCAGCCGTGGTCGATGCATGATCCACTCCTCCCAACCCAATTCGGGAAGGGGAGGAGAACGGCGTAGGCCACTTGAGTCTATCCGTGCGCCTCCCGGGCGCTATCAGGCGTGAGAATGTCGGCGGTCGGGAAGGTCGATACCAACCGCATCGTCCGACAACCCCATGTCCCTCGGGGGATTCGATGTGAACGATGTCCCCGAAGGAGCGGGCGGTCTTCGCGATCCGGGGGGTCGAGTGCGCAAGCTGCGCGCTCGATGTAGGCCGCGTCCTCCGGGGGTTGCCCGGGATCCTCGACGTGAACGTGAACTACGTGGCGGATCGCGGCTTCGTCGAGTTCGATCCGTCGCGGGTCGCCTGGGACGCGATCCAGCGGATGCTCACGGGCCGCGGGTACACCGTCGTCCGGACCCGATGACCCTCGCTCTGTCCCGTGATTTTCGTCCCGACATGCTTATCGCCCGCGCGCCAGACGTCCGGAGGGAATGGGCTGGATCACGCGACGCATCGCGGGCTACATCACCTTCGCGATCGTGTCCGCGATCCTCGGATTCCTCGCGGTCTACGGAGGCTACTTGTCCGGACCCCCGACCATCGCGACGACGTGCGGTCTCCTGATCCTCGGGTCGGCGTTCCTGGTCTCCCTCTCCGTGACGGCGGGCATGAAGCGGCGGGACCGCGCCCGCAAGGCGTGGGAGAAAAACGCCCTCGCGTGGCAGGCCTACTACGCAGCGAACGAGCGGGCGTGGCAGGAATACTACGCGCGCATGTATCAACAGGAACAGCCCCCTCGACCCCCCTAGGTCACGAGAAAGGCTCAAGCGGGCGACCCCCTTGCGTGACTCGGCATGTTCCTCGAGCAGCGGGTCATCGGCACGATGCAGAACTTCGGCTACGTGATCGGGGATCCCGGGACGAAGACGGCGGCGGTCATCGACCCGAGTTTCGACGCGAGGGTCCTCCAGAAAGTCGCGTCGGAAAATTCGTACGAAATCGCGATCATCTTCAACACGCACCACCACCCGGATCACGTGTTCGACAACGAACGGCTCGCGAACGAGACGGGCGCGAAAGTCGCGGCCCACCGGCTGAGCCAGGTACGGAAGGACTTCGTCCTCGAGGACGGCCAGATCGTCCCGGTCGGCGAGCTCAAGGTGAAGGTGGTCCACACCCCCGGGCACTCGCCCGATTCGTCGTGCTTCATCGTCGCCGGGCACGTCTTCACGGGGGACTGCCTCTTCGTCGGGGACTGCGGCCGCGTCGATCTTCCCGGATCGAGCGTCGAGGCGATGTACGACTCCCTGTTCACGAAGGTCCACCGGATGGAGGACGAGCTCGTCGTCTGTCCCGGCCACCACTACGGGCCTCGGTCGAGGTCGACGATTCGAGAGGAGAAGCGGACGAACTACACACTCCAGCCGAGGAGCCTCGACGAGTTCCGCCGGTTCATGGCGGCTCCCTGAGGGCCGTCCCGCTCGAGGGTGAGGTCATCCGGTCGCGATGTCTGCCTCGACCGTTTGTGCCGCGGCCTTCTTCGACGTGCGAGGTTTCCGCGGCCTCTTCCCCGTGGACGGTTTGCGCTTCGTCTTTGCGTTCTTCGCGGGGCACTCCATGTTGAGACAGAGGACCCAGGGCCGGCGGCCTCGCATGATGACCTTGATCACCGGGTGGTTGCACGCGTTGCACCGCTCGTCCGTGGGGACGATGAGCCCGCGCTGCGGGAGCGGGTACGAGTTCGTGCACGTCGGGTAGCTCGAGCAGCCAACGAAGCGCTTGCCGCGCGACCCGTGCCGGATCGAGAGCTCTCCCTGACCGCACTTGTCGCACTTCCCGACCAGGGTCTTCTCCCGCACCGTCGGACAGGCGGATGCGACGCAGAACGTCGTCGTGCGCCCGCGGTCCGTCAGCTCGATCATCGGCGAGCCGCACTGGGGACAGTTCTCTTCCGCGCCCTGGACGACGCCCATCTGCGGCAGGGGATGCGTGTTCCGGCACGCGGGGTAGCGGTTACAGCCCAGGAACCGCGAACCGCGGCGGGACCGAATCACCATGAGGTCCCCTTCCCCGCATACGTTGCACTTCCCGACGTAGTTCTGTTCCCGGAGGGCCGCCTCGATCTCCTGCCCGATCGCCTGCCGGTTCCTCTCGAGGACCTCAAGGGACTCCGTGAGCATCTGCTGCGACTCCCGCACAACATCTTCCCGGTTCCTTACGCCGCGGGCGATCTCCTCCATGTCCGCCTCGAGGTGCGCGGTCATCTCGGGCTGCGTGATGCGCTCCGCGTGGTCCTCGAGGGCGACGATCACCGCGCGTCCGCTCGTCGTCGGATGCGGGTACTTCCCGTCGATGAAATTGCGATCGTACAGCTTCTTGATGATGTCGTGACGCGTCGACTTCGTCCCGAGGCCGAGTCGCTCCATCTCCTGGATCAGGGATCCTTCGCTGTACCTCGGAGCTGGCTTCGTCCGGTCCTCGCGCATGTCCACCGGCCCGGCCCGTTCGAGGGACTCTTCGACGGCGAGCTCGGGGAGCCGGGCCTCCCGGACGACCCAATACGGGTAATACTTCCGCCAGCCCGGGTCCTTCATGAGGTACCCCTCCGCCTGGAACATCTGCCCCCCGAGGTCGATCTTCGCCTCCGACGTGAGAGCGAGGGCGTTCGGCGCGACGGTCGCGAGGAACCGTCGGACGACGAGTTCGTACACTCGCCAGTGGTCCTGGCGTTTGACCTGCTCCCGGGTCGCGCCGGCGACCGGGTAGATCGGCGGGTGGTCCGTCGCCTGGGTGCGTCCTCGACTCGGGGTGATGCGTTCCTGGGCCGCGAGTTCCCGCGCCTCGTCCGCGAAGGGCGAGGCCTGGAGCTTCTCCAGGACACTCCGGAGGTTCACGCTCGAAGGGTACACCGTGTTGTCCGTCCGCGGATAGGAGATGAACCCGGACTGGTAGAGGTCCTCCGCGATCTTCATCGCGTGGGCCGCACCGAACCCGAGACGGTTCGCCTCGGAGACGAACATCGTCGTGTTGAAGGGCGGCGGCGGTCGCTCCTCGCGCTCGTTCCTCAGGTACTCGCGGACGGTTCCGCGGGGCGCGGCATCGGCGAGGTCCTTCGCCCGCTCCGCCTCCCGGCGCGCCCAGAACGGTCCGTTCGCGTGGGCCGCCTCGAACTCGACGGGCTGCCCGTCGGCCTCCTTCCGAAACTTCGCGTGGAGGGTCCAGTAGTCCTGGGGCACGAAGTTCTCGATCTCCCGCTCTCGGTCGACGACGAGCGCGAGCGTCGGACTCTGCACCCGTCCGACGGACAGGAAGTCCCGTCCGAGGCGGTTCGAGGCGAGGGACAGGAAGCGCGTGAGGACGGCCCCCCACGCGAGGTCGATGAACTGCCGGGATTCCGCGGACTGGGCGAGGAGGTAGTCCACTTCCACGAGCTCCCCGAAGGCCCGCTCGATGTCCCACTTCGTGAGCGCGGAGAACCGGGCACGGCTCACCCGGACGTCCGGATGAACGGACTTGATGATCTCGAGGGCCTCGACGCCGATCAGCTCCCCCTCGCGGTCGAAGTCCGTCGCCACGACGACTTCGTCCGCATGGGCGGCGAGGTCCTTCAGGGCAGCGGCGATTTTGCTCTCCGTGACGACCTTCATCGCATCGGCCAGGGCGAGCTCCTTCAGGTCCGTCCGCTGCCAGTCGTTCAGGGCCTCCGGGTAGTCGAGGTTGATGATGTGGCCTCGGAGCCCGATCACCTGGGTCTGGTCGTCCCCCTGCGAGAACTCGAAGACCGACGCCCCGCCAACGTTCGTCCTCTTCGACTTGCCGTCGCTGAGGATCGTCGCGATGCGCACGGCCGCGTTGAACTTCTCCGTCACGATGAGTCGGCGCACGGGTTGTCGCCCACACGGCGGGCTCTATTTAATCGTTTGCGGGTGTTTCGCGTCGCGCGCGTTCCTCTCGCGCGTGCGCGCGAATCGGCTTCGGCCCAGAGTGATCGAAATCCGCGGGCAGGCGAGGGAGATGGCGGCTGTCAAAGAACGTCACAATGCCTCCGACGACCTGCCGGATTCCGCCTAGCTTGACGCGAGGAGTCTCGGGACGTCCGCCGGGTAATCGGCCACAGGCACCCCGGCGTCCGCGAACGCCCGCATCTTCGACTCCGCGGTCCCCGTCGTGCCCTGGATGATCGCGCCCGCGTGGCCCATCCTCTTGCCGGGCGGCGCCGTGCGGCCTGCCACGTACCCGACGACGGGCTTCGACACATGCTTCTTCACGTATTCCGCGGTTTCCTCCTCTGCGGTCCCGCCGATCTCCCCGACGACAACGATCCGCTTCGTCGCCCGGTCCTTCTGGAAGAGCGCGAGGGCCTCGACCATGTTCGTCCCCACGACGGGGTCCCCGCCGATCCCGATGCACGTGCTCTGCCCGAACCCCGCCTTCGTGATCTCGTTCACGATCTCGTACGTCAGGGTGCCGCTCCTCGAGATCACGCCGACGTCCCCGGTCCCGAAGATGTGGTTCGGCATGATCCCCATCTTCGCGTGGCCGGGGGAGATGATCCCGGGGCAGTTCGGGCCGATCACCACGCAGCCCCGGCTCCGGGCGTAGGGCATGAGTTCGAGGCAGTCATGGAACGGGATGCGTTCCGTGATGACGACGATGAGTTTCAGCCCGGCCTGGATCGCCTCGATGGTCGCATCCTTCGCGAACGGCGCGGGGACGAAGACGATCGACGCGTTCGCCTTGCGGCGCTGGACGGCCTCGCGCACGGAATCGTACACGGGTACGCCCTCGACCTTCGAGCCGCCCTTGCCCGGGGTTACGCCCGCGACGACCTTCGTCCCGAAGTCGAGCATCCCCCGGGTATGGAACGTCCCCTGGTGGCCCGTGATCCCCTGGACGAGCACCCTCGCGCGCTTCGTGAGGAGGACGGCCACGTCACCTGCCTCCGGCCCGGACCTTCACCGCGAGTTCGGCGGCCTCCTCGATCGTCTCCGCGGGATGCGTGCCGATCTCCCGCAGGAGGTCCCTCGCGCGTTCCTCGTTGACCCCTTTGATCCGGGCGACGACGGGGATCTTCGATGGCATCGCATCGAGGGCCTGTTGGATGCCCACCGCGACCGTGTCCGCCTTCGTGATCCCGCCGAAGATGTTCAGGAGGATGACGGACGGCTGCGCCTTCATGAGGATCTCGAAGGCTTCCCGGACCTTTGCGGGGTCGTCCGTGCCCCCGAGATCGAGGAACGTCCCGCCTCGGCCGCCCTTCAGGTTCAGGATGTCGAGGGTGGCCATCGTCAGGCCCGCCCCGTTCGCGATCACCCCGA
>DATEUA010000019.1:0-2685 GCA_035283405.1 Thermoplasmata archaeon | reverse complement strand
GTTGCTCCCAAGCCCTGCCATGCGGTCCAGTTGTCCCGGTCCGTGCCGGACCACGACCACGCGTTCGTCCCGAGGACCGTGCGGTTGCCGCCGTGAACTTCGATGTGGAGCTCAGCGCCGATGCGGCCCTCGTCGTATCCGGTCGATCGGTTCCCGTCTGCATCGATGAACACGTGCATCAGGTCGAGCCCGGTCGAGTCGTTGAACCACATCCCCCGTACCGTCGCGTTCAGGGACAGGCGACGGTCCTGCCAAAGCACCGCGTATCCGAGGAGGTCGACATCTTCGTTCGCGGCGGTCGTGCCCTGAACATACGCGGACATCCCCCGCCAATCGGAAAAATCACCGTCGATCACGACGCCGCCGAGGACACGCTCTGGCGGCAGCGGGGCGAACAGCGGGACGAAGAGGAGGAGGGTGGCGGCGATGGGAACGAGGTACAGTCGCCATTTCCGCGAGCGTGACTCGAGGCCGAACTTGCGTGAGGCGAGTCCGTTCGTCAGGCCGAGGCCGTTCGTCAGTCCGTTCGTCAGGCCCGCGCGGGCGCGCCGAACCCCGTTGACGAGGCCGTTCACGCGCCCCGTCCCCCGTCCGTTGATCGCGCCCTTGGGGCGGGGGACGACGCGTAGCCGATTGGCGGGAGAGGGGACTCTGAGAGCACGCAGCGAACGGTCCCGCGCGTCCGCCTTCTCGAGGAGGGTCGCCATCTCCGCCTCGAGGCGATAGATCTGGAAGGGGGACCGAAGGAGCGCGCGCACGCGTTCGATGTCCGTCTCGAGCCCCTTCGGGTCGATGTTGGTGAGCGTGTCCGATAGGACCTGCGACTTCTTGACGTTCTGTCCGAACTGAAAGATCGCCGTCCGCGCGCGGTCCGGTTCGTTCCGGATCACCTCGCGCAGGGGGGCCACGTCGTACCCGGCGACCTCCCACGCGTCGATCCGCGCCTCGTCGCCCTCGTCCACCGCCCTCGCCAGCGGCGCGAGCCCCTCGAGATCCTTGACCGCCTCGACCTCAGCATCCTCGGCCTCTGCGGCCTCCCGAAGCTCCTCGGCCAGGAACCCGAGCGCCTTCTCGACGGTGTCTTCCTCCGGAGTCGGGGCCTCCGGAGTCGGGGGCGGGGACTTCGCCGGCAATCCTTCCGCCTCCGTCACACGGCCTAGGCGCCCGAGGACGAACGCGAGGACCGCGTCTATACGTTGGAAGCTCCGGTCGAGGGACTTCGCCCTTCTCAGCGCCTCGAGGGCCAGGTCCCATCGCTCGAGCTCGGAGAGGAGGACGCCCTTCCGAAACCACAACGCCGGATTCCCGTCGTCGGATCGGAGCTCCGTCTCGACGTCCTTGAGCGCCTCTTCCGCGGGGCGCTCTTCCCGTTCCGCCTTGGACCATTTTTCGAGGAAGTCCTTCGCGAACTTCCGACGGTCCTTCCTGCCTTCCTCGGCCATCCTCCCTCGGATCGTTGACGAGGGACCGATGGCGGATATAGGTTCTATCGGAAACAGTCGTACATCTATTTGTCTTTGGACAGGAATCAGTCCAACTCTTGGTATGTCAGGCGAAGTCGAGGAGGCTCTTCTGCCCCTCGGCCTTCATCCGGAACGCCCAGTCGATCGGCTCGAGTCCGTGAAGTTCGCGGAACAGGTTCACGCAGGCCGGGCCGAATCCGGCGAAGTGGTTGTTGAAGAAGACGAACACCTCGGGCACGCCGTCCTCGACCTTCTTGACCTCCGCGAGCCACTTTCGGATCTCCTCGGTGCGGTCGCGCTGGAGCGCGCCCGTGAGCTTCGGCAGGCTGCGGTCGCCGATGAACCGCAGGTACACGAAGTCCGTCGTCACCACGGGCGGCACCTGCACATAGTCGTTCTCCGACCAGCACAGCGCCACGCCCCGGTCCTCGAGCCACCCGTATGTCTCGGGCGTGAACCACGACCCGTGTCGGAACTCGATCGCGTACCGGTACCCGGAGGGGAGGGCGTCCACGAAGTCCTCGAGGAGTTTCCGGCCCGTGCCGATTGAGAAGCGCGGCGGCAGCTGGATCACGAGCGGCCCAAGCTTCGGTCGCACGAGGGAGATCGCGTTGAAGAACCATCGGAGCGGGTCGTCGACGTTCACGAACTGCTTGTCGTGCGTGATCAGTCGCGGGAACTTGGCGGTGAAGAGGAACGACTCGGGAGTGGCGTCCGACCAGGCGCGGGTCATGTCCTGCGAAGGGATCGCGTAGAACGAGGTGTCGACCTCGACGATTTCGAACGCACGGGCGTACAGGGTGAGGTAGTCCGCCGCCTCTGCGCGGGACGGGTAGAACGTGCCGGCCCACTCGGGGTAGGACCAACCGACGCAGCCGATCCGGAGGCGTGCCACGGACGAAGATGCGTGTCCACGATATAGGTTTCCCCGGGTGGGCCGAATCGGGGCTCAGGTCGAGGCCGCCATTTCCGCGTCCCGCTCGCGGGCCTCGGCGATCGCGAGGAGGTCCTCCTCGGACATGCGGTATCCTTTCCTCCGGACCAGGAGGTCGACCACGAGGCCCACCGCCAGGACCCCGGTGTTCACCCAGAAGCCGAGGGGCAGCCAGGTCCCCTGGTCCGGAATCCGGAAGACGCCCGTGGCGAGGGAAACGAAGCCGATGACCGCCTCCGTCAGGGCGATGGGCACGGACAGCGCGACGCGGGTGAACCGCCGGTCGTG
>DATEUA010000018.1:0-2579 GCA_035283405.1 Thermoplasmata archaeon | reverse complement strand
GCAATGATGGTGGAGGACAGCGCCGCAGTCCCGAAGTCGGGAATCACTCCTTCCTGATGCAGGAAGATAGGCGTCCCGGTAAGCGCAGCGACCACGAGGGGTGCGCAGAAGTTCACGATCGCGGTCGCGTAGGTGGACGCGCGCATCTGGCGTCCTAGGTCCGTCTCTTGGAGCGTGCGGAGCATCGCTCGTTCCATCCGCCGGATCCGAATCTCCCCCTCGGTCTTCTCCGCCTCGTACACGCTGACGCCCGTGGAGATTCCAATCGCGAGACAGGCGGCGAAGAGGGTGCCTAGGGCGACCTCCGCGTTACCCTCTGGAACGAACGCGGCAGCCGCGAGGATCCCGAGGACGACGAAGGTCGAGTCGAACAGGGTGTTAATGAAGTACCGGCGGAACAGCTCCTTGGGGTCTACTTTCAGAATCTGCCGGACGGTGGCGCGGAGGCCCACGAACCGGACAAACGCGGAGAGGGTTATCTCGCCTTCGTAGGGGAATTCCTAGTCGAGCCCGAGGTCGGCGGCAACAGGCCGACCCGGTCCAGGACTCAGCGGCGGCACGCGAGTGGCCCTCCTCGACGGCCATTCCGCCGGGAGCCCGTGAGCCCTTGGAGATCGTGGAAATCCGTTGAGGGGGTCGTCAAGTGCCGCGACTTCGGTGTCTCGGAGCCGCGCGGAGAAGCGAAGTGGTGAGGACGGTTGGGTCAGCAACTGTACACGATTCTGCGCTACTCCGGATAGATGCGTTCTCCCATGTGCTTGAACGCCCCGATGGAAACGTTTCGTTTGCCTTGCCTCTTCCGGCGAATCCGGGCCTCGATTTTCCGGCGCGGAGCTTTGTAGAGCTCCATGATCATGTAGTCCCTTGAGAGGATCGCGAGGACAGCGTAATGAAGTCCGACTTCACCTACACCGGGATTCGGGTGCAGGACATGGACCGGTCGATCCGGTTCTACACAGATGGCCTGGGGATGGAGCTCCGGGGTCGTCGGAAGATCCCGAGGACCGGCGGGGAGAACGCGGATCTTGCGACCCCCGGCTCGGACCGGGTGCGGGAGCTCAACTGGTACCCGCGGAAGGGCATGGTGAAGGAGTACCGGAAGGGGGATGAGATGGACCACATGGCCTTCCGCGTGGAGTCCGTGACGAAGGCGATCGAGCACCTCGCCCGCCACGGCGCACGGATGACCGTGAAACCGTTCCAGGAGGCGGAATCGTGGGTCGCGTTCGTGTCGGATCCGGACGGCATCTGGATCGAACTGCTCTCGAAGGAGCCCTAGTGCGGGCGCTTTGGGTGAGCGGGGCGGCGGCCAGTTCCTCCTTGAAAGGCTCGATGGACTGCCCTCGTCGCTCTTCGGGACCGGGATTGGACGCTCTCGAGAACGGACACGATGCGTGGACGGAAACTACTTAAGAACCCTCCGAGTACGGCGGCGCCGGCAACCCGATGAAGCGGAGCTCGCGGGCCTGGAAAAAGCGCGGAAAGATGCGCTGGAAGTGGCGCAAGAAGCGGATGCGCCGCCGCAAGCGCGAGCAGAAGATGCGCCAGCAGTAGGCCTCGTCCGGCCCGCGAAAACTACATACCGGTAGGTCGCATGCGTCGGGGGCAAGGGGACGTAGGCTAACCTGGTAGACTGGCGGGCTCCAGTTACGGGCGTGACTGCCAACGGGTTTGCTGACTCCGTGATGACTGACTGGAGCGAGGACCCGGAATTTCGAGAAACGGGCGGGGTCGCTCCCCGCCTGGTGGAAACCCGCTGACCTGGGTTCAAATCCCAGCGTCCCCACTCCCCGCCCGTGCAAATGAACATACGCAAGGGCGAAGAGATGCCCCCCGCCATCCGGGCCCCGGTGGACGAACATGAGGACCCTCGTTGTCTTCGGTGCCACGGGGAAGACCGGGCTCGAGGTCACCGGCCGGGCGGCCGCGGAGGGCTGGGCGGTTCGGGCGTTCTGCAGGCCGGGCAGCGCGTTGCGGATCGCCGCCGCGGGGGTCGAGAGGGTCGAGGGATTCCTCGACTCTCCTGAGGACGTGCGGCGGGCCCTCCGAGGATCCGAGGCGACGGTGATCGTGTTCGGTCACCGCAGGGGGGCGGGGAGCTCCGAGGTGCCGTTCTGTGCACGCGGGACGAGGGCCGTGATCGACGGGATGAAGGACCTCGGGCTCCGGCGCCTCATCTGCCAGACGGGCGCGATGGTCGGGGCCGACTATCCGAATCGCGGGTCGTTCTACGAGGGGCTCCGGAAGAAGTACGCGGCGGCGTCGCCGGCCCTGGCCTCGGACCGCGACGAGCAGGAGCGGACGGTGATCGGGAGCGGGCTTGACTGGACGGTGGTGAAGCCCCCGCGCATCTCGGAGGGACGGGGCAAGGGGCGATGGAAGGCCGCGCCGGACCTCCGCCTCGGGCTCCTGTCCGCCATCCCGGTCTCGGACCTCGTGGCGTTCATCGTCCGCGAGATCGACGCGAAGGAACACGTTCGCCGGTGCGTCTTCGTGAGCGCCTAGATCTCGATCGTCGTGCCGGGCGGGACCACGTGGACCCGGTGCTCGAGACCCGCCTCCCTCGCGACCCTCGCCAT
>DATEUA010000017.1:0-19975 GCA_035283405.1 Thermoplasmata archaeon | reverse complement strand
GCGATCCGGGAACGAGACCTGCTTGTGCGGTCTGCGCCCGCCCTCGTGCGACCGATTCGGTTCACGATCCCTTCGTATCGCGGGAGAGGACCGGGGCCGTGGACCCTCCGCCTCGGCCTGTTCTTGTACGACATCCTCTCGTGCGACAACGTCCTCACGAGACACGGGTGGAAGCGACCGACGGAGATCGCTACCGTCGAGCCTCGCCTGCGGAGGCAGGGCCTCCGGGCGGCCGGCGTCTACTACGACGCCCGAACGGACGACGTCCGTCTCGTCCTCGCGGTCGTCCGGGCGGCGGCAGCCGCCGGCGCGATCGTTGCGAATCACACGGAGGTCCTTGAGCTATTCCGGACCGGAGGCCACATCCGGGGGGCCCGGGCGCGCGACCGAGTCTCGGATCGACCGTTCGACGTCGAGGCATCCGTCGTCGTGAACGCGACCGGAGTCTGGATCGATCGACTTCGAGGTCGAACCGCGACGCGGACCGTGCGTCCCACGAAGGGGGTCCACGTGTTCGTGCCCCGTGAACGGATCGGCAATCACGAGGGATGCGTCCTCACGTCGCCTCGCGACGGCCGCGTCCTGTTCGTGATTCCGTGGGGTCCGCTCGATCTCGTGGGCACGACGGACACGGACTACGAAGCAGACTGGGACCGGGTCGTGGCCCGTCGGGATGAGGTCGACTACCTCCTCGAGGCGTTGAATGACGCGTTCCCCGGGGCGGAGCTCCGAATCGAGGACGTGGTGAGCGCGTATGCGGGACTCCGCCCTCTTCTCCAGGGCTCGCGCCGCGGTGCGAACGAGTCCGACATTTCTCGCGCTCATTCTGTGTTCGAGGACCCCGACGGGCTTGTCTCGATCGCAGGGGGCAAGCTCACCACGATGCGCGCGATGGCGGAGGACGTCGTGGACCTGGTTTGCGCCCGCCTCGGACGCAGGGTTCGGTGTTCGACGAAAGGCGCGGTGCTCGGTGCCACGGCGACCCCCGGACGGTTCGCGGAGATGGGTTTCGACATGGGAACCGCGGTTCACCTCGCGTCTCGACATGCGCCGGAGGACGTCGAGGCCTCGCTCACCTGGCCCGGTGCCACGGAGCCGGTCCTGCCCGGCCTGCCGTACGTCTGGGTGGAGGTGAGCATCGCGGTCCAGTGCGAGATGGCGACGACGCTTCCCGACGTACTCGTGCGCCGCCTCGGCATCTTCTACGAGGCACCGGACCAGGGGCTCACCGCCGCGCGGCCCGTCGCGGAACGCCTCGCGACCTACCTCAGCTGGGACGAGGACCGAATTCGAGAGGAGGTCTCGGCGTACGAGCGACTCGTCGCGGAGCATCGCGCGTTCCGGACCGAAGGAGGAACGGACCGGTAGGGAAGTGTCCCTGCGCGCGGCGATCCCACGACTCAAACCCTAGCGGGATCCTCTGTCCCGGATGGGAAGGGATAGCCCCGGGCAGATTCGAACTGCCGTCGCGAGGTCTCCCCTCGGCCGGACCGGCCGATCCAGAGCCTCGAATCACTGGCCCGCGACCGCTCCAATCGATCGCGATTGGCCGCTAGACCACGGGGCTGCGGCGCGTTCCAACAGACAGGACGTATTTCTGATTTTCCTACGAGGCGCCGTCCTGAAGCCGGCTGAGCACCCAATCCTTCGGCAGGACCGCGAGGAACGGTGCGGCCCTCGGTCCTCTCTCGGTTCCGAGGAGGACGAGATACAGATCCCGGAAGAAGCGGGGCGTGTCCACCGGCAGGATTCCCGCCTTCGTGAGGCCGACCATCGACTCCTTGAGTGCGTCCTCCGTCCAAGAAATGCCTTTCGCGCGCGCCGCGAACTCACGTAGGGCCTCGCGATCCGTCGCGTCGAGCTGGGACCGGACGGACGGGGTGAGGACGTCCAGGAGGGCGACGCGATTCTCGGGCGAGTACGTCTCGACCCAGGCGCAGGCCTGTCGAAGGCGGCGGTCGACGCGATCCCGCTCCCACACGGACAGGTCGCGGGTCAGCATGCCCGTGTCCCGCAGCCGGCGGAAGGTCCACGCAAGGCGATCCGTCGTCGGTCCGACCTGCGACAGGTAGGCCGCATGCCGGTACGACAGCCGGAACGGCGCCTGCTCCGGCGCAGGCACGATCTGTGCGAGCTCGTAGGACCGCGCGAAGTTCGCCTCGTCTCCCTCCGACGCCCGATTGTAGCAGGCGGCCTCCGCGGAGTCGTACAGGTCGTGGTACGCGTCGACCCGCGCCAGGTCGAGGACCACGCGTCGGGCGATCGGGTTGAAGGCATACAGGTACCGGAGGACCTCCGGATCGCCGACCTCGACCCACTGCGCGGGCGTGAACCCAACGAAATCGGACGACCCCATGTCCCCGAGGTCCTTCCCGCGATCCGACAGGCCCACCCACTCGTACGGGATTCCCATCGGCGGCCGGAAGTGGAGGACCGTCTCCGCGATTTCCTTGCACGAATCGCGAGACCCTCCGGGGGTCGCGTGGTCCTTCCCGAACGGCTCCACGTCCACGCGATACGTCTTCCAGAGGGCGGGCCACTCGAGACGCCAGTTCAGCTTCCCCTTCTCGATGGACGACCGTCCCCTCGCCCCGCACCGCTCGCACTCGTACTCCACCGCCTCCCCCACCACGGACAGGGTCCGCGCGCCGATCGTCCCGCACGCATCGCAGAACGCCTCGAACGGGATCCATCCCGACGGGTACGGCCTCCGGCTTCGGTACTTGTTCACGACGCCTCGGACCTGCTCCGCCCGCGAGACGAGGTCGTGGACGATCGCTTTCATTTCCGGATTCCTGTACGCTTCGGTCGTCGAGACGATCCGCACCCCGGGGGCGAACCGCTCGAGGACCCCGCCGAAGTCCTGCCAGTAGTGGTCGACCCAGGATGCATGACACCCACCAGGGTCAGGGACGTCGATGAGCCTGCGCCCGACGTACTTCGCGCCCTCGTCCCCGCGGAACGCGGCAAGCTGTCCCGGCTTTCCCTTCCATTCATCCTGCGTGTAGAGGACGAGACTCTGCAGGACCGTCCGACCCGCCCCCGCGAGGCTGCGGGTCAGGAACTGGGCAAGGGAGATCTCCCCACGAAGCCGCCCGACGTGCTGGAGCCCGCTCACGCTCAGGCCCGCGTTCACGACGAGGTCGTCTTTGGGACCCACGAAGGCCTTCACGTCCTCGAGAAGATCGTCGTACCAGTGTGTCAGGTCGATCCGACCCGGCGAAGGAATCGGGGCGGGGCCTAAAGGTTTGCGGGCGCGAACGGGTCCCTACGCGATCGCGCGGGCGCGGATGAGGGCCCGGAGGGGGACGCCGTGCACCTCGTCCTCGGGCGTCTTGTTCACGAGACACACCGCGAGGACCGGGGTCCCGCCCACCTCCTGGATGTCCGCGATCGCGCCCTTCAGGGTCTCGCCCGTCGAGATCACGTCGTCCACCAAGACGACCCGCTTCCCCTTCGGGCTCGCGGTGTTCGACGAGAAAGCGCCCCCTTTCCCGTGACGTTCCTGGCTTGGGCGGTAGATGACGAGCTCCTTGCCCAGCTCCTCGCTGATCAGGGTCGCGAACGGAATCCCGTTGATCGCGATGCCGAGGATCGAGTCGACCTCAAGGGCGCGGCTCTCCGTCTCTTCGAGAATGATGTCCGTCATTGCGGCCGCCGCGAACCCGATTCGGTTCCCGTAGACCCCGAGGGACCGCCATCCGATCTTCACGTCCTTCGGCGGCTCCCCGCCCTTCACCCCGCGCGTCAGGAGCCAGGTGACCGTCTCGCCGGACAGGTGCAGCTCGTCCCCGATCTCCTTCTCCGAGAGGCCCTTCTCCTTGTACTCCAGGGCCTTCTTGACGAGCGCGTCGATGCTCTTCATCCGTCTTCTCCGGCGCCGCGCGATGCCGGGAAATCGATATTAAGGTATCGACCGCGCCCCGGACGTCCTGGGACGCAACGCTCCGCGGACCGTCCTGCGCACCTTGCGGAGGTCCCGAATCTTCTGGTCGAACACCTGTCGCATGTACTTCATCGGCAACGAGCCCGCGTAGAGGAACGTGTCGTGGAACAGGCGGTCGCTGTAGTCCTCCCCGAGGCCCCGTTTCACGTCCTTCTTGAGTTGCTGGATCAGATGTTTCCCGACGAGGTAGGAGAGCTGGTATCCCGGGTTGAAGGTGTACCGCTTCACCTCCGCGACGGCCCCGCGGCGCTCCATGCCCGATTCCCGGACGAGGAACTCCACCGCCTCGTCGAAGGTCATCCGACCCGTGTGGAGGTCCACGTCGATCAGGATCCGGCACGCGCGCCAGATCTGATCGGTGACCTGGACGAACTTCGTCGCGGGGTCCGCGCTGAAGCCGGCACCTTTCATCATGTCCTCGCAATAGTGAGCCCAGCCCTCAATCGTCTCGACGGCGTGTCCGAACGCGCGTGCGAGGGAAGGATTCAGGTTCGCGCACGTGAGCTGAAGGTGATGGCCAGGGTAGCCTTCATGGATCGCGGTGTTCCGGACGTGGGCATACCCGAACTCGCGGAGCATCTCGGGCTTGTCCGGGTACGTCGTGACGATGTAGATCCCCTGCTGTCTGGGTTCGAACCGCGCAGGACTGTTGTACGCTGCGAAGGGGATCAGGTGCCGGAGGTACTCCGGCGTCTCCGACACCTTGAGCTCTTCGTTCGGGGGGATCGACGCGAGGCGGCGCTCGAGGACGAACCGCTTGGAATCCTCCATCGCCTGCGCCGTGTATGCGACCGCTCCGCCGAAGTCCGGAGGGTGGTCCGACTTCACGATCTCCCTCGCCTCCTCGAGGGTCGCTCCAGGTTTGATCTCGCCCGCGAGCCGCGCGAGTTCCTTCTTGCTCTCCCGGAGGTACTTCTTCCCGATCGCGTACACTTC
Organism: Thermoplasmata archaeon; assembly: GCA_035283405.1. GTDB lineage: Archaea > Thermoplasmatota > Thermoplasmata > RBG-16-68-12 > RBG-16-68-12 > RBG-16-68-12. The sequence continues at coordinate 15,093 of DATEUA010000017.1, read as the reverse complement.
GTCGACCGTGAGGCCGAGTTCCCGGAGACGAACGAGCTTGCGGAAGTTGGTCGCGCCGAGGCCGAACTTCGGCTTTGCCTTCGGTAGGAGCGTCTTCCGAATCCAGCGACCATACCCGGCCGCGGCCTCTGTCGCCTTCGCGACGGCCTCCCGGAGCCTCCCGGCATCCGCGGAGGGAAGGATCTCCCTGCCCGCGGCCTCGATGCCCTGGTAGAACCCGGGAACGTGCTCCGTGGACTCGAGGCCGATCTCGCACCAAATCTTCACGGGCTCCTTCACGCGGCCCTTCGTGTCCTCGACGTACCTCGGGGTCGCCTCGAGCCGAGCCGTGATGCTTTCGAGCCGCTTCGAGAGAGGCGCGAAATCCCGCATGAACAGAGGGAACAGGGCCTCCGCGGCGTTCTCCGGCCCGTCGGGGAAGGACCTCCACGTGGGGAATTCCTCCCCGTAGAACGCGTACAGTCGGAGCGTGTTGCGCAGCACGCCGTAGTCAATCCTCTTGGAGGGAGACAGCCGGGCGGGATCGATCCTCTCGAGCCGTCTCAGGAACTCCCGAACCTTCCGCCGCTCCGTGATCCGGGCGGCATAGGTCCCATCGGGAAGCAGGTGGTCGTACTCGTGAATCCCGAGTTGGGTGGCGAACGGCGGTGAAAACTCCGCGTACCAGTCGAGCAGGTCCCGCGCGAAGACACCGACGTCGGAGTCGGGCATGAGGAGGGGATTCCACGAGGGCCCTTCAGGCTATCGGGGCCTCACACGGGAATGCGGCGGCCCGTCTTGTCCCTCCGGAACTTCGCGAAATCCTCCGAGGCCACGAGGTCCTCCCCGGTAAACACGGGGCCGTCCACGCACACGAGGCGGTCGTCGAACGCGCACGCGTCGCAGATCCCGATTCCGCACTTCATGTATCGCTCGAGGGATGCCTGAACGGGGATGTCGCGCTTCCGGGCGGCGTCCACGACGAGCTGCATCATCTTCTCCTGTCCGCAGGTCAGGATGAGGTCGAATGCGTGGCGATCCATGAGGCGTTCTGCAAGGGCGGGAGCAAGGCCATGGAAGCCACGGGAGCCGTCGTCCGTCGCGAGGTGCGTCTCCCCCGCCGCCGTCGCGCGGTCCACGAACAGGAGTTCCTCCGCGGTCCGGGCGCCGAGGGCCGTCGTGATGTGAGCCCCCTGCTGCACGAACGCCTCGATCGCGGCGACCACGGAGGCCATGCCGACCCCGCCCGCGACCACGAGGAGCTCCTCTCCCTCGAGTCGGAACGCGTTCCCGTACGGCCCGCGGATCCCGATTCGCTCGCCCGGACGGAAGGACATCAAGGCGTGGGTCGCGTCCCCGTAGTCTCGCACCGTGAACCCCTTCACGGGCCCGAGGTACGACAAGGCCATCGGAAGCTCGTCGTGCTTCGGAATCCAGACCATCACGAACTGGCCGGGTTCGCCGCCGATGTCCGCCCGAAATCGGTAGCTCGTCGTGTGGTGGCTCTCCCGGACCACGTCCAGGAGGGGGACCACCTGGAGCCTATTCATGCGCGACCCCGATCACGTCCTTCACGGACTTCGCCCCGATCTCCTCGAGGACGCTCGACATCTCCTTCTTCACGCGCTCGAACACCCCGAGCCCGCCCGTCGCGAGCGCCGTCCCGATCTGGATCGCACTCGCGCCCGCCATCAGGTATTCCAGCGCGTCCCGGCCCGACACGATGCCGCCCACCCCGACGAGGGGCACGTCGACCGCGTCGTACAGGTCGTAGACCGCCTTCACCCCGACCGGACGGATCGCGGGCCCGCTCAGGCCGCCGTACTTGTTCGCGAGGAGGGGCATCTTCAGATCCGGGGAGATCGCCATCGCCTTCACCGTGTTGATCGCCACGATCCCGTCCGCGCCCCCCTTTTCCGCTGCGATCCCGTACGCCGCGATGTTCGAGACGTTCGGGGAGAGCTTCGGGAAGACAGGCACGTCCACGGCATCCTTTGCCGCGCGGGTGAACTCCTGGACCGCGTCCAGGCTCTGCGCGATCTCCGTCCCGAGGCCCTTCGCGTGCGGGCACGAGAGGTTCAACTCGATCGCCGGCACGCCGTACGAGGCGAGCCGCTCCGCGACAAGGGCGTACTCCGCCGCGTCCTTGCCGAACACGGACCCGATCACGAGGGCGCCTCCCTCGAGGGCGATCTTCACCTCCCGCTCGAACTCGACCATCCCCGGGTTCGGTAGCCCGACCGCGTTGAGCATCCCCACATCCAGTTCGACGATCGTGGGGTTCGCGTACCCCTCGCGCGGCTCCGGGCCGATGCTCTTCGTGACGACCGCCCCGGCCCCTTCCCGGTACACTCGGAGGAGGGAGCCCCCCGTCTCGTCGAGGAACCCCGAGGCGAGCATCGTAGGATTCCACATCTTGATGCCTGCGAATTCCGTCTCGAGACTGACCATCCGGGCGACCGAAGCACCGGTCGCGATAAAGGCTTTCGGTCGATGGGACAAGGCCTATGAGTCCTCGCGTACATTGAGGGCCATGATCCGCCGGATCAACCCGATCCTCCTGTTCGTCCGGGATTTCGACCGCAGCCTGCGGTTCTACCGGGACGCACTCCGACTGAAGGTCCACTCCCTCGAAGACGTCCACGAGGAGTACGCGAGTTTCCGCGTCGGCGACATCCTCTTCGCGATCCACGGCGGGCACCGACGTTCGACCCGAGGCCCGGTGGCCCTTCACTTCGAGGTCGCGGACTGCCGCGCGGCGTACCGCGCCTTGAGGCAGAAAGGAGTCCGGTTCACGCGGCTGCCGGAGAAGATGCCCTGGGGTTCCGTGACGGCAACGTTCCGGGATCCGGACGGAAACCAGCTCGAGCTCACGAGCCCGTTACGGTCGCGGAAGGTTCGGTAGGCCGCGCCGTGCGGGGGACCGCCGAGACCCGTGTCCTTTCCTGCCGTCCCCGATTCTCGACGATGTCCCCGGTCAGAACAGGACGCCTCCGGACGGAATGTACGCGGCGAGATTCCCGATCGCCTTTGCCGACATCCAAACGGTCACGAAATCCACCTTCAATCCCGCGGCAAAGGCCGCACCGAGCGCCCCCGCGTTGAGCCCCGGGATCCAGGCGGAGACCTTCTTCAATCCGAGTCCGTGTGCCCTCGCGAACGCGGCGGAAAGAAGCGACTCGCTCAGGGAGCCGTCCCGCACGCCTCCGGGTCCGATGACGCCATTTCCTCGGATCAGGACATACCCCACCGTCTTCCCTCGGAGTCGCGCCTCGAAGAAACGTGTCCCTGGGACGACGCTGAGCCAGAATCTGTGGTCCTGATCCCGGCGAGCGCCCCGCAATCGAGTGTCGTACCGCGCCGCGAGGTCGCGGGCCCGCTTCGTCGAGCGACCCGTCGGACCCACCTGACGAAGTTCAATCGAGCCGACGGACGGGGCTCTCGGCGGTCTGCCGGAGACGGTGTACATGATCGTGCGGGGAAGCATCCCGAATTTCAGGTACAGAGCCTGCGCCCGGTGGTCCAGGGAGGCGACCACGGTCCGCACGGACCCGCGAGGCGGGCGAGGCTCCTCGAAGACGCGTGCGAGCACCTGACGCCCAATGCCCTGGCTCTGCATCCCGGGAAGTGCGAAGAACTGGGCGAGGAAGTGCGTCTTCTCCCGAAGGATTGCGATTCCGACGCACACAATCCGACCGCGATGGACTGCGACCTGGAATCCCTGAGGATCCGTGACAAGGGCGTGGCGCATGAATACGAGCAGGTCCCGCTCCCGGAGCCGAGGTGGCCGCTCGCCCTGGCGGCGGACCATGTCGCGGATGGACCGGACGCAGAGGCGGGCGCATGCCGGCAGGTCGCGAGGGCGCGCAGATCGAATTCGGACGAAAGGCTTCTTCGCGGCCATACGACGCGATGCGGCGGCAGGTTCATAGCGATTCCGTAGGCAGCAGCGTTCCGTCGAACCCCGCCAAACGTTTATGGCGACGGGGTTGAATCGCCAACGGAATGAGGGTCGCGGACCTCGGGGTGGATCCCCGGATCGTCGAACTCCTGAAGACGCAAGGGATCGAGGAGCTCTATCCGCCGCAGGCCGATGCGATTGGACCGGCACTTCTGGGCGAGAACCTCGTCCTCGCGATCCCAACGGCGAGCGGCAAGTCCCTGATTGCGTATCTCGCAATCCTCGCGTCGGTTCTTCGAGGCGGGAAGGCCCTCTACATCGTGCCCCTCCGAGCTCTCGCGACGGAGAAGTACGAGGCACTCAAGGAATTCGAACCCATCGGCATGAAGGTCGGGATGAGCGTCGGGGACTATGATTCAGCGGATCCAAGCCTCGAGAAATTCGACGTCCTCGTCGCGACCTCGGAACGCGCGGACAGCCTTTTGCGGCATCGGACGAACTGGTTGCAGCGCCTCACGGTGGTCGTCGCCGACGAAGTCCACTTGATCAACGACGCGGACCGTGGGCCCACCCTCGAAGTGACGTTGGCGAAGCTCCGCCAGGTGAATCCGCAAGCCCAGGTGCTCGCCCTCAGCGCCACGATCAAGAACTCCGCGGAACTCGCGCGATGGCTCGAGGCGGAGCACATCACGAGCGAGTGGCGGCCTGTCCCGCTCAAACAAGGCGTTTACCACGGTGGCCTCGTGCATTTTGCGGACGGGGCGGTCCAGGAAGTCCGCGCGGGGGAGGACGATCTCTCCGGCCTCGTCACGGATGTAATGGCATCCGGGGGCCAGGCCCTGATCTTCGTGAACACGAGGCGTTCCGCGGAGGCCCTCGCGCGATCCGTCGCCCGCGGCGTCCGAGCAGCGCTCTCGGAGAAGGACCTCGAAAGGCTGCGCGAGTGCGCGGAGCGGCTCATCCGCGGACAGGACGAGTCGACGTCCATGGGCGCGCGCCTCGGGAAGTGCATCGAGGCAGGTGTAGCCTTCCACCACGCAGGCCTGACGAACGACCAGAGAGGCCTCGTCGAGAAGGAGTTCAAGAAGACGCGGATCAAGTGCATCGTCGCGACCCCGACGCTCGCCGCCGGAATTAATCTCCCCGCGAGACGCGTCGTCGTCCGCGACCTGAACCGATTCGACGTGAACCTGGGACTGACCCCAATCCCCGTGCTCGAGATCAAACAAATGTGCGGGCGCGCCGGCCGACCGAGGTATGACCCGTACGGGGAGGCGATCCTGTTCGCGAAGGACGAGGACGACGTGGACGAACTCATCGAGGACTACTTCCGGAGCGAACCGGAGGCAATCGAGTCGAAGCTCGGGTCCGAACCGGCCCTCCGGATGCATGTCCTCGCGAACATCGCGACGGGGCACGTCGCGACGGAAGAGGAGCTGTTCGCCTTCTTCAACCGAACCTTCTTCGCGTTCCAAGGGGACGTCTACGCGATCCGCGGGAAGGTCCTGGATGTCCTCGCGTTGCTAGAGCGGGAGGACTTCATCACGCGCAAAGATGCGAACCTTCGCGCGACGTTCTTCGGGAAGCGGACGAGCGACCTTTATATTGACCCGCTCAGCGCGGTGAAGATGCGCAATGCCCTCCGCGAATCCCGCGAAGATCCGTTCTACCACCTGTGGGCGGCATGCTCGACGCCCGACATGCCGAAGCTCTACTTGCGGCGGGGCGACTACGCTTGGGTCGAGCAGAAGATCGCGCAGGAGGAGCTGACGTTCCCCGTCGAGGACTACGACTTCTTCCTCGCCGAAGTCAAGACCGCGTCGCTCCTCGACGACTGGATGGGCGAACGGACAGAAGACGAGACGACCAAGAAGTTCGGGATTGGACCGGGGGATATCCGTCGGATGACGGACCAGGCGGAATGGCTGCTGCACTCCATGGGGGAGCTCGGTCGAATCTTCAACAAGAAGAAGGTCCGCGCCCTGACGCGGCTCACGACCCGCGTTCAGTATGGCGTGAAGGAGGAACTCCTCGAGCTCGTGTCCCTCCGTGGGGTCGGCCGCGTGCGAGCTCGCGCCCTCGTCCAAGCGGGCTACAGGACCCTGCGGGACCTTCAGAAAGCTGACGCGAATGCCCTCGCGAGGATTCCGGTGATCGGCCAGGCTGTCGCGAAGCGGATCAAGGAGCAACTTGGAGAACAGGTTGACACCCGGGAGATGGAGGGTCAAGCGGCCCTTGGGGACTTCGGATGAGATGGACTCTCGTGGGAGCCCGCGGCGCGGTCAGGGACCCTTCCGGCGTCTTGAAAGCAGCGCAGGCGTGGGCAGCGAACCGAGGGGCGGAGGTCCTCCTCGCGGACGCGCGCGCCGTCTTCGGGAGGCGTCACGTCGAATCCGCGATCCTCCATGCGGAACGCGCGCAGCGAGAAGGACGGATGACCGCACATTCCGTCGCGATGGAGTCGCTCTTGTACCTTTCTGGGCAGCGTCAGGTTTCCCATGCAATCCGCGTCGCGGGGCTCCGAGAGGATACGATCGCGACCGCGGTCCTTGCATTCGGCCTCGACGCGGTCGATGAGCTCGTGGCGAGCCTGGGCTGGACTCGGGACGATACCGTGCTCGAGCCCGGGGGGAAGTCTCTGGCCTCCCTTGGAGTGAGCCCTTCGGAGGAGAAGACCGTCTCCGATACACGTAGGGAAGAACTCGCCCTGGAGCGCGTTGCGCTCGTCGACGTCCTCAAGTGATTGCGGCGACGGCCGGTATCTCGGATTCTCGCCCGTCGTCTTCCTTGAAGGCTCCCTTGCGTCTCTCGCCTGACTCGATGGGCCGTTTCCCGCGCAGACGCCGGTCTGAAGGTGCGGCGGCCAGGATTCGAACCTGGGAACCCCTTCGGGACGGGACCCTAAATCCCGCGCCGTTGGCCAAGCTTGGCTACCGCCGCGAAGCCGAGAGCCGCGCCCGCGTAGAAAAGCGTTCCCGAATACCGTCCGCAGGCAAAGGTAGATGGGCGCTCCAGGCATCCCTCCGTCCGATGGGCTTCTCACGTCTCCCGTTCGATGCGGAGACACATCTCGCAGACGTCCACATGTTCAACCAGGAGGCCTTCGGCGCGATCTACCTGATCGACGATGAGCGCAAGACGATCATCGAGACGGGGACGTCGTTGGAGGTGGGACGGATCCTCGAGGCGGTTCAGGGGTTCGGTCTGAGGCCGACCGAGATCGATGCCCTCGTCGTGTCGCACGTCCATCTCGATCACGCGGGCGGCGCGGGCTTCCTCCTGGAAGCGATGCCGCAGGCGAAGGTCTACGTCCACGAGCGGGGCCTGAAACACCTGGTCGACCCGACGAAGCTCGTAGCGAGCGCCCGGACCGCCCTCGGACCTGACGAGGCACTTGAATTCGGGACGATGCGGCCCGTTCCCGCGGAGCGCCTCATCGCCGTGACGGATGGCATGTCGCTGGATCTGGGGAAGCACGTGCTCCGGTTCCTCGACTCCCCCGGACACGCGCCCCACGAGCTGACGATCCTCGACGAGCGCAACGGATGTCTGTACACGGGCGACGCGGCGGGCCTCTACTTTCCCGCGGACGAGATCCTGATGCCGATCGCTCCGGCCCCCGCGTTTGATCTCGAGCGCAACATGGCCACGTTCGCACGAATCCTCGCCCTCGATCCGAAGGCCCTCCTCTTCAGCCACTATGGACCGCACACCCGACCGAAAGAAGCGATCGAGCGGATGATGACCCTCTACCCCGCCTGGTCACGGCTCATCCGGGAGAAACTCCGGTCCGTCGGGGAATCCCGAGTCCTCAAGGAGATGTACGACATGACGTGTCGCGCGGCGAGACTCTACCCGTCGGATTTCCTGGAGCGGCGGATCCGTGTGAGCATCAACGGCCTCGCCGCGTACCACGAGAGGATGGAACGTGCTGCCCCAAGCCGTTGAGGATGCGATCGAGACGATTGCATCGGACCACACGAGCGGAGCGAACCGCATCGCGAGGATCGGCCTCCGCGGGCTCGAGGCCCTCATCGACACATCCCGCGGTCGCCCGGAACCCGATTCCGTGCGGGAAGCGACGCGCCGACTTGCGGCGGCGCAGCACACGAACGCGGCCCTGTACAACGTAACCCAGGTCTTCGCCCATCTCGTCGCGGAAGGGCAGGAACCCAAGGACGTCCTTGCGCACTTGCGGGGCGAGCTCGAGTCCGCCCGGGAGAAGGTCGCCGGAAACTTCCTGAAAATCGCGCCGGATTCGGGCGTCGTCGTGACGCTCACGTTCAGCGACAACGTCCTTGCATGCATCGTGCGCGCGCACGAGAAGGGTCGTCTCGAACGCGTGTACGTCATGGAGTCGCGTCCCCTGTTCGAGGGCCGGTTCCTGGCAGTCGCCCTGAAGGAGGCGGGCATCCCCGCCACCCTCGTTCCCGATTCGATGGGCCCCGGGCTCTTAGCCACCGCCACGTACGCCCTCGTCGGAGCAGACAGCGTGCTCCGGGACGGATCGATTGTGAACAAGGTCGGAACGTACGCCCTGGCCCTAGGCGCGAAAGACCATGGGAGGCCGACCTACGTCGCGTGCGAGAGCCTCAAGTTCGATGCGCGCTACGATGAGGGGTCGTGGCCCGGGGCCCCCTTGATGCCGTCCACGGAAGTCTGGGACCGGCCGCCGGAGGCGGTGGACACGATGAACCGCTACTTCGAGGTCGTCCCCGCCCGGCTCGTCTCTCGGATCGCGACCGAGCGCGGCACCTTCGAGCCTGAGACGGTTCGAACCATGCTCTCGCAGGCAAAGAGACAAATCTGAGGTATTTTTATCTCACGAAAGTTCAAATAGCATCCTGAATAACAGAGTTATAGAGAACATGGTGCAGCAGGAGCTTCACATTGTGCTCGTCTCGAACGATCCGAACCGCGCATACCCGGCGCTCCAACTCGCGATGGGCGCGGCGGCGATGGGTCACAAAGCGACCCTCTACGCGACGACGTCCGGCCTGGACCTTCTCAAGAAAGGAGCCGCAGACAAGATCCAGCTGCCAGGCTACCCGACCCTCGGGAGCGTCCTCCGGGACGCGATCAAGCTCGGGGCGAAGGTGTGTGCTTGTGCGGCGTCGAGCGACATCTTGAAGCAGGAGGGGATCACCCCGGACACCGTCGAGCCGGGGGTCGTCCTCGAGGACATGATCGGCTTCCTGAACGGCGCGCTCCCCGCGGCGAAGAGCGGCGGCGTCGTGACGTTCATCTGAGCGTTCGAATATGGGTCCGGCGAGCGTCTTGGAGAACCCAACCCGCGTGGAGGCGGCCGCGGAAGTCCTCGACACACGAGGGATGCTATGCCCCTATCCGTTCATCCGCGCGAAAGAAAGGTTGGAGAACCTTCCGCGCGGAAGCGCCCTCCAGATCATCACGGACAGCGGGCCCACCGCGACTTCGTCGATCCCGGTTCTGTGCGAACAGAACGGATACGCGTACACGGTCGCGAAGGAAGGGGAGGACTGGCGGCTCGTCGTGACGAAGCCGTAGGCGCCAAGGTTCATTCCGGCGACGCGCCTTCCCGCCCCCGTGGCAGAATCTCGACCCGCCTTCGACCCCTTTCGCGAGGGCATCCAGCTGTTCAACGAGGAGTATTTCTTCGAGGCGCACGACGTCTGGGAGGCGCTCTGGCGCGAGGAGCACGGGGAGGCGCGTCTGTTCCTCCAAGGGCTCATCCAGGTCGCTGCGGGCTTCCACCACGTCAAGAACGGAAATGTGCGCGGAGCCCTCGCCCTCTTCGAGAAGGCCCTGACGAAGCTCCGTCGCTATCCCGCGCGCTACATGGAAATCGATTCACGCGCGCTCATCGAGGCGGTTGAGGCGCGGCGGGCGGTCATCGGACGCCCGGGGCAGGATCCCGGGGCGATGAGGCTCGAATTTCCGAAGATCCTCTAGGCCGTCGTCACAGAAACTCGGACATGAGGGCGTCTGGGTCCTCGAGGCCGAGGGGCTGTCGCACCAGAGGGCCACGGCTGAGACCCGGTTCGAGGTCTTCGTACGTTGGCACGTCCTCGACCTTGTAGAAGATCCCGATCGGGATCCGCTCCCTCTGAGCCGTCGGCCACTCGACGGCCTTCGAGAAGGCCGCGCGGATGTCCCCGGAGTCGTGGCCTTCTCCCTGCAGGTTGTACACCCGCTCCTTGAACCAGTCGTACGTGTTGACTTTGTTGTACGTCACACAGGGCGAGAGACAATCGACCAGGGAGAACCCTTTGTGCTCGAGCCCCTTCTGGACGATGTCCGCCATGTTCTTCACGTCCCCGCTGAACGTCCGCGAGACAAACGTCGCCCCGGACGCGATCGCGAGGGAGATCGGATCGATCGGGTTCTCGATCACCCCGACGTTCGGGGTCGATTTCGTCTTCATCCCCTTCTCCGCCGTCGGCGAGGCCTGCCCCGTCGTAAGTCCGTACACCTGGTTGTTCATCACGATGTACGTGATGTCCAGGTTGCGACGCATCGCGTGCATCGTGTGCCCCAGGCCAATCCCGTACCCGTCCCCGTCTCCGCCCGTCACGATCACATGGAGGTCCGGGTTCGCGAGCTTGATGCCCGTTGCGACGGGGATCGAACGGCCGTGGATCGAGTGGAACCCGTACGTAGACAGGAAGTGGGGAAGATTGCTCGAGCAGCCGATGCCCGACACGAGGACGATGTTCCACGGCTCAAGCTGCATCGCATGGATCGCCTTCTGGAGGGCGTTCAGGACGGCGAAGTCCCCGCAGCCTGGGCACCACGTCGGCTTGATTTGGGACTTGTACGTCTGGAGTTCGAACGCCGCCTTCATCGTACCACCTCGAGGATCTTCGAGACGATCTCCCCGGACGCGAAAGGCTCCCCGTCGTACTTGCCGTAGAAGTGATCGACCGCGAAGCCGGTCTCCGTGCGCAGGAGCCGCGCGAACTGACCCGTGTAGTTGCCCTCGACGGCGAGGGTCCTCTTCGCGCCGCGCAGGAGCTCGCGGGTCTCCTCCCCGTGGAGGGGGAACAGCGTCGGGGACTCGATCGCGTTCACCTTGACCCCGTCGTCCGCCTCGAGACGGAGGATCGCCTCCCGGGCAGGACCCTGCGTGGAGCCCCAGGTCAGGAGGGTGAGATCCGCGTTCGAAGGCCCCCACCGCTCCGGCGCGGGCGTATCCTTGCGCAGACCGTCGAGCTTTCGCATCCGCTTGTCCATCATCCGGCGACGCTCCTCGACGTATTCCGGGACCCCCGCGAGGATGTCCGAGATGAGTTCGCCGGACTCCATGTGTTCGTCCGACGCTGCGATGTGCTGGAACCCCTTCGCCCCCGGGAGGGCGCGCGGACTCACGCCGGACTCCGTCAGCCGATACCTCTGGAAGCCCCTCGCCTCGCCCCCGTCCGCCACGACCATCCCGCGGACGATGGGCACGTTGAAGTCGAACGGGTCAACGGTCCGATACCCTTCGGACAGGTAGAGGTCCGAGACGACGATGATCGGGGTCTGGTAGATCTCTGCCAGGTTGAACGCCTGGGCGGTCAGGCTGAAGCACTCCTCCGGATTCCGAGGCGCGAGGATCGCCCGCGGCCAGTCTCCCTGGCCCGCCCCGAGGGCCAGGTTCAAGTCCCCCTGTTCCGTCTTCGTCGGAAGGCCCGTGGAGGGTCCCGACCGTTGCACGAGGACCGCGACGACGGGCGTCTCCGTCATCCCTCCCTGGCCGAGGGCCTCGACCATGAGGCAGAAGCCTCCCCCGGAGGTCGCGGTCATCGCCCGCGCGCCGGCGAACCCCGCGCCGAGCGCCATGTTGATCGCCGCAAGCTCGTCCTCGACCTGCTTCACGACGACCCCGTGCTTCGGCGCGTGGGCGGCCATCCAGTGCATGATCGAGGAGGCGGGGGTCATCGGATACTGAGCGAGGAATTTGCAGCCCGCGGCGAGGGCCCCGAGGCAAATCGCGTGGTTGCCCGTCATGAGATGCCTCGGCTCGTCCGTGTACTTGAGGCCGAGTTTCAGGGATCCGCCGTGCTCCGCGACCGCCGCGGCCCCGGCCCGTGCGGCCCCGACGTTCTGTTCCACGACCTCGGGCTTCTTGTCGCCCCAAACGTCCTTGAACGCGCTCTCCACATGTCGGAAGCTCAGGTCGAACAGCGCGATGGCCGCCCCCAGGGCGACCGTGTTCCGCATGAGGGCGTTCTTCGAGAACTCCTGGGCCATTCGCCGGAGGGGGAGTCCGAGGGAGCGCACGTTCGGACGGGCCTTCGCCGGGTCCGTGCGGGCCGATTCCGAGTCAAAGATGGCGGCACCGCCCTCCGCGACGAGGCCTTGGTGGATGTCGACCGTCTGCGGATTCAAGGCCACAAGGACGTCCGGATCCTCCCCGTGGGAGAGCAGGGGCTCCGTAGACGCGCGGACCTGGGTCCAGACGTGCCCCCCCCGGATGACGCTCTGGTAGGACGAGTAGGTCCAGACATGGAGTCCGCTTCGGGCGCAGACCTTCGCGAAGCTTTCCGCGGTCGACGACACGCCGTCGCCGGCGGCTCCACCGATTCGGAAGACGAACTCTCGTTTGGGCATGGGAACGCCAGAGGGAGGCTGACGCCGCGGCCTTTTTGCGTCGAACGACCTCCCGCTCTAATATAGTTTTAGTCGTCCTGATTCGGCGTCACACCTCGGAGGGATCAGGGGGCCAGCGGGAAATCCTTTTGCGACGCACCCGCGTTGCCCGGTCGGAGTCGTCTATGAAAGCTATCCCGGATCTGCCGAAGCACCCAAAGCCCGTCGGTCCGTACTCCCACTGCGTCGTCGCGAACGGATTCGTCTTCATCAGCGCACAGACGCCCCTCGCTCCCGGGACGAAGGCGGGAGAATGGGCGTCACCGGACGTCGGCGGGCAGACGCGACAGTGCCTGCGGAACATCGCGGCCATCCTCGAAGAACTCGGTCTTGGGATGGACGCGGTCGTCAAGACGACCGTGTTCTTGGCGGATCCGAAGGACTTCGGCGCGATGAACGAGGCGTACCAAGAAGTCTTCCCGGAGCAGCCGCCCGCGCGATCGACCGCGAAGCTTGGGGTCGACCTCCCGGGTCTGCGTCTGACCGTCGACGCGGTCGCCGTGTACGAGCCTCGGCGCGGGGAGTAGGGCCCCGGATGATCAGATCGACATGCGCGCGAGGGTCTTCGTGGCCTTCACGCCCTGGATCGTGCGAATCCGTGAGACGACGACCGACCCGATTGCGTCGTACGTGTCCGCCTCGACCTTCGCGATGAGGTCGTACTCCCCGAAGAGCGGGTAGAGTTCCACGATCTGGTCGATCGTCAGGAGCGCCTCATAGACCTGCTTCTCGTGCGTCGGTTCGATGTCGATCAGGACGAAACCGATGGCCGTGGCGGCACCCGCCCGGCGTACATCCGGGTCGTAGATAAGCGTATCGCGCGGGCCGCGGAAACGACGCGCTCGGGCCTCTTTTCGCAATTCGGATTCTGACGCCTGAACACTCAAATAGGCACCCGCCAACGACTCCGGCTACGCAGCGAAGGCCTGAACTCTTCAGCCACGAGAAGATCGCGTACCCCGTGGAAACCCTCAAGCATTGGTACGTGACACCGTACGGCGGAACGTCCACCGACCTCCGGCTGTTCCAGGTCGGGATCCGCCGCGAAGCCCTTGAGGCGAACACGACCCTGAACCCCGAGGTGGATCGCGTCCGAGTGTCGATCGTCGGACGAAACCGCGTTCGTCCTCTCGCCCTCGACCGGTTCTTCGAGATCGTCGCCCTCGATGGCCGTCGACTCGACGCGCTCCGTCGGTCCCTGCATGGTGAGGCCGTGTTCCCGGAAGGGGATCAGGTTGTCCGACGGTACGAGGCGCCGGAGATTGGCGACGAGATCCTGTTGAACAGCGTGCTCTCGCAGCGGCTCGGATGCCTCCCGGATTCTGCGACGTTCGCGGCAATCCTGCAAGAGCTCTTCCGCCGCCGTCGGACGGGCGGGTAGTCCGCAGGGCCCCTGTCCTGCGCCCCGAAACCCTTTTCCGCCCGCCGGATCATGGACATCGCGGATGAGAGGGGTTTCCGTCGCGGCGCTGATGGCGATCTTCCTCTCGGTCGCATCGATCGCCCCGATTGCCCGTGCCAAGGCCCCGCTCGACGTGGACATCCAAGCGATCGGTTCGGGCATAATCGTCGCATCGATCTCGTCCCCGGAGGACCTGGAGGCATTCGCGCTCGCCCTCCTCGGGACGGGAGGAACCCGCTTCCTGATTCCGGGCTCCCTTCAGTGGGATTACCGGATCCTCGCCCTCTGGAACGAGGTTCCGAGCCCGATGGAGCTGTGGTACCGCGCGCCCCGAGGCGACGTCCTTGGAACCCTGTGCTGTCTCGATGCGGACGCTTCGCCCCTCTGGGACCCAACGTCCCCGGACGCGAGGTACGTACTCCAGTCCCAGGCGTTCGACGCCGTCCTCCTGAAATATGTCCAACTGCCCGAGGCGGACGGGGGCTCCGTCGCGGCACGACTGTTCGCACCGTGGGCGATTGCAGGCATTGTGGGCGCCGCGATCCTTGCCTTCCTGGCGGTCCTCGGCGCGGCGGGCCGGACCTCGAGGAAACCCGCGACGGGCCGCCCTTGAGCCGGCCGCGAATCGTTTTTAGGGCCCGGACGCCTAGGTGCGCCGATGCGTGTCGGCGTCGTCGGGGTCCAGGGGGACGCGAGCGAGCACGTGGACGCGGTCGCCCGCGCGATCCAGACATTCGGGCACACGGGCGATGCGTTCCACGTTCGCCGGCGGGAGGACCTCGCGCGAGCCCAGGCCCTCACGATTCCGGGGGGCGAGAGCACGACGATCTCGAAACTCCTCATGAAACTCGGGCTGTTCGACGAGATCGTGCGGCGCGCGCAGGAGGAATCCATGCCTATCCTCGGCACGTGCGCCGGCTGCATCCTCCTCGCGAAGGAGGGGGGCCCCCAGGCGGAGAAGACGGAGACGCGCCTCCTGGGGCTCATGGACATGGCCGTGGACCGGAACGCCTTCGGACGGCAGCGGGAGTCCTTCGAGATCGATCTCGCGGTCGAGGGCCTCGACCGCCCTTTCCGAGGCGTGTTCATCCGCGCTCCGGCGATCGTGCGGACCTGGGGGCGATGCAGGCCTCTCGCACGGTACGGAGACAAGATCGTCCTCGCACGGGAGGGGAACCTCATCGCCGCGGCGTTCCATCCG
>DATEUA010000016.1:0-20912 GCA_035283405.1 Thermoplasmata archaeon | reverse complement strand
TGAACGGCGTCGGGCGGACGAACGGACTCGTCACGGGGATCGGGTACGTGAATGGCGTCCGGCTTCGCCTGAACACGCACGGGGTCATCGCGTCCTCCGACGTACGGCGTACGGTCGTCTTCATCGCGAGTGCGATTGTCGTGATGCTCCTCGCAGGGTTCTTCCTCGGCGTCCAGGAGCCGCCCGGTTCCCTGTTCGCCGTGGACGCGGATTTCTCGGAATGGACGAGTGTGGCAAAGTATGTGGATCCCACAGAAGGGATTCCAGGCCACGTGGACCTCGTTGCGTACGCGTTCCACGAAGAGCCGGGCCGTCTCTTCGTATACGGCCGGACCCGGTCCCCGATGTTCCCGGGGAACGACACCTCGAGTCTCTATCTCTTGATCGACGATCCGGCACTGTCGGGCTACGTCGTGGAGGGGTTCGACGCCGACTATGTCGCCGAAGCGTGGGGATGGGGAGGCCAGATGCGGGAGAGCGTCCTGCGGGAGTGGACCGGAGATCCCGACCGCGACAACGCGACCTCCCTGCGATCCCGAGGTTCCTTCCCCGCGGCATCCGCCGGAACGGAATTCGAAATCCTCCTTACGGAAGCGGCTATCGATCTGGATCTTTCGCGTGACCTCCGTCTCGCGATCGCGAGTCGCCACGACGACGCCCTCGACGGGTCGCTCATCGTCGGCCGTCGGCCCGGGGCTCTCCAGGTGGTCCAGCGGCCCCTCGCGGGGGTCGTCGCAACAACGACCGCGGTCCTCGAACTGCGGGTTCAGGCGTCCCTCGCGAACGTGCAGATCCGAAGCCTCTCCTTCGACCACGCGGGAGGAGGAAGCCTCGTCGTTCCCGCGTCGAGCTTCACGGTCGCCGCCGGAGCCGAACGGGTCGAGCTCATTGGCCTGGATCCCGCCGCCCTCCCGAGCGGCTCCTTCGTCACCGTCCGACTGCGAAGCGTCGATGCGGTCGTGGCGGGCACCACGGAGCCGATTCCCGCGACGATCGCGGGCCCATCCGCGCGACTCTATGTGCAGGCGGTCCCCGCGGGGTTCGTAATCGATGGCGTGTTCGATGAGTGGAGCGGCGCGGCGTCCGATCCGGACGAGGCGATGCCCGCGTCGATCGACCTCCTCGGTTCCGCCTTCGCCCTCCGGACCGATGCGTTCTTCTTCGTCCGGACGGAGGGAACCGTCCTCACGGGGGCTCTCCTGCCGGAACGGAGAGGGATCCCCGCACCTCCGGGCGGCAACGCGACACCATCCCCGCCGGTGCCGATCCCCCGCCAAGCGGGCGAGGACATCCTCCAGGTCTACGTGGACTCCGACGCGGGCGATGCGGTCGGTTTCCCGATCGGCGGGATCCTCTCAGACCGTCTCCTCGAGGTCCGCGGGCGTGCGGGGCGGATCACGTCGAGCGGCCTCTTCGCGTGGAACGACACGAGATGGGAATGGGATCGGCGGAGCGGTCCCTTCAATATCGCGTTCGAAGGCGCGCGGCTCGAGGCGTCGACGGACCTCACGTTCTTCGGGACGCTCAGCAACACCCGCGCGGTTTTCGCGATGACGGACTGGGCCTCGCGCCGCGACATGACGGACATCCCGAGGGCCTCGAGCGGACCGTCCTTGCTCATGTCGGCGACCGGACCGACCCCTCAACACGCGCTACCGCCCGACGAGATCGACGCGACGCCCCTCGTGAACGTCCCTGCGATCGACGGCCGATGCAACAGCTTCCTCGGCGAATATGCCGGCGCGAGCTCCGCCAGCAATCCGTCCCTCGAATTCTTCGTGGGACGTCGGGACGACACGCAGTTCCTCTTCGTCTGCATCCGCGTGACGGCCGACACCCGGAGGAACAACTTCGACTGGGGGGAGGTCATCTTCGATCGGAAACACGATGGCGGTCTGACCCCGCAGGCGGACGACCTGCTCTTCTGGGTCTACGGGGACGGGGACAACGTGCTCAAGATCTGGGAAGGAACGGGTGGCGGCTGGGACACCGACAACCTCTGCGCTCTGTGTGATCCGGGCGATGACGGAGAGAGCCGCTTTGCGACCATCGAGGTCTACGAGTTCCAGGTCCGATACACGGACGTCTGGGGCACCCTGCTTCCCTTGCCCGACCAGGTCGCGGGCTTCGCCATCATTGCGTACGACTGGTTTGCGGCCGTCCTCCACACCTGGGGCGGGCCTGCCGTGGACGAGAACATCCCGGACTCGTGGGGCCATCTCTACTACCCGATCATCATCCCGGAATTCCCGATGCCGGTTCTCGCCGCGATCACCGTGGTCCTCATCCCGATCCTTCGATCGCGACGTTCCCGCGCAGCCGAAGAGTGAAAGGTATTTCCGACCTCGTCCGATGGCCCACGCGCTGAGGTAGCGAAGCCCGGTCGAACGCGCCAGACTTGAGATCTGGTGGGTCGCAAGGCCCTCGGGAGTTCGAATCTCCCCCTCAGCGTCCCTCATTCCGTCTGCGCCTGGATCACGGACTGTCCGGATGCTGCCGCGTACACCTGGACCGACTTCACGTTCACCATCTCGAGGAGCCCGTAGCGGCTCAGCTCCCGGCCGATGCCACTGTGCTTCACGCCACCGAACGGCATGCGGGGATCCGACTTCACCGCCCCGTTCACGAACACGAGGCCTGCCTCGAGCCTCCTCGCGAGGTCGTCCGCCCGAGCGGTGCTCCGAGTCCACACGCTCGCCCCCAGCCCGAACTCGGACCGGTTCGCCTCCCGGATCGCGTCGTCCTCGTTCTTCACGCGAGTCACGGGGGCCACCGGACCGAATGTCTCCTCTCGCAGGACCCGCATTCGCGTCGTCACGGCGCTGAGGACGGTCGGCTCGTAGAAGAACCCGGGCCCTCGGATCCGCTTCCCGCCGACGTGCACCTTCGCCTTCTTCGAGAGCGCGTCCTTCACCTGCGCCTCCACCTCGTCCCTCTGGGCCTCGCTCGAGAGGGGCCCGAGATCCGTCGCCGGGTCCAGGGGATCCCCGACCTTCATCCTCGCGACATTCTCCGCGAATCGCTCGAGGAACTCGTCGGCCACGCTATCCACGACGAAGAACCTCTTTGCCGCGATGCATGACTGCCCGCAGTTGATGAACCGCCCCGTGACGGCTCCCTTCGCGGCCGCCTCCAGGTCCGCGTCTCCGCAGACGATGAAGGGATCCGAGCCCCCGAGCTCCAGGACGACCTTCTTGAGGTCCTTCGCGGCCTGCTGGGCCACCTTGATCCCCGTGGCGACGGATCCCGTGAGGCTCACCATGTCCACGTCGGATCTGATGAGGGTCCGGGCCGTGTTCCCGTCCCCGACGACCACCTGAAACACCCCCGCGGGGAATCCCGCTTCCTGGAACGCACGCTCGATCTGCACGCCCGACTGAGGGCTCAGGCGTGCGGGCTTCACGACCGTCGTGTTCCCTGCGGCCAGGGCTGGCACGGAGAAACGGATGATCTGCCACATCGGGAAGTTCCAGGGCATGATGGAGCCCAGGACCCCTCGGGGATGGAAGGCCACATAGGAACGCGCCGCGTCCGTCGGGACGATCTCCGGCTCGAGGAACTTCGCCGCATTCTCCGCAAAGAACTCCGCGGCCCAGGCGCACTTTTCCACTTCCGCGAGGGACTCGCGGATCGTCTTGCCCATCTCCTGGGTCATCGTCCGCGCGTAGTCGTCCTTGTGCTTGCGCAGGACGTCCGCGAAGCGTTGCAGGTACCCGCCGCGGACCATCGGATCGAGGTCCGACCAGGATGCAAACGCCGCGCGGGCCTTCGCGACCTTCGCACGCACCTCGTCGTCCGTCGCGATGCGGTGCGTCGCGAGGACCTTCCCCGTCGCCGGATTGATCACGTCGAATTCGCGAGCCCGCGCACCCGCCTTCCTGCCGGTCGGTCTCTTCGGCATGATGCGTTCCTCCCCGAGGCGGACGGAAGCGAAGGCGACGCATAGCCTTTGCGTCCTTGCCTCCCGCGGCAGAAGATTAATATCGAGGCCGGCAATGGAAGCGGCCCGTGCGTGGGTGGCCCAGCTTGGTCAAAGGCGCAGCGTTGAGGTCGCTGTCCCGCAGGGGTTCGCAGGTTCAAATCCTGCCCCACGCATGACCACCCCCCGCGCCCCCGATTACGTCGACGAGGTCCGCGCGCTCATCGGCCTCGATCCGGTAGCACCGCCGCCGTCGGGAGCTGCGCGCGCCGGTCGCTCCTCCCGTAGGCGACGAGGACGAAGGCGCTCGGGATCGCCGCGATCGATGCAAGGACCGTCAGCCCCAACGCGACCCCCAGGGTCTCGGCAAGATACCCGACGAGAGGCTCCGCAATTCCGAGGGAGAGCGTCGTGAGGAAGATCGACACGGACAGGACCGTCGCCCGCTCGCTTCCCGTGACGCGTCGGTTGATGATCGTCGTGACGACAGGTGTCTCGAGTCCCCAGATCACGTACGACGGGACTTGAGCTGCGATTGCGAACGCGAGGGCGAGGGGAGGGGAAAGGAGGCCCAGGCTGACGACATAGACGAGCGCGAACGGCGGGTACACGAGGAGGAAGGTGAGCGCGAGGGCTCCCGTTTCTCCGAGCCGGTCGAGGATCCGCCCGACGGAGAGGGCGGCGACGGCGGAAACGCAGAAGAAGCCGCCGAAGACGGCTCCCATCAGGGCGTAGTCGCCTCCGACGAGCGCCTCGATGAAGGGGGCGCGGAAGAAGAGGAGCACGTAGATCACGATCCCCGTGAGGATCTGGAACAGAATGAGCAGGAGGATCTGCGGATTTCGTCGCGTGGCACGCAGGCCCGTGCCGATCTGCGCTACCATTCCCACCTCGCTCCGCTCTCGAGTGGAGGGCTCCCGGAATGTGAGGGCCGTCAATGTGGCAAGCGCGCCGTTCACCCCGCTCAGGATTAGGACGACCTGGAACGACTGCGTCGCGAGGACGACGAGGCCGCCGATCAAGGACCCCGCGGCGGTGGAGAGGAACCCGATGAGGGCGATCCGGCTCATCGCATGCGGGTATCGGGCTTCTTGCCCGGTCTCCGCCAGGGTGTCGTACACGAACGCGGGGCCGCTCGAGAAAAGAAACGAGGCCCCGAGGGCCCACGCGGCGTTCGCGATCGCGAACATCGGGAGACTCCGCGAGATTCCGAAGAGGATGACCCCCGCATGCCAGATGGCGATGCCGAACACGAGCGAGGGCTTCCGGCCGAACCGGTCCGAGACGGCCCCCGCCGGCATCGCGACGAGGAGGGTCACCGTCCAGAATACGACGTCCACGAGGGTGGCCTGGAAGAAGTCCCCTTGGAGCTGCATCAACAGCCAGAGGGTCCAGAACGGATGCCACAGCTCGAAGGACCACAGGGCCGTGAAGAGGGCGTATCGGCGGACTCGAGGATCGAGCGAGCCTGCGCCGGGCGCCACACGGGCCGAACGACGAAGCGGGGATAACGGTTCGTCTCTTCGTCGTCAGGGCATGAGCCAGCCGCGTGAGTCGGCAAGGAGAATCGCGAGGGTCAGGACGGCGGACTCGAATTCTCCTCGCCGGGCGCGGTCGAGGGCGGCCAGAGGCGTCATCGTCTCGATTCCGGCGACCTCCCCCGGGTTCAGGGGCTTCCCCACCGCTTTGCACTCCAGCCCGAAGAACACGTGAAGGCGGCCTTCGAGATATGCGGTGAGGTTGTTTCCCTCGTACAAGGGCAGGAGCTTCGACGGCTCGTACCCGGTCTCCTCGAGGAGCTCGCGGCGGGCGCACGCGTCGGGCGTCTCCCCGTCTCGCGCGAATCCGCCCGGCAGGGAATAGGCGATGCGGCCGAGGCCGTGTCGGTATTCCTGCGTGAACAGCACCTTTCCGTCGGCGGTGAGAGGCAGGACCGCCGCGCTCAGCCCGAAATGCAGGCGGATCCACCGCCGACGGGCACCACCCGGGAGTTCGACCTCGTCCTCCGAGATCGGGGGCCACTCGTCACGTAACCGCCGCGTCGCGAGGACCCTCGGGGTTTCGGCCATCCGGGGTCCTCCATACGCCTCGAGTACAAATCCCCGTCGACTTTCTCATTTGAGATTCACACCGAAAAACCTTACTATCGGCTCCCGGACTACGAGCGCGCGGATGCCTCTGAAGTTCTGGAAGAAAGAGAAGCCTCCCGAGACGGTTCCGGCGCCCGAAAGCCCGGAGCCGCCGGCCCCGTCGCCGACCGAGGAACCGCCCGTCACCCCCGTCGGCGTGGAGAGTCCGTCGACTGAACCCGAGTCCGCGCCGTCCGGTTCGGAGGCGGTCGCGATCGTCATCGACCCGGACGAGGCGATCCGCAAGGTCCACGAAGGCCTCGTGGAGCTGGGGCTCGTCGCTCGACCGACGAAGGATGTGTTCGCGAAACGCGTAGCCGGCTACCCGGGCGGACGGCACGCCTTCCTCGACGAGCTCGACCGCGAGCCGTGGAAGCCGACCACGAAACTTCTGGCCAGTTGGCTCGCCCTCCGTTCGAGGTATGACTTCGACCCGGAGGCGCTCCTCGCAGAGGTGAACCCGCGTCTCAGCTCTTTCGGACTGTCGATCGTAATCGAGGGGCTCGCCTGGCTCGACCAGGAACTGAACCTGCGAAAGGCGAAACTCAGGCTCGCGGACCGCGAGAAAGTCGTCCGGTTCAAGGACCCGAGGGACTTCCTGAGGGGGCTGAACGACCTCCTGGCCCCGAAGAGGCTTGCCTTCGTCGAGCTCGAGACGTGGTCCGAGAACCCCGCGTTCCTCATGGTCCGGGACCCGAAGTGGCCGGGCCTCGCGGAGACCGACGTCGTCGTCGTGAAGGATCCCCAAACGGCGAACTTCGGCGAATGCGGGGAGTGCGGCGCCCGCGTCGGAAAACACTGGAACGACTGCCTGTCGTGCGGGGCCGTGTTCGGCTAGGTCTTCTTGTCCGGGGCGGCCTCCGTCGGAGGCTCCTCCTTCGCGCCCGGCTTCGATCGGAGGATCGGCATCGGGTCGTACATCCGTTCGGGCCACTCCCGCCGCTCCACGCGCATCCCGCAATGCGGACAGTTCTTCGCGTCGAGGTGTTCTTCGTTCCGGGTGAAGATGACCTTCCCCTCGCAGTACGGGCAGTGGAGGGTGCGCGGCTTGCGCATGATCCGCTTCGCCCACGTAGACATGAGGCCCTCGCGGACTTCGGGAGGCATCGGACGCACGAACCCCTGGCCCGTATTGAAGGTTGCGCAGGACCCGGGACGGTTCTCGCATCCGCCGCAGGGAAGGCGCGCAAAAAGCCAAATGCCGCCCGCGCATGGCCGGGCGAGGACGATGAAGGAGCTCCGCCTGCGAGGCCTCCACGAGCTCACTGGGGCCGTGTTCCGTTCCGAGGCGGGATGGCAGGTCCCCTCGAGCTACGGGCCGTCGAGTTCCGAGGTCCTCGCGGTCCGAACGACGGCGGGCCTGATCGATCTCAGCGACCGCGCGAAGGTCACGGTGCGAGGGTCGGACCGGACGTCGTTCTTGGACGGTCTCGTGACGGTGGACGTGAAGGCCCTCGGACCCGGGATGTCCACGTACGGCCTCGTCCTGACGGACCGGAGCCGTGTGGTCGGCGATCTGCGAATCTACGCCTTCGAAGACCGGTACGTGCTCGACGTGGACGCCGGCCAGGCGGGCCCGCTTCTCGCGTACATCCAGAAGTTCCTCGTCAGCGACGACGTCATCCTGGAGGACTTCGGGGCGACGATGCACATCGAGGTCCACGGACCGGACGCGGGGCCGATACTTTCCTCCGTCGTCAGCGCGGACGTCCGCGGGCTGCCCCCCGATCGGTACGTGTCCCTCCGCGTCGAGAGACGACTGGAGGGAATCGCGTCCCGCGTCGACGGCGTCGGGGAGCCGGGATATGCGGTGTGGGCTGCGGGCGACGCCCTGACGGCCCTGTGGTCTCGCCTGGTCGATCGCGGCGTCACCCCGATCGGCCGGGATGCGTTCGAGGCGCTTCGCATCGAGGCGGGGCGGCCGCGCATCGGCGCGGAGATGGGGGAGGCGACCCTCGCGCTCGAGGTGGCCCCAGCGGGGGCGATCAGCTTCTCGAAGGGGTGCTACGTCGGGCAGGAGATCGTCGCGCGCGGGACGTATCAAGGACACATGAACCGCAGGCTGTACGGCCTACAGGTCGACGGGGACGTACCGCCGGTGCGGGGGGACGTCGTGCGCGCGGATATCAAGGAGGTCGGGGCCGTGACGAGCGGTGCGTGGTCTCCAACCTTGGGGCGCGTGATCGCCCTCGCCCTCCTGCGCACGGAGAACGTCTCCGCGGATGCGGAGCTGTCCATCGATCGAGGCGGGTGGGACCTCCGAGCCGGAGTGCACTCCCTCCCGTTCGTGCGGGGGCACGCGTAGCCCGACGTTCTCATATAGCCACGGCCCCATCGGACCACCCGATGTGCCGGATGATGGGGATCGTGAGCCAGGGCCCCGTCTACTACGACCTGTTCGAGGAGTTCGCGGACCTGGCGGTCCACGGGATGTGTCCGATTGGCGCGCCGGACGAGCGGGGCCACAAGGACGGCTGGGGCCTCGTGTGCTTCCAGGACGGGGCGCTCGAGTTCCACATGCGCGATGTCGGCTCTGCGCCGGCCGCCTCGAAGTACTACGGGTACGCCTGGAAGATCGCGAAGTTGAACGTCGAGCGCGGACCCGGACGCAGCCTCGTCGTCCTCGGGCACCTCCGGCGGGCCTCGAGCAAAGAGCGCGTCGCGCAGAAGTGGTCCCATCCGTTCGTCGTGGAGCGAGATGGGCGCGCCTGGGCGTTCCAGCACAACGGGGCGCTCCTCACGGGGACGAAGGACCCTGATCGGATCGATTCTCAGATCATCTTCGAGATGCTCCTTGAGGACCTGGACGGAGGAACCCACGAGGCGGTCGCCCGGGCGACGCGGGCGATGCGGGAGCGCGCCCTCGCCCATCACGGCGGGTTCACCGCCTTGAACTTCATGCTCACCGACGGGAGCGCGCTCCACGTGTTCCGGGACTTCCAGATGAATGGGGAATACTACACGATGTATCAGGACCATCTCGGCGAGATGGTCGTCACCGCTTCGGAGCCGATCCTCGGGATGAAGGCGGAGCCCCTGCCGAAGGGCGTCCTGTGCACGATCGGGGCGGACCTCACCGTCTCTCGCACGTCGATCGTCTGAGGTCCGCGAGTGGTCGGCGCAATGTCGGCCGACCTTACCGCGCCGGACTCCTTCCGAGAAGCTCGGAGAGCAGGAGGAGCCGGTGGACGCGTTCCCCGAGCGGCGGATAGCGGCTGAAGATCCCGCCGGCTGGGCCGATAATGCTGAGGCCCCATGCCGCCTTCGGGGTTGGCCGGTCCGCGAGCTTGAGGAGGGCGGACGCGAGGGCGGCGGGCTTACCTGACGAGCGTCCGCTCGCCTCGTCCGCGAGATACTCCCGTTCCCGGTGCACGGCCGGATCGAAGAACTTGCTGAATGGGTCGAAGAACAGGATCCGCGAGAAGACATGCGAGAACACCTTGAACTCGGCGTCCCGGTGCTTCAGGTGCATGAACTCATGGCTGAGGGTCGATTCGAGCTCATCCCGGTCGAGGACCTCGAAGAGGCCCCGCGAGAGGAGGATCGTCGGACTCCTGCCAGCGACGGCCATCGCAAGAGGCTCGGGGCGGTTTGCGCGGAGGACCTGGGGGCGTTTCGTGCTCTCGAACTCCGAGAGGAGGTCCACGTAGCCCTGGGCCCACCGCTGCCCCTCGGCGAGAGGACCCGGCATGAACCGCCGGAGGACACCTGAGGCGGCCCGACGCCAGACGATGATGCTGATCGAGATCGAGGCAGCGAGCGCCGTCAGGACCGCGCCTGCGACCGCAGCTTGGACGCCCCACGTACGGTACGCGACCGTCCGAGCCTGAAGGACGCACAGGACAAGGCTCACCCCGACGAAGAGCCAGAAAAAGATCGAAAGCGCATACAGGCCCGTGAGCAGACTTACCCGGAGCTTCGGGTTCCGCCCGTTCGTGAGGAACACGTACACGAGGGTCCCCATCGAGGCCCCGGAGGTCAATAGGACCGCCAGGGGAAGCGCTGAGGTCCAGTAGAGATAGAGCGCTTCCCCGATCAGGGCAAGGCCGTCCGCCAAGGCTCACTCCTTCCTTCGGCGCTCTTCGACTCGCGCCTCGAGATCCCGCCACTGCTCCTCCGTGAGGGCGTCCGGTCGGTCGAGGAGGTGCGAGACCGCCGCGTCCCCGAAGGAGTCCACGATCCGATCGAGCATCCCGGCGAGGGCTCGGTGGTACGACGGCCCCCGTTTGATTCGATATGAGACACGCTTCTCGCTCGTCCGCCGTGTCCCGACGAGGTCCTTTGTAACGAGTCGGTACAGGGTCGTCGTGACGCTCGTGTACGCGACGTCCCGCGAGCGACGCACCTCGCGATGGATCTCCCCGGGCGAGGCTTCTCCGAGCGCGCGGACCGCCGCGAGCACGCTGAGCTCGAGGTCCCCGAGTTCCATAACTTACGAGAGTGATAGTAGTCGTATTAAGCCTTGGCCCGAAGCGGGGATCACCCGAGGGCCTCGACCTGCTCGGAGAGCTCTGCGAACCGCTTCGCGAGGATGTCCAGTCCGGTCGCGAAGACCTGCTTGGCGCCGATCGAGCCGTCCGTCTCGAACTGGAGCAAGACCCGGGACGGATCGTTGCCGGCCTTCACGGTATCGACCTTGTACGCGCTCATGAAGGCCGTGCACGTCTTGCAGTCCGGATCAAGCTCGAGGGAGATCTCGTCGAATGACGTCGTCGTCATGTGGCTCCTGCAGAACGGGACCGTGGGGTCCAATGTGTCGACCGTCTTCGCGCCCGCCTTCAGGATGGGGACGAACTCGTATCCCACGCCGTGGGTGGGCTGCCACTTTGCGTGATCCTTCCCGGACCCGAGGACCGCGGTCGCGTACACGAGCATCGCCTGCCCGTCCCCGAGTTTCACGATCGGGATGTTCGCGTCCGTGGGCCGGAGCTTCGCGTCCCCGATCGGCTCGAGATCTCCTGACGTCACGAGGCCAGGCCCCCGCTTGTTGATCGAGTAAATGATCGTGCAACTCGGACACCCTTCTCCATGGCAGGTCGGACATGTCGCCCGCACGTTGTACAACGTCAGGTCCGTCGGAATCGGGACGAGCCCTAGTCGATGGGCGATGATTTCGTCGAAGAGAGGAGCGACGCTCTCGTATTCCTTCCCGTCATCGCCCCGGATCGGGCCGAGGTGGAACTCGACGTCCTCGATCGCCATCTTCGGCACGTCCGCGATGAGTACGCGTCGGAGCGCGTTCGCGAACGATGGCTCGGCCTTCTCCAGGAGGACCTTCATGGAGTCGTTTTTCCGTTCGAGAACCCTGACGTTCATCTAGACCCTCCGGCCGCGCCGGCCTCCCTTCGGTTTCGTCCCGTCGTGCGGGATCGGCGTGACTTCCTCGATCCGTCCGATTCGGAGGCCCGCGCGGGAAAGGGCCCGGATGGCTGCCTGCGCACCGGGGCCCGGGGAATGGGATCGGTTCCCGCCGGGCGCTCGGACGCGCACGTGGATCGAGTCGATGCCCTTCTCCTTCGCGGCGTCCGCGACCCGCTCCGCGGCCTTCATCGCTGCGTACGGGGACGCCTCGTCCTTCGCGGCCTTGACGACCATGCCTCCCGTGGCCTTCGTGATCGTCTCCGCGCCGGTCAGATCCGTGAGCGTGATGATGATGTTGTTGTACGACGCGTAGATGTGCGCGATGCCCCACTTCGGCACGGTTACGCCCCCGGTCCGCCTTCAGGCGGAGACGGGCCATCCGCGGGACGTTCGTCCGCGGGGGGCTCCTCGTCGGGTCCGGCCTCGCCCGCGGGCCCCTCCGGAGGCGGGACCGGCATTCGACTGCCCGGCCGCGCTGGATGGAGCTCGTTCGCGATCGGCGAGCGGACGTCGTACACGATCGCGTTCTCTTCCGTCCGATTGACGAGATATCCCGGGATCGTGACCCTCCGCCCGTCGACGGACACGTGTCCGTGGACGATGAACTGGCGCGCCTGATGCGGCGTGAAGGCGAGTCCCTTCAGGAACGCGAAGGTCTGAAGGCGCCGCGAGAGGAGCGCCTCGACGTCCAGACCGAGGACGTCGTCTAGGGTCGTCCCCTCCAGGGGAAGCAAGCCGATGCGCCCGAGGCGTCTCAGGAGCTCCTCTCGCTCCTTCTCCGCCTGTCGGTCGCCCGTCCGGACGCGCGCCTGCAGCTCGCGAGCCCGCTGGCGGAACCGCCTGAGCCGAAACTCGGATCGCCAGAGTTCCTTCTTGTTCTTCAAGCCGTACTTCTTCAGAAGCTCGTTCTCCGCCTTGATTCGTTCGGCCTCCCACGGGTGGGAGGGGCGCTCGTACTTCGCGCGGGAGAACTTTGGATCGCCCAAGCCCTCACTCCTTCTTCTCTTTCTTCTCGCCCTCTTCCGCTTCCTTCGCCTTCGCTGCAGCGATCGCGGTCTTCTTGATCACGCCGACCGTCAGGCCCGTGCGCCCGTTGCTCCGGGTCCGCTGGCCTCGCACCTTCTGCCCGG
Source organism: Thermoplasmata archaeon (assembly GCA_035283405.1). Classification (GTDB taxonomy): domain Archaea; phylum Thermoplasmatota; class Thermoplasmata; order RBG-16-68-12; family RBG-16-68-12; genus RBG-16-68-12. The sequence continues at coordinate 8,373 of DATEUA010000016.1, read as the reverse complement.
TGTCATGGCGGACCCCTTTGTACGAGCGGATCATCTTCATCCGGTTGATGTCGTCTCGGAGACGGACCTCCACGTCCGCCCCGAACGCATGGAAGTCCGCACCGGTCTCCCAGTCCTTCGGGCGATTCACCATCCAGGGGGGCACCAATTCTCCGAGCTTCCCGAGGATGTCCTTGAGCTTGTCCGTCTGTGCTTCGCTCAGGTTCCCGAGTCGCTCCGTGCGAGAGACCCCGCTGAGGTCCGCGAGGGCCTCTGCGACGCGGCGCCCGACGCCCCTGATTGCCGTGAGGGAATAGACGACGGACCGCGTCCCGTCGAGGTCCGTGTTCGCCATCCGGACGATGTAGCGGAAGTCCTCCTTGACGCCTTCCAGCTTCTTCGGAGCCTTTGGGACCGGCTTCGGTTCTTCGGCTTTCTCTCGCTCCTTCTTCCGCTCCCCTTTGGGAGGCGGTGTAGGAGCCTGGGGTTCCGGGGCCGGTTTTTCGTCCGCCATGGAGCGCTCTCCGTACGGGAGCGGGGCTTCAGAATTCCAGGACGTATTTAAGGATTGGGAGAGCGAGCGCGGTCGAGATTCCGCCTCCGCAACGTCGAGGCCTGTGCCTGCCCGAGCGCTCAGGACGCGCCGCGGTGAGGATCTTCGTGGCGTTCAAGTATTATCGGAATTCGAAATGGACCGCTAGGTACATCATCGCTCCGACCTTTCCCGGTCGGGGGAAGGAGGATGCGTGCGCGCGTCTCGGTGTGCCTCGCGATTGTGGCCTTGGCCGTCACCTTGATTTCGAGCCTCACAGCGGGGGCCGATGGCTCGTATCGGTTCAAGCTGGCGTTGGTCGGATCGAACATTCTCATGGTCGGCTCGCAGACCTCGGATCTGGACCAGGACCCCGCCCGGAACGTGGCGTACGTGGGTTCCTTCGTCGATCTCGGGGTCGCGGTCGTCGACATGACGAATCGGGCAAGGCCCAAGGTCGTCACGATCCTCGACACGCACTACGCGCGGGCAGGGGATCGGGAGAACGCGTCCGACTCCGCGGACGTGGACCTGCACGGGAATCTGCTCGCCGTCGCAAGTCAGCCGTGGCGCCTTTCCGCCTTCGGCTTCGGGGGAGAGGGATTCGGCGGCGTGAGCCTATACGATGTGTCGGATCCCTTCAGCCCGGTCTACCGCGGCCAGGTGTCCACGGGCGGCACGCACGACGTTCAGATCGATCCCGGCTACCCGACCCGGCCCTACGTGTACGCCGCGAATTTCGAATCCGAGGATCCGGACCACGGCTTCAGAGTCAGCATCATTGACGCGTCGGACCTCGCTCACCCGAGAATTCTGCGGGACTACGCATCGCCGGAGCCGCAGGGGTGCGAGAACGCCTACGGGTGCGCCCCCTTCAACTCTGCCCACGACCTCACTCTTCTCGCGATGCCGAACGGCCACACGATCCTGTACGTAGCGTACTGGGATTCCGGCTTCCGACTCGTGGACGTGACGGACCCGCGGAACCCCGAGGAGATCGGCGCGATCGACTACACGCCCGCCCCGGGACCCGCCCTCGCGATTAACGAAGCGAGCGCGGGCGGCACGTGTTGCGCCCACTACATCCAGCCGACCCCGTCCGGACGGTATGTGATCGCGGAGGACGAGAAGGGCATCGGACCTGCGGGGGACCTCCACATCTACCGCGCGGACGGCTGCGACGGCGTCGGGACCTGCACCCTGACGTGGATCTCCGACTGGAGCCCGCCAGGACGCGACGTCCAGGCCGCAGCGATCAACGCGGCCCTCCGGACCAACGGGAGCGTCTACCCGAACGGAATCTACCAGCGCTACTTCACGCGAGACATCCACAACCTCGACGTGAAGGAGGACCAGGTCCTCGCGGCCGGATACAGCAGCGGGGTCTTCCTCCTCGACATCAAGGACAAGGCGAACCCCACACTCGTGGCCTTCTGGCAGGGCGCTGCGAACGTGAAGGACGCGTGCCACGGGAGGAACACGCTCATCCCATGGGGCTACCAGGGCGACTGTTACTTCCAGGCACGAGAGGTCTGGGCTGCGCGTTTCGGCGAGCGGGTGCCTGGAACTGCTTCCGACTTCTACGTGTACGTTAGCGACTACTGGGACGGCTTCCTAGTGTTGAGGACCGTCACGAGTCGTTGAAGCCCGACGGTCGTCGCGGGCCGCCTGCCACTCCGCCGACCACCCTCGGCTGCGCGGCCGCGTCCGACGCCCCGCTTCATGGATCCGAATCGACGATCGCCTCAGCCTCTATTTCGACGAGCATCTCGGGGGAAATGAGCCGTCGGACTTCGACCATCGTCGCGGCGGGCCGGACGTCTCGGAACACCTCGGCGTGGGCCCGGCCCACCTTCTCCCAATCCTCGATGTTCGTCACGTAGATTCGCGTTCGCACGACGTCCCGAAGGGAGGCACCTGCCTCGTGGAGGGCGCGTTCGATGGTCCGCAACGCTTGGATCGTCTGCGCGTAGGCGTCCCCGACGCCGACGATCGTACCCGAGGTGTCCGTCGCCGTCGTCCCCGCGACGTACACGTGCGGACCGACGCGGACCGCGCGTGAGTAGCCCACGATTGGCTCCCACCGCGTGCCACTTGAGATCCGGATTCGATCACCCATCCTCGCCGCCCCCCTTCGTGGCCCTCATGACCTTGTACCCGCTCCCGCGACGGACGACCTCCGAGGCGCCGAAGGTGCGGGCCATCCGCTCTCGGATCGCCTCCGCCCCCTGCTTCGTCCTCGCCACAAGCCATAGTCGACCGCCGTCCGCGAGATACGTGGGCGCCTCGTGGATGATGCGGTCCACGACTCCTCGGCCCGCGCGAATCGGCGGATTGCATACGATGTGATCGAACTTGAGGCCCGCAACGGGCTCGTAGAGGTTTCCGATCCGGACTTCCGCACTTGTGACGCGGTTCGCCTCGAGGTTCTCCCGCGCCAGGGCGACCGCCCGCTCGTTCACGTCCGTCAGGATGACATGGCCGCCTGCCGAAAGCCGGGCGGCGACGATTCCGATGGCGCCGTACCCGCAACCGAGGTCGAGGATGCGCTCGCACGGGCCCACGTCGAGGGCTTCAAGAAGGAGCTCCGTGCCACGGTCGACTCCCGCGCGGGCGAAGACCGCGCTGTCCGTGTGGAACGTGACGTCTTGGCCCCGGAGGTGCGCGACGATGCGCGCGGGCCGCCGCGGTGCCGACGGTCTCCGCGTGAAATACTGCTCTGCCATGCGTTCCGTGCAATGATACGGCGGGCAAAAAAGGCGTCGCTCAGCGCTTGGGGCCATCGCCCTTAGGTCGCTCGCCGAGCAGGAGCGTCGCGATCCGCAGGTCTTCACTCGACCCGGAGAAGTTCCCGTCGCGGAATTCGCGCTCCGCCCGGCCGAGCAGTTCCTGGACGTCCGGGAGAAATGGGAGGGAGTTGCCCTCAAGGGTCCGGACCCGTGCCCGGGTGTCCTCGATCGCCTTCTCGAGAGAGGCCCGCACGTTCTTTCGACGCGCGAACGCCTCGAAGGCCCGCTCGAGATGCTCGATCCCCCGCCCGTAGGCGCCGGCTCGGATGGACCGACGCGCGTCGCGGATGGCGGACTCCGCCTCGTACGAGTGGAACCCGTCGCGGTTCAGCTTCGCGTACAGAATCTCGACATCGAGAAGGCCCGTGGTCGCGCGGCGGAACGTCACCCCGAGGGATCTCGTGTCCGCGTCGAGGCGCTTTGCGAGGGTCATCCCGGTATCGATCATGCCGCGGGCGAGCAGGTCGCGGGCGAGGTCGACCTGTCGTTCGATCCGCTCCGTCGCGATCCCTTCACCCCGCAGGTCCGCAAGCTGGGTCTCGGTCGCGGTGAGCATTCGGTCCGCATCGATGTATTCGGCCCGCAGCTGCGTCGCCCGGTCCTCGAGGTCCATCGCGACCCGGATCGCGGCATCCAGGTCGCCGAGGGCAAGATGACGGGTCGCCTCCTCGAGAGTCTGTTCCAGGGTCGCTCCCGCGCCCTCCCCGAACGTCTTCGGGTCCGCGGGGCCCTGCATATCGACGAGGGCCTCCACGGCGAGCTCCCCGAGGAAGATCGCGGTCGAGGCCCTCTGGGCCTTGTCGAGGATCGCGCGCGCCTCGTGGTCCCCCCGGTCGAGGAGCACCTTCGCCTCGAGGTAGTTCGGCACGAAGGCCCCGTTCTCCCAGATTCCCGTGACGACCTTCTCCTCCGCGCGGCCCACCAGACCTTCGTGCTCCTCCGTCGGAAAACCGATGCGACGGAGTTCGTCGATGGAATGGTACAGCGTCGTGACGGCCTTCTGATATCCGCTGAAGCGTTCGTCGAGCGTGATCGCGATCGCCTCCGCCTGACGGGCCGTCTGGAGCGCCTTCGTGAACTGGCTCGTGTCGTAGAGCTGTTTCGCGACTTTGATCGCATCTTCCGCGGGCCTCAGGTCCGCCTGCGTGAGCCGCAAGATCGTGACGAGACCCTCGGAGTTCTCGATCGCCGACGCGGCATTCTTCGCACGGAGGGATGCGAGGATCCCCACCTTCGATGCCTTCGGAGCCGAATCATCCGTGCTCATCCCGACGCTCCGCCCTCGTCCGCTCCGTCCTACGATCGGCTCGCAGACCGATGGGCTGGAATAGATTGAACGAGGGGAGTAAAAGGTTTGTGACTGTCGTCCCGTGATAATCACGCGGGATAACGACGCGCGCGATTCCGTCGCTCCGTCGGCATCGGCGCGGGGCGTGCCTTCTCGATGCGGGAACCATTATTATGGCCTCGGACCTACGCCGCGCCCGCATGGGTGGCCTCCTTGACCTGGCCCGCCCCCTGAACTGCGTCTTGTCCGGCGCGGGTGTCCTCGTCGGCGTGTTCGTCGCGGTCGGGCCGGACGGATACGTCGTTGCGATCCCGAAGGCCCTCCTCGCGGCGGGCGCGGCGGCCTCCTTCACCGCGGGGGGCAACGCGCTCAACGATCTCTACGATCGAGCGACGGATGCGGTGAACCATCCGGAGAGGCCCATTCCGTCGGGACGTGTGAGCGTGTCCCGTGCGGGCGCCTTCGCGGTCGCCGCGTTCGTCGCCGCCGGCGCCCTCGGGGCGTTCCTGAATCCGTGGTGCCTCGCGATCCTCCTTTCGAACGCCCTCTTGATGTTCGCGTACGAGTCCGGTCTGAAGGCGAAGGGATTCTTCGGGAACCTCGCCATCGCCTACCTGGTCGGGTCCCTCTTCCTCTTCGCCGGCTTCGCCGTGTACGTGGGTCCCGAAGATCCGCGGCCCCTGCTTCGGGTCGGGGTCCTTGCGGCCCTGGCATTCGTGGCGACCGTCGGCCGAGAGGTCACGAAGGACATCGAGGACATGCGCGGGGACGTGGACCGCCGGACGCTCCCGAGACGGATCGGCGCACGGAACGCCGGTTGGGTCGCGGCCGCGGCGTTCGCCGCAGGGGTCGCGATGAGCGTCGTCCCGTGGTCTCTCGGCCTCCTGGGGCTGTGGTACGCGGTCGTCGTGGTCGTCGCGGACGGAATGTTTATCTACGCCGCCCTTCACTCTGCGGCCCGTCCCGCGCGATCCCAGCGCGTCGCGAAGTATGCGATGATCGTCGCCTTGGCCGCGTTCCTCGCGGGTGGCATTCCGTGAAGGTCTACGAGTACATCTTGGATCGGCGGGCGAAGGCGCCCCTCCACATGACCCTCCTCGACCCGGACAAGCAGACCTCCGAGGAGGCCGGGCGCCTCGCCGAGGATGCGGCCCGCTCGGGGACGGATGCGATCATGGTCGGCGGGTCGACCGGCGTCACGCAGGAAAAGGTGGACGCAACCGTCATCGCGATCAAGGAGGCCTCCCATGTCCCCGTCGTCCTGTTCCCGGCGAGCGCGGCGAACCTGTCCCGGCACGCGGACGCCGTGTACTTCATGAGCCTTCTGAACAGCCGCGACCCCAGGCTGATCGTCGGGGAACAGCGACGCGCGTCGCGCGGCATCCGGGCCTGGGGCCTCGAGACGATCTCGATGGCGTACCTCATCGTCGAGCCCGGTATGCGGGTCGGCGAGATTGGTCAGGCGGACCCGATCCCGAGGGAGGACCCTGACATCGCCGTCGAGTACGCCCTCGCGGCCGAGATGTTCGGCATGCAGCTCGTGTACCTCGAAGCAGGGAGCGGGGCGCCGATACCCGTGCCGGACGCCATGGTGCGTGCGGTCCGGGGCGCGATCCGGATCCCGCTCATCGTCGGGGGCGGGATTCGCACGGCGCAGGCGGCCGCGAGTGCGGCCCGCGCAGGGGCGGACATCGTGGTCACGGGGACGATCGTAGAGCGGGCGAAGGGCGAGGACGCCCTGCGGCGGATCGTTGAGGCGGTGAAGTCGGCCTGATGCGGTCTCGGCCTCAGGATCCGGCCCAGAGCCAGGCGGAGACCACGCGGATGGCGCGGCGCCTGTTCGTGTCCCCGCCACCGCGACGGATGATCGTCCCGATCGTCGCGTTCAGTGCCATGGGAGGATACCTCGTGTCCTTCCCGTCCCTCGATCCGGTCACGGTCCTCCGCGGGGCCCTCGCGATCCTGCTGCCCGCGCTCGGCGCGGCGGGCCTCACCGCGCCCCTGGCGGAATCGTTGGGGGGGCGCATGTACCTCCGGCGGTCCGCGCTTCTGGCGTTCGTCGGCCTCCTGGTCTTTGGCGCCTTCCTGCTCGTCGCGGTGGTCGCATTCACGATCGCTGCGGTCGCGATGGGGACCGCGTTCGACGTCCCTCTCTCCCGCGTGGCGGTCCTCGGATACGGCGCGGTCTTCTGGATCCGATTCGTGATCCTTGCGGGCACCTCGAACTCCGATTACGTTCGATCGCTGCCGGCGGCGGGCCTGCACCCGGCCCTCGGGCTCGTCGCCCTTCTTCCCGTCGCCGGCCTAGGAGCCTGGGACGTCGTCCTCGCTCTCTTGGTCTTTGCCGTCTTCGGCCTCACCGCGGTCGCGTACGCGGAAATCGCGAAGCGTCCGCTCCTGCGTTCCTTCGGCGTGGACGGGCTCAAGCTGCTCCGGCACACCCTCGACCATTACACGGAACTCGAGGATGTCGGGGTCAAGGAACTCGAGGGGTTCTTTGACTCGATCAGCGTCGCGGCCCGCGTCCGGGTCCCAGGGATCGCCTTCCGAAAGGACGGCGGGCTCCGCGCCCTCCTGCTCGCACCGTCCGTCCACCCGGGGCCCATGGGTTACGTGAGCGGATCCGATCTCCCGACGAAGGTCGCGTCCGGCCTCGCGGACATCACCCCGAACGTGCTCGTGGCCCACGGGCCGACGACCCACGACGACAACCCCGCGACGTCGGCAGAGGTGCGCCGGATCGCGGATGCGGTTCGGGCGGTCCTCGGGGCCGCTTCGTACGGCACGCGGATCGGCCGCGCCGTGCGGGCCTCCGCCGGGAAGGCCTCCGTCCTCGCGCAGGCCTTCGGGGACGCGGTCCTCCTCGTCGCTTCGTTTGCGCCGAACCCGACGGATGACATCGACAGCCCGACCGGACATGCCGCCGTCCAAGAGGCGAAACTCGCCGGCGCCGACGATGCGATCCTCGTCGACGCGCACAACTGCCTCCAACCCGGGGCTGGGCTCACCCATTTCGGGTCCCCGGAAAGCCACGAGATCCTCCAGGCCGTGACCCAAGCCACGAAGGCCGCCCTCGTGTCCAGCCGTGCGTCGCTCCGGATCGGGTACGGCCGCCGCTCGGGCTTTGCGACGCCCGACCAGGGAATCGGCGCGCGGGGGATCGAAGCCCTCGTCATCGAGGCGCAGGATCAGCGGACGGCCTACGTCCTCTTCGACGGGAACAACATGGTCCCCGGGCTCCGGGACGCGATCCGCGCGCGGATTTCGACGTTGGTCCAGGAATCCGAGATCCTGACGACGGACAACCATTCCGTGAACCTCACGATGGAAGGGTTCAACGCGGTCGGGGCGGTGCTGGACCACGGGGTCGTCCTGGACGAATCGGAGGCCGCGGTGCGGGACGCGGCGGCGGACCTCGGGCCCGCCCAGGGCGCGTTCGTCAGCGCGGACGTCCCCGACCTGCGAATCTTCGGACCTCATACTGCGTCGCGCCTCACGACCTCGATTAACGCCACCATCGCGGTCCTCCGTCCCGCCCTTTACCTGACGATCTCCGGGGCGGTTGCGGTCGCCACCCTGCTCCTCGTGGCCCTCTAGATCAGATCGAGGAACCAGCCGTGGATGCGCAAGTCGCCGCTCAACTCCGGATGGAACGCCGCGGCGATGAGGTTCCCCTCCCGTGCGAGGACGATCTTGTCTCCGTACCGTGCGAGAGGCCTGCATCGCCCCCAGGTCCGCACGATCGCCGGAGCGCGGATGAACACGCCTCGGAAAGGGCGGTCGAG
>DATEUA010000015.1:0-33267 GCA_035283405.1 Thermoplasmata archaeon | reverse complement strand
CCCTCCCGCAACCAGCTGCGGCCGATCCCTCGGACGAACGCGCGAAGCCGGGTCGCCAGGAACTCACCCCGCTGGGACGGTGGCGTGCCGCACGTCCGCCGGGAGGGTCAGGGTCCCGCCGATCGCCCCCTCGAGACGCTCCGCGAGGGCCTCGGGCGGCAGCGTCGCATCGACCGGGGTGAGACCCAGGAGGACCTTCAGGTCCGCGTACTCGCGCGCGAACTGTTCGAGCCTCTCGAGCTTCCATTCCTGCTTCCGGGCGAAGGCCACGTCGGGAGGGAGCTCGAGGAGGAACGCGACGTCCGGCTCGGTCGAGGCGCCGACGAGGAATCCCTCGATCGTCCGGAGCAAGGGGCCTCGGACGCGGAGGAACGCGATCACGTCGGCCACATAGCGATCCGTGACGACGACCCGGCCGGGCCGGCAGACGTGCGACATCCGGGCGAGGATGCGCAGGTAGTCCACGAACGTGAGCGTGTCGTACAGGACTTTCGCGGGTCGAGCGTCCTCGAGACGATCCAGCTTGCCTACGATCCGCCTCAAGACGGATTCGAAATTGATCGCGAGGGACGGGCCTCGGCCGTCCCACCGGTGTCCGTAGAACGACACCGCATCGAGCCCCTTCGCCCGCAGGCTCCCGACGAGCCGGTCCACGGCCGTGGACTTCCCGGATCCGTCGAGGCCTGACAGGGTGACGAGCGTGCCGGCGATGCCGGCCCGGGTCCCGCGCCGACCCGTCGCGGGCTCCTTGACGATGAGGGGCGTCTCGTCGATCACATGGTACGGCACGTAGCGCTCCTCATCGATCCACCGGGCCTCGAGCGGGTAGCGCCGGAGCACGGAGTCCGCGCGGATCGCCCACCAGAACAGGAGCGCGCGCACACGGGCTCCGAACGATCGCTCCGACACCGCGCACAGGTCGATGTCCGACGTGGGGGACATCTCGTCCCGGCCGCTGCTCCCCCGCAGGAAGACGGCCCGGAAGTACGGCTTGGCCGCGACCATCCGGGAGATGCGGTCCCGATGCCGGCGGAGGCGCCCGACGTCCGTGCGCACGCCCGCGAGCACCCAGATCTTCAGGAAGCCGCCGTAGAGGAGGAACCACGCGGCCGTGTGGAACGCGAGCCACCCCGCGACGACGCCGAGGAAGTCGAGCCCGAGCCGGGCGAGGAGGATCACGACCCCGAGCTCGAGCACCGCGCGGGCCATCACCTCCCACATCGCGTACCAGCCGATCCCCTGGATGAGCCAGCTTCGCAGGATCTTCCGGGGGAGGGACCTCCAGAGGCGCCGGGCGAGAGACATTCGGTCATCCTCCCGCGGCGGTCGACCAGAGGCCCTCGTAGAACTCCCGTTCGAACCGGACCGCGCGCTCCCACGTGTATTCCCGGAGGAGGGCCTCCGCCTGGGGACCCATGAGGCTCCGTGCCTCGTCAAAGCGGCCCGACGCCTCGAGGCGTGCGTACAGGTCCGCGAACGCCTCCGGGCTCCCGACCTCGGAGAGGAACACACCCGCCCGGGAGCCCCAGATCATCCGGAGCGCGTCGATCCCGTACGCGACGACGGGCACCCGGAGGCACAGGCTCTCCAGGACCGTGATGCTTAACGCGTCCACGTAGCTCGGATACAGGAGGGCCCGGGACCGTCGGATCGTCTCGTACAGCGTGTCCTGGGACAGGAAGCGGAGCATGACGAGGTTCTCCCCGACGCCGTGCGACCGGACGAGGCGATCGAACATCTCCACGTGGCGGGGAACCTGAGGGCTCCCGCAGACGGCGATGCGCACGTCGCGCCGGAGGCGTCGCTTCATGTGGGCCGCGATCGCGGGTAGATCAAGGAAGCCCTTGTGCGGATGGAACCGGCCGACGTACACGCCGTCGTACTCGATGTCCCCGCTCGCCCCGCCGCGGAACCGGTCGGCCTCCATGCCGACATGCACGGGCGGAACGTACAGACGTCGCCGATACCCGAACGCCCGGAGATTCCGGGATGTGACCGATGTGACGGCCATCACCTTCGCGTCCCGCCGGCGGGCGAGGGCCCGCACGTTGAGGGCGCACGCGCCGACCTGGAACGAGGCGAACGAGATCGGGGAGCGCAGGAGCCGCGCTGCGACGAAGGGGATGCGAGCGAGGTCCACGGGCGTGGGGTCCTCCACGCCGACGGCCTTGAGCACGTCGAGGGTGCCCAGGTACGGGAGTTGATGCACCTTGACGAACAAGGGCGCGCGCAGCCCTGCGCGGGTCGCTTTGTTCAAGGCAGGCATCCAGAACTCGCTCGTGACGACCATGCCATCGTACGACGCGTCCGGGGGCACGCGGTGTCCGTTCGCAAGGGACCGCAGGTCGAGCCGTCCGGCCGCCGCGAGGTCCTCGAGCCGTCGGGTGACTTCGGGGCTCAGGATGTTGTCCTTCGACAGGAACGCCGTGTACTGGAGGTTCGCCGCGTCCGCATGCTCGATGATCTTCAGGGTCACCTCGACGCCTCCGCTGGGGACGCTGATCCGAGGGAACAGGAGTGCCATGTGCAGCCGGTCGGGGCTCATGCAGGTTCCCTCCGCCGACGCGGTAGGCGGGGATCCCCGCGGAGCCCGCGGCGGTTCCGCACTCGGCGTGTGCGCGCGGGGAGGGCGAGGCTCGCAACCCCCCGGACGGATCGTGACAAGCGCGTCTCCCCCTGACCCCCTACAGCTAGTGAGCCAAACGATTAAGTAGATTTCCAAGAATGCTTTCTGTCACGCGGCCGGGGGAGCGGCCTGCCTATGAGTTCCGTGGAGGAGGGGTCGGTTCGTGTTCTCGGTCGCGGGAACCAGGGGCCGCGACGCGATCGGGGCCACGGGAGGGGATCTTAGGTGGCCTCCGTCGCGGACCACACGTCCTTCGGGGCAGCCGCCCCGGTCGACCCGCATGGACGGCTCACGCTCCGCTACCTCGTCCGAGCCGAGCTGAACTACTTCCTCGAATCCGCGACGCGCGGGGGCGCGGGGTCCGTCGTACGCGATTGGCTTCGCAAGGCGCGGGAGGCGTTCCTGTGGCGGGTCCGGAGGGCGTCTGGCCATCCGGGCGGCCCCGTGGTCGCGCTCGCGGCGGGCCGGCTCATCGTGAACCCCTCGGATCTCGGGATATCGAGGGAACTCCTCGTGTATCGGACCCACGAGCCCGCGGCGACCCGTCTCTTCGGAGAATTCCTTCGGGAGGGGGAGACGGTCGTCGACGTCGGTGCGAACCTCGGGTACTACGTCCTCCATGAGAAGCGACTCATCGGAGACGGGGGCACGATCGTCGCGATCGAACCTGCGCCCAAGAACGTGGATCTCCTCCGGAAGAACATCGCGTCGAACGGGTTGAGCCAGGTCCAGGTCGTCGTCGGCGCGATCGGCGACTACGACGGCTCCGGGCACCTGTACCTCTCGAGCCGATCAAACTGGCACTCCATGACCCCAACGGATCGCAGCCAGACCGGCTCTGTGCCGGTGGAGGTATCCACCCTGGACGGGCTCGTCGAGCGGCTCGGACTGCGACAGGTCGACTTCGTGCGAATGGACCTGGAGGGATACGAGACCGCCGTGGCCCGGGGCATGCTCCGGACGATCGCGGCCCACCGGCCGAAACTGGTGATGGAGCTCCATCCGCAGAAGGCGGGCCCCGAGGCGATCGTGGGTCTCCTGCGGGTCCTCCAGTCGTACGGGTACGAGCTGCGGTGGATCGTGAATCGCCGTCTCGACTTCTCCTGGTCGCAGGGCCTCTCGAGGGCGGTCGAGCGGGTGTCTCTCGACGACTACGTGCGGAGCGATCAACTCCTGAAAGAGGGCCGCACGGTCACCGCGTTCCTGGAGGCCGTCCGGCGGCCCGTCGTGTCGTGAAGGAGGAGGGATCGCATGGACGACGTACTTCGTTCGGACGGGGCGTCTCCGTCGGAGGGAGTCCGCCGCGGGAACGCGGTCGCGCAGTTCCGCGGGGCGATGCGGACCTCCCTCTTCCGCACGTCGTTCTTCCTGCTCCTCCGCACGGGCGTGAACGCCGGCCTTGGATTCCTGTTCTGGCTCGTCGTTGCGCGGTTGTACTTCCCGTCGGACGTGGGGATCGCCGCGGCCCTGTTCAGCATGATCCTGTTCCTCGCTCGGATCGCGGCGGTGGGCCTCCCTCAAGGCGTGCTCCGGTTCCTTCCGGCGGACGAGGACAAGGTCGGCCTGATCAACGGCGCCTTCACCGTCTCCGCGATCATGGCGTTCGCGATCGGTGCCGTGTTCCTCGCGGGACTGGACCTCTGGGCGTCGTCCCTGTCGTTCGTTCGGGCGGACGCAGGGCTCATCGCGGCCCTCCTGGTGTCCGTCCTGTTCTTCACGGTCGACGGGGTCGTCGACAACGCATTCACGGCTGCGCGACGCGCGGAGTACGGCCTCGTTCGGACCACGCTCTTCTACGGCCTGCGCCTGCCCCTCGCCGTCCTCTTCGTCCCTTGGGGCATCGCGGGCATCTCCGCCGCCTGGACCCTTTCGCTCGTCATCTCGATCCTGAGTGCGGCGGCCCTCCTCCCACGGTTCTTCCCCGGGTATCGTCCGAGGGCCACCCTCCGCGGCATGCGGAGTCGGAGGATCTTCGCGTTCAGCCTTTGGAACTATGGCACGGGGATCCTGGCGGGCGCCTCCTTCTCCTTCCTCCCGCTCCTGATCCTCAATCGGATTCCGGGCCCCGCGGGCGAGGAGGCGGCCGCTCACTTCTTCGTCCCGTACTCGATCGTGACGCTCCTTTACGCCGTCCCGCACTCCTTCGCGACGTCTCTCCTTGTCGAAGGATCCTACGTCGAGACGAACATGCCCGCGGAGCGCCGCCGGACCGTGCGCTACTCGGCGCCGCTCCTGGCTCTGGGCATCGCGGGCTGCATCCTCGTGGGCCCTTGGCTCCTCAGCCTGCTGGGTCAGGACTACGCGGGAGCCGGGTATGGGGCCCTCGTCCTGTTGGCTCTCGCGAGCCCGATCCTCCTGGTGACGGGGATCTTCGCGTCCGACCTCCAGGTCCAGAAGCGCGCCCGGCCGATCTTCTTCGTGACGGCCCTTTCCCTCGCCGTCACGGTGGGATTCGCGTTCCTGACGTTGCCCGAGTTGGGCGTGTTGGGCGTCGCGGGCGGTGTGGTAGCGGGCCAGGCGACGAAACTCGGGTTGTACGTTTCGCTCCGGTACCGCAGAGGCCCTCGATCGAACCCCGCCGCGGGATAGACGACGACGGCGGCTCAGCGGCGTTCCGGCTATGCACCGTCCCTGGACCGATCCGAGGGAACCAACGATGGGTCGGCCCCGAGCGGTTGGACCTTCGGTTGAGAGCCCGATGCAAGGCCGAGTCGGACCGCCAGAAGGCGCAACACTTCCGCGACGACCTGGTCCACCGGGTTTCCTGCGTCCACCGACACGAGGCCTAGTTTCGGCGTCAGGGCTTCGAACTCCCTCGCGAATGCCGCGAGCTGCTGCTCGGGGTTCTCCGCCTTCCTCTCCAGCGCCAACCGAGGCGTGAGCTCGAAGAGGATCGCAAGGTCCGGCTCCCGCGAGAGGCCGACGAGGATCCCCTCGAGACTCGGGCGGAGCGGGCCCCAGGCCTTCAGGTACGTGATCACGTCCGCGACGTAGCGGTCACAGAGGACGACGGTGTGGGGCCGAAGCATGCGTACGAGTCGGAGTCGGACGTACACGTAGTCGAGGACCGTCAACGCATCGTAGATGGATCGGACACGGCCATGTTGCCTCAGATCCTCCATACCCCGACCGAGCCGCTTCCAGTACGATTCGAAGAGGACGGCGAGGCCGAGGTCGGGCCCGACGGACGGCCGGAGCCATGCCTGTCGATGGGCCCAGAATCGGGTGATGTCCACTCCCTCGGCCCGAAGGTTCACGACGACTTGTTTCGCGACCGTCGTCTTGCCGGATCCGTCGATTCCGGAGAAGGTGACGAGAAGACCGCGATCCCCTAGTCGCCCGAGGGGCACCGGTCGAGCCGTCTCCGCGAGCACGACGATCGGCTCGCCCTGGAGATGGTACGGCACGTACTTCGGAGAGTCGATCCAGCGCGCCTCCACGGGGACCCTCCGCAGGATCGACTCGACGCGGATCGTCCAGAGGTGGAGGATCCCCGCGACCTTTCGCAGCATCGCAGCCTTCGGCACAAGGAGCAGGTCGATGTCCGAGCGATCGTCGAGGTCTCCGCGGGCGACGCCGCCACGCAGAATTACCGTCTGCCACGAACGCGCCCGAGGAGTCCTTGTTCGCAGTCGGTCGACGTGCGCCTCGATGCGGGCGGTTCCCGCGGCGAGTCCGAGGAGCTTCCATGTGAGGTGGAACCCGCCATACAGGACGAACCACGCCGCGGTGTGGAAAAGGAGCCAGGCGACGAGGATCGAGAGGAGCGGGAATCCCGCAATCGCGAGTGCGATGACCAACGAGCCCTCGAGGATGCCGCGCATCGCGATCTCCATGAGACCGTACCACGTGACGCCCTGGAGGGCCCAGGCGCGGAGAAGACGGCGTCCGACGGCCCTCGATCGGTGCGGGAAGAGAGGAGCCATCGATCCTCACGCCTTCACGAGATGACGCTGCAGCTCTTCGAAGCGGGGGGAACTCGATTGGACTCCGACGAAACGCTCCGCGCGACTCAGGAAGGATACGACCGTCTCGCGGTACACGTCCATGAGCCTGGCGAAGTCGAGTTCCGGATAGAAGTACGCGTAGTGGTTTAACATCATCGTGATCGGACTGTTCCACAGCTTCGAGATCTCCTCCATGTTCAGGAGCATGATGCGGCGGATCGCTTCGTCGGGATCCAGGTCCACGATCCGGTCCGGACCCCGCTCCAGGATGTAGACTCGGTCGACGCGGGCGTGGGTCCGGATGCGGAGGTCCTCCCGGACGTAGGGTTTGGGTCGATACACGTAGCGGGACAGCGACGACGGACGCAACGGCCTCGGGCGATGCCAGTCCGGATAGCAGTACGCGGTCCCGTCCCCGCCCACGATCGCGAAGTCGTCGGATAGGAACTCGAATCCGCGATCGAGCAGGATCCCCGCGAGGGTCGATTTCCCCGTCCCGCTGTATCCGAACAGGAGCTGCGCCCGTCCGTCCGTCGCGACGCACGTCGCGTGGCACATCGCCCGTTGTTTCGGGATGAGCTTCGTCGCAAGGACGAGGAGCGCGAGCCGCGAGAGGAGCTGCGTGACTTTGAACCGCACCGGCTGAAACCTCGCGAAGGGCGTGCTCGTCTCGATTCGTGTGACCTCCGCCCCGAGGCCCCGGACCCGGAACCGCCACCGGGACTTCAGCCCGAGGAGGACCATGATCGGGACCTCCGCATCGAAGAGGAGCTCCCCGTCCCCGAGGTCGATGGCCGTGTGCCCGACGACCCGCCGACCGTCCTCATCGGACACGTCGATCCGGTCCACGAGGGCGAGCTCGAAGTTTGGATCCGTGGCCGCCACACGAAAGAAGGAGGGCACGGCGATCGGCTGGAGGTTCGTTCGGATCCGAACGAGATCGTGGATGTTGTAGTGCGACCACTCCGCTATGTTGCCCAACGGCCTCCCTCCGCGCCCCGGTCCGGACGGGCCTCCGTATCCGGTTATCCGCCCGCCTCATAGAACTTTCGTTCGTCCGCGGCGGCCCGCGCCCATGTGTATTCGGCCAGGAGTCCCGGGGAGGCGCGGATTGCGGCGTGACGCGCCTCGTCAAGACGTCCGTCCGCCAGGAGGTCCGCGGCGAGCGCCGCGAGGGCATCCGGATTCCCGACGGGCGACCGGAAGACCCCGGGCCGCCGCGCCCAGATCGTCGCCATCGCGTCCGTGTCGTACGCGACGACCGGAACGCCGAGGGCCAGGCTCTCCAGGACGGTCAGGGAGAAGGAGTCCACGTAGCTCGGGTAAAGGAGCATCCGGGACCGCCGAAGGACGAGATACAACTCGTCGCGCGGCACGTGGCCGAGACGGACGAGATTCTCTCGGACCCCGAGTTCCGATGCCAGGCGTCCAAAGCGCACCTCGTACCGAGGATCATCCGCCCCCCCGCACACGGCCACCCGGAGGCGGCCCGCTCGTTCCTTCAGGCGGGCCACGATGATCGGAAGGTCGAGAAAACCCTTCTGGGGATGGCCTCGCGCCGCGAAGGCGGCGTCGAACTCCAGTCCGACGTCGGGTCGCAGGCTCGCCTCCACGGGCTCCCGGTCGATCCCGTTCGGGCATCCCGGGACGGCCACCGGGCCCCGATACCCGATTGCCGCGAGCCCCTTCGCGACGACGGGCGAGATTGCGAGGACGTTGTTCTCGCGGAACCTTCGGAGGCCGCGGACCGTTGCGATGCAGGCCGCGGTCTGGACCGCCGAGGCCGCGAGGCCGTCCGAGAATCGGCTCGCCTGGAGGAAGGGAAGCCGGACCAGGTCCGACAGACCCGGATTCGCGATCCGTGCGGTCTTGAGCAGGTCGAGACTCCCGATGTACGGGAGGAGCTGACAATCGATCCGGGTGGGCCCCCGTAGGCCCGCCTTCCGCGCCCGCTTCCAAGGACCCCACCAGTACTCCGTAGGGATGCCCACCGCGTCGTAGGACCGTGCATCGATCCTCCCGGGCCCGAGGGGTTCGAGCCCGACGCGCCCTGACCGTTCCAGGTCTGCAAGGCCCGCTCCGACGGCGGGGTTCGGAGCCCGTCCGTCCGGGAGGAACGCGGTGAACGCGATCCCGGCCGATGCGGAATGCTCCACGAGCTTCATCATCCGCTCCATCCCGCCCGTGTAGGCCGCGACATTCGGAACGACGAGCGCCACCCGCAGCGTGTCCGCGCACATCTCAGGAGCCCACCCGGAACACCTGGACCGGGCCTCCGTCGAAGAGCTTGTCGTATCGGTCGAGTTCCGCGGGCGCGGACGGGACGAGACGCCCATAGATCCCGCTCCCGGTCTGCCCGACCCCCGTCGTCCCGGCGAGGAATCCCGGGTCCAGGTCGAAGTACGAGAACACGATGAAGGTGCCTGGGGTGAGCCGGGTCGTGTTAATCATTCCGTCACCCGTCGCATCGAGCTTCGTGAGATCCCCCTCTAGGAGGGCCGGGTAGCACCCGATGATCTGCTGGCGCGCGAGGCCGTGCAGGCTTGGGGACGTGGTCACGCGCGGGGCGGCCCTCGCGTACGTGCACATCCAGTCCGCCGCATGTCCCTCGGACCGGGTGGCGTAGAGCTTCACGTAGGGCCGGTCCCCGACAAAGGGGCTCGTCTCGAACCCGGCGATGATGCTCGTCGAGGACGCGAACACGATTCCGCCGATGAGGAGTCCCGTGACGAGGACGCTCGCGGCTTTGCGGCCTCCGCCCACAGCGCCCCAGTCCCTCCTCACCCCGTAGTGGATTCCGAACGCCGCGAGCGGCGCCAAGCCGACGAACTGTAGGAACACGTAGATCCGGTTCGGGAGGATGTACTCGAGCTTCGTGAGCAGCCCGATCGCGGCAAGGGCGAGGAGCGCCACGACGGGTCCCACGACGAGCATGTGCCGCGCGACGAGGCGGCGGGACAGGAGCGCGAGGAATCCGACGGCGGCCAGGGCGAACAGGAAGGAGTCGCCGACCGTGTTCGCGAGGATCACGGAGAGGGGGAGCTCGTCGTTCACGTTCGTACTCGACAAAAGATCGTCCCCGCCGAAGGCGCTGAACCACCCCGTCGCGAGGCCGAGGCTCTTGGTCACGAGGCACGAATAGTTCGTCCAATCGATGAGGAGGGTGAAGGCGAAGACGACCCCGACGACGCTCGGGCCCCACGTGGAGACCTGATAGTTCCGCTCTGCGACCCGGTGGGCCACGACGATTCCCGCCAGGATGAACCCGAAGATCAGGGACGAATACGGGTGGGTCAGGATGAGGGCGAGGCCGATCGGCAGCGCCGCCACGAGGAGGCGTGCGCGGGGGAGGTCCACGAGCTTCAGGAGGACCAGGACGGAGGCTCCGATGAGTGGAAGGGAGTACGTGACGGGTGCCGCGTGGGAGGCCCATCCGACGAAGTAGCTCGCGCTCGCGAGCAGGGTGGCCGCGAGGAGCCCCGTCCGCACGCCGAACAGGCGGCGCGCGACGAGGAAGGCGACCAGGACCGGCAGGAGCATGACCGCAACGGCGATCGCGTAGTACGCCGTCGTCGGCTCGACTCCGAGAGCCAGCGCGCCCGATGCGACGAGGAGGTGGTGGAGCGGGAAGGTCGCGTAGATGAAGCCGCATCCGTCCCCGAGTGGCGGGATTGCGCCGCCGCTCACGATCGGGGCGACGAGGAAGTAGATGTGGGTGGAGGAGTCCGCCCCCCCGATCCCCACGGGAAACGCGAGGAGGTTCGACCCGAGGAGGTTCATGGCGAGGACCACGACCATCCCGATCGCGGCACTCGTCTCGCGCCGGGTCGACGCAAGGAGGACGAAGGATCCGAGGGCGGCCGCGCTCGCGGCGGCCAGGACGTAGTACGCAATGGGTTTCTCGTTGAGGACCGGGGCGAGGACGCCGATGCTTCCCGCGGTCGTGAGGAAGAAGAGGGTCGCCAGGAGGCGCCGGATCCGCGACGCGGTCTCGGGCCTCATGGGCACCGCGTCCGCCCGGGTCCGCGTGCGACTCAGGAGGAGGAAGAGCGCGGACCCGATGGCCGCCGAGCCAACGAGCGGCACGATCGAGAACGAGCCCCGTCGGACGAAATACGCGGTCACGAGGGCCGTGGCGCAGAGGACGAGCAGCGCGAGCCAGCGTGTCCGGCGCGGGGTCACGCGGCCGACCCCACGGATCCGCGGTCCCGTATTGCGGCTCGGTACACGTCGACGACGCGCTCCGCCCACGCGCTTGTGGAGAACTCCCGGACGACCTGGCGCCGCGCCTCCTCCCCGAGCCGCTGCGCGAGCTGCCCGTCCGTCAGCACGGCGAGCGCCGCCTCCGCGATCGCGTTCGGGTCCTTCTCAGCGACCAGGATGCCGTCCACTCCGGACCGGATGACTTCCGGGAGTCCGCCGATGTCCGTCGCGACGACGGGGCGGCCACACGCCATCGCCTCGAGGGCCGCGATGCTTGTGTTCTCCTGGGTCCCGGAGGTCGTGACGGAAGGGATCAGGACGAGGTCGACGTCCCGATAGAGGGACCGGAGTTCCGCCTGGCTCACGTGTCCGGGGAACGTGATGTCTGCCCCGACCCGACGGGCGGCCGCCTCGAGGCGCGGGCGGAGGGGCCCGTCCCCCGTGACGAGCATCCTGGCACCCCGCGCTCGGCCCGCGATGGCGCCCATCGCCTCGATCGCATACTCGATCCCGTTCTTCGGGACGTGCATCCGAGGGACGAGGATCGTCGGCGGTCTTCCGTCCCGCGGTCCGACGGAAGGCGTCCAGTAGTCCGGGTCGACGGCGTTCGGGATCCGAACGATCCGACGGATTCCGATCCTCCGACCGTACTCCTCCATCCGATTCGACACGGCGATCGTCGCGTCCGCGAAGCGCACGATGGATCGCTCGTACCGAAGGAACAGCCGATAGAGGGGATGCCCGCGAGTCCAGCCCCGAACCGAGGCAAGGTAGTTCGCGCTGTCCGAGTGCAGCGTGAAGACGATCGCGGCCCGGCCCCCGTGGCACAGGGGCGCGAGACCCATCGCGTTGAAGGCGTGCATGTGTACGACGTCGAACCCCTCGCTCCGAACGAATCGGCCGATCCGTGTCGCCATCGAGAGGAAATCGCGGGCGTAGACCACGCGGACCCCGGGAGGCGCCTGTGCGACCTCGTCCGCGGCGACGGGCTTCCCTCGGCGGCTCGTGAGGACCCACGGCTCGTGTCCGCTCGCACGGAGTCGGGTGGCGAGGGACACGACATGGGAGCTGATGCCGCCCCCGAAGTACGGAGGGAACATCGAGGTCACGAGGAGGACCTTCACCGGGATCCCCCTCCCAAGCGCTTCCGATCCCCCCGTAGGGTCCGGATCCGGTGGCCGGTGGCGTTCGCCACGCTCGAAGCGACGGCGGAGCGCCGCAGTCCCTCCTGGAGTCCCGATCCTTCGGAGGCGAAGAGGAGGTCGTCCCAGAGGAGCGACAGCCGGAGGGCCGCGCGCGTCCTCCAGCGGAGCGGCTCGCCGTCGAGAGCGGACACGATGCGTCCCACGAACGCGCGGTCGTGTCGCACGGGGAACCGCGGCGGGGATTCGGGCCCGACCAGCCGCCCCCCGAGCCGCTCGAGCCGGTCCGTCCACAAGTCGAACGCTCGGGCCCAGCCGAGAGCCTCCGCGTGGGCCCGGGCCGGCGCCGTGCCTCCGAGCCGACGCGCCAGGGCCCGAAGGTCGAGGAGATCCAGGAGGGTCAAGGCCCCGTGCCCGAAGATGCTGTGGATCGAGTTGAGGGCGAAGGCCACGTCCGCGCGGATCGTCGGCAGGACGCGTCCGTCGAGGGGTTCCGTCGTGCGCGCGTCCGCCAGCATGCGCTCGTCGAGGAAGTCGCGTCCCAGGTAGTGGATCCGCGGATACAGGTCCACGCGCAGATGACCGGCCTTCGCCGCGCTGATCTCCGCGGGATCGTCGTACAGGATCTCGAACCCCCGGTCCTCGAGCGCTCGCAGGAATTCCGGGATCTGGGCCTCTCGCACGAACAGGTCCACGTCCCTGGGCACGTGGGGGATCGTCCAGATGTTCTTGATCACGGCAAAGTCGAACCCGCCCGCTCGGGCGCACTCTTGGACGAGATCAAGGGTTCGCTCGTACGTGTCACGAGCGGCGCGTTCTCGTGCCCATGCGGCCGCCACGGCGGGAGGCACATCGGTGCCCGCCCCCTCCAGGCTCCGCAAGAACGCGTATGCGAGCCCGTTCGCCCGGGCCACTGCGAGACACTCCTGGAGGAACGGGTCTCGATCCGCAGGCATCTCCGACGGCGCGGGCCCGGGTTCGAGGGTCGCGACGACGAACCGGACGGCGGTCGCCTTCAGGTCGTCCGTGGGCCTCCCTCCCTCATCAGGGCGTCCCAGATCCGGTCTCCGACCGTCCCCGCATCCTCCGCCGCATCGATGCGCACGAACCCGAGGTCCCCTGCGATGCCACGGTAGTACTCGAGGATGTCCTTGAAGTAGCGGGCCTCCGCCTCGTCCTTCGGCGGGCGGTCCACGCGGGCGAGGAGGACGTCCAACCCGCCATCGAGCCAGAACGTCACGTCGGGTCTAGGGAACGCCCGGGCCAGTCCACGCGCGCCCCGACCGACGAGGTCGTAGAAGTACTGGTAGAAGTACCGATCGCACACGACGAACTCGTTGTGCCGGAGGAACGCGCGGATGTACGCGTACGTCAGGACGGCGTACCCGTACCCGGCCAGGGACGCGAAGGGCGCCCATCGTCCGCGGAGCCTCCGTTCGCGGGGACTCAACGCCTGGACCGGGTCGGAGTGCGGCCGCAGCTTCCAAGGGTCGAACAACAGGAACACGGGCCGGACGCACGTCGCTCGGAATCCTCCGGACTCGAGTCGGTCCGCAAGGACGCGGGCCTGCGTGCTCTTCCCCATTCCGTCGGCGCCCACGAGCGCGATGAGGTGCATGGATCTCAAGTCGGTGCGGCCCCGAGCCGCGCGTACAGTCGGTCCAAGTCGCGGGCGACCGCCTCGGGCCGGAACCGGTCTCGCGCCCAGTGCGCCGCACGCATGCCGACGGATTCCGCCGCCTCCGGATCCGCGAGGGTCGCCTCGAGAGCGTCCGCCAGGCCTTCCGGGTCCCGAGGGTCCACGAGGGATCCGCGCGGACCGTCCGCGAGCAGTTCGGGCACCCCACCCACCCGCGTCCCGATCACAGGCCGCTCGCACGCCATCGCTTCCAGGATGGACAACGGGTAGTCGAGGACCTTGCATGTGCAATGGAACGGAGAGACGAGGACATCCGCGGCCCGGAGCACGGTCCGCACGTCGTCCACGATGCCGACCTGCCGGATCGACGTCCCGAGGCCCAGCTCGCGAACGAGGGCCATCACCGACTCGCGCCGATTCCCCGTCCATGCGTACGGCTCACCCCACGCGGTCAGGAGGATCGCGTCCGGAATCCGACGGTGCAGGAGCCCCATCGCGTGGAGGAGGTCCTCGATCCCCTTCCAGGGGGAGTAGTTCCCCAGGAACGCGACCACGGGCGAATCGGAGGGAAGCCCCAGCGAGGTGCGCGCGGCCGCCTTCGAAGGAAGTTCTCCGAGCATCGACGGATCGAGGGCCGGCGGGACCTGGACCAATGCGTCGGGCTCCACCCCGACGGCGATCGCGCGAGACCGAAGCGAGTCGCTCGGCACGACGACCGCGTCGAAGCCCGCGAGGGCCCGGCGCGCGACGCGGCGTGCCGCGTTGCGACCGCTGCAATCGTGGCCCGGAACGGCCCGGAAGTTCGGTGAATAGAGGCTGAAGACCTTCGGGGCCCGGACCGTCCGGAGGCGCCCCGCGAGCACCCCGAGCGCCGCATAGGCGGAATGCAGGTGGACGACGTCAATCGCCTCGCCGTTATCCGAACGTCGGAGCTCGTGAGCGGCGCCCCGGAGGAACGAACCCGCGAAGAGGAGGGACCCGTACCGGCCTCGGGTTGCGATCTTGCGGAGCCGGCCGTAGGCTCCGTCCTCCCGCGCGCGTCCGTGCAGATCTGTCGTGACGATATCCACGTCGTGTCCGTGGGTCGCCTGGTGGGCCGCGATCGTCGCCACGTTTTTCACGAGGCCCCCGACGAAGGCGCGTCCCTCCGACGGGACGATCTCGACCCCGACGTGGGCGATCCTCACGGGGAGGACTCCTCCGCGACGGACGGCTTCCGAGATCGTGATCGCCGGGACCCGACGAGCCCGACCCAGAACCCGGCCACGTACGACGCATGCTCGATCAGGTAGATGACCGGAACGCTCAGGAGGAGGCTCGCGCGGCGCCTGCGCACGGCCGCAGAGGTGGCGGACGCGAGGACGACAGCCGCGTACGCAGCCCCCACGGCGGCCGCGGCCCACGGCTGCAGGACCGCGAGCAGGACCACGGCGACGGTCGCAACAGGCAACACAAGGGGAGCCCCGGGGAGGAGGCTCTGTCCCCGGCCGAAGCCGTACTGGAAGATTCGGCGGGCGAAATCCCGCAGACCGCGCTCGTGGCGGTGGCGGATCACGGCCTCGGGCACGTACAACAGCTTTCCGCGCGCAAGGAGGCGGCGGTTGAGCTCCGTGTCCTCCGTCGTCACGAGATCCGTCCGGAACCCTCCGACCTCGACGACATCCCGGCGTCGGTAGAGGGAGTTCGAGCCGCTGATGCTCGAGACGAACCGCTTCGCCCGGAACATCCGGCCCTGGACGGAGTTCGCGCTGCCGAGGATTGTGTCGAGTGCCGCGTCGACGGCCTGCTGCCAGAACGTGTCCCCTTCGCTGACGATACGACCGCCCACGCCGACGACACCGTCCTGGAGGTTCGACGCCAGAGTCTCGAGCCAGTCCGGAGCGGGGACGCAGTCCGCGTCCGTGAACGCAACGAGCTCGCCGACGGCGTTCCGGACGCCGACCTCGCAGGCCCCCGCGCGCGTCCCGAACTCCTCGAAGAACACGCGCGCCCCGTGGGCCCGGGCGAGGTCCACGGTCCCGTCGAGGGAGTGCCCGTCCACGACGAGGACCTCGATCGGACGGAGGGTCTGGTCGCGAACCGCCGCGAGAGCCGTCTCGATCCGTCGGGCTTCGTTCTTCACGGGCATGACCAGGGAGATCCGGAGTGCCTTCGGGTCTTCCGGTCGCATGCCCCCTCCGTCCGCTGAACCCCCTCCCGGCATCCGGTCCCTCCCCGTCCGGGCGGCTAGCGCCTTCGCCGGCCTGCGTTGAGCACCGCGTGAAGGATGAGCCCTGTGAAGGAGAGCAAGACCCCGATCAGGATCAGGAGGACCGTAAGCAACGCATCGCCCTCCGCAAGCTCCTGTGTAGGGCTCGCCCAGTACCGGTTTGCCGTGTCGATTCCCAGGGCGATGCCTGCGACGATCAGGGCGATCCCTGGGAGGCCGAACGCCGCGATCGGGTGCTCCGTCTCGACGTAGCGGACCATCGAACCGACGACGCCGAGGGCGTGCCGGACCGGACCCTGGGAGTTGCTGTCCTCGTCGTACTCGACGTTGATGGGGACCTCGACGACCTTCAGGCCGCGCCGATCCGCGTCCCACAGGATCTCCGCACTGGCCCCCATGTCCGCCTCCCTAGGATCCAGGAGGTCCAAGGCCTTCCGAGAGTACGCGCGGAATCCGCTCTGACCGTCCTTCACGTGACGGTTCCGCCGGCTCCCCAGGTTCGTGAGCCTCGTCAACATCCGGATTCCGAATCTTCGGTATCGGGGGATCTTCCCGACGGCATGAGCGTCGAGGAACCTGGAGCCGATCGAGACGTCCGCTTCGCCCTTGAGGACCGGTTCCACGACGGCCGGGATTTCCTCCGGTCGGTGCTGCCCGTCCCCGTCCAGGATCACGAGGGTCGTCGTACCGTTGTACCGAGCGTAGTCGAAGCAGGAACGGATCGCCGCACCGTATCCCCGGTTGCTCACGTGCCGGACGACGTGGGCCCCGGCCCGCTCCGCGATCCATGCCGTCCGGTCCGTGGAGCCGTCGTCGATCACCGCAACCTCGTCGACGTAGGCCCTCGTGGCGAGGACCAGGCTTCCGATCGTCTTCTCTTCGTTGAAGGCGGGAATCGCGGCGATTGTCTTGCCCATGTCAGGCGGTCCCTCCACGAGAGCGCGTGCCGTGTGTCCTCGCGCGGGTGAGCGAGCGCACGGTCCAACGACCGGCGCCCGGTTCGGCACCGGTCCGGACTGTGGTGAACCCTTTCGACATGGCCCGACTCCCCCTGCTAGACTAAACGGACTAGCGAACCCGAGAGCAACCCAAGTCGAGGGATGTGCAATCTTTAAGCGATTTGGAACGGTTTTTGCATCGCTATCGAAAACGATAACGCTCGAGCCCTCGTCAGATATCCAGGGCCCGATTTCATCGAATCGTTCTCCGTTTCACCCAGATTTCATCGAAACGGAAGTCTCCCACGGTCGCCGGACTCAGTCGAGGGCGAACGGCGCGTGGATCGGGACAGGGACCCGTTGCCCACGTTTCGAATCTCCCCATGCCCGCGGTCCGCGCGGATGCCCCCGGGGCGACCGTCCCGGGTCGTCAGGGCGGCTTTATCCGTTCGCTAAGTGCAATTCGTTCGGAAACTGATTTATACGCAGCGGGGCCCGTGGCGCCTCCATGCGTTTTCTCCGCAGAAGGCTAGGCCGCACGGATGGAGAGCGTCGGACGAACGCGGCCGCGCTCGTGGACGAGGTGCCCCGCGGCCGGCGCGTTGACGATCCTGCCCGGGAGCAGCTCACGGACCGGGTCCTCGGGGACTCGTCCCGTCGTGACGCCTTGCGCCTCGGAGCGATGATGGGAGGCGGCGTCCTCGCGGGCTTCTTCGCGGGACATCTCGCGACTCGAGCCGGCGCGGCGCCGGGAGACGGAATCGGCGGGACGACGATCTCCGACACGGACATCGACGCGAAGCGGATCGCGGGCGTGCGGATCGCGACGGAATTCGCGCCCTCGAAGCATGCGGGCACGGGATCGGACCCGTGGCCCGGGAGCGCGATACAGGCTTCGATGAACGACCTCCCGACGTCGGGGGGACTCGTCTTCGTTCCCAGCGGGGTGTTCAACATCGGGACGCCTCTTCGAATCACGCGGAGCAACGTCGGGCTGACGGGCGCTGGCGGATCGTCCTATCTTCGGACGGACGGGTCCAATTTCACGGCGAACGTGAGCGGCATGATCGAGATCGACGGGGCCTACCAAGGAATCGTCGTCGAGGGTCTCGCGCTCGACGGGGCAAACACGGACACGTGCCGGGGTGTGATCATCCAGGGCGGATCCGAGGTGCTCGTCCGCGAATGCCGCTTCGTGAACTGGCTCGGGGACCTGTCCCAACGGGGTCGCGGGCTCACCGTCGTCCACAACCCCGGGACGGAGGCGCCCCCGCACAAGGGGGTCCGCGTGGAAGGCTGTCACTTCTTCAACAACCAGATCGGAATCGTCATGCACCGGACGATCTACGTGATTCAGAATTGCTACTTCGAGCGGAACGTGTGGGACGGGATCTACATGGAAGGGACCGCCCGCGGCATCATTTCCGGAAACCTCGTCACGTTCTCGCCGCGCACGGGCATCTTCCTGATCTTCACGGACCGGGAGAGCGTGATCGGGAACCGGATCGAGGACTGCGGATCCGGGATCCAGGTGTACGAGGCGCGTGGCATGTCGATGCTCGGAAACCACATCGAGCGGTGCGCGTCCGGGGGCATCGACATCCGGACGAACTCCGCGCACTGCGTCGCCTCCGGAAACGTCGTCGGCTACTGTTCCGGCGTGCCGGGGATCCAGATGATCAGCGGCGCCTCCGAGTGCGCGATCACGGACAACATCCTGCGAGCGAACAGGGACGGCGTCGCGGCGACAGGTTCCTCGAATCATCGAATCGCCGGGAACGTGTGCCTCGAACAGACCCACGCCGGGATCTATGTGCGGGACGCGACCCACGTTCGGATCGTCGAGAACCGCGCGTACGCCCAGCCGTACGGAGTCCTCGCGGAGGGGTCGGCGGACTTCCTCCTCGTCCGAGAGAACGACCTTCGAGGCAACACGACCGCGGCGATGTCCCTCGTGGGATCGAACCGAATCGTGGGCGACAACTGGGAGACGTGAGGAAGGGGCGGATGCGCATGATCGCGCCCCGATCGGAGTCCCTGTGGGTCCCTCAGGGTGTGACGGCATGATGCCGCCTCGGGAGCCCGCGGCCTGTTCCCTCTTCGCGGCCCTCCTCCTGACGACCGGACTCCTCCTGCTGCTCCCGCCTGCGGCCGCGGTGACGATCGAGCCGGGCGTCGTCTTTCAGCCCTCCCTGTCCTGGGCGAACATCACGTTCGCGTCGGCCCAGGTCTTCTCGACCGTCCACGTCGACCCGACGGGAGTCACGTTCGATGCGGTCCGTCTGGGTGTCCAGAAGTTCCCCCTCTCTTACCCCCGCATTGAAATGACTCTCACCGCGTGGTCGCCCGGGCAGAGCGCGGTGGGCGGTACCGTGCTCCGGTTCACGGGCGACGCGCCCCCGGCATCGAACTTCTATTTCGGGCTGTCTGACCTCATCCCTGCGGCCGAGTACATCTTGGACCTCGACGGTCTCGAGGAGGCTCGGCGTTTCTCCGATGCGGGTGGGAACCTCTCTTTCTCTTGGGCCAACTGGAGCGTCCATGACTTTCACATCAGGCGGGGATCGCGATTCGGGCTTCCGGGACCGAGCCCCCTCGTCGCCGATTTCACTCTCTCCCCGTCCAGCCCGGTGATCGGTCAGACGGTGTCCTTCGCGGCGTCCGTTGCGGGAGGGACCCCCCCGTACACGGTCACGTGGGACTTCGGAGACGGGTCGAGCGCGGGTGGACAGTCCACGAGCCACGTCTTCGCAATCGCGGGGACCTTCTCCGTCAACGCGTTCGTTGTGGATTCGGCAAGCCAATCGACCGCGGCATCCCGAACCGTGGACGTGGCGGACGTGCCGATTCCACCGACGCCGCTCACCGCGGATTTCACCTTCGCCCCCGCGAGGCCGTCCGCCTCCCAGGCCGTTTCGTTCGCGGCCTCTGCGGCCGGGGGCACGTCCCCCTACGCGTTCGCGTGGGACTTTGGGGACGGCGGGACAGGGACCGGTTCCCCGACGGCCTACACGTACGCGCTCCCCGGTTCCTACGTGGTGACCCTGAACGTGTCGGATGCGGGCAGCGATGCGTTCCTCGTCGCGAAGGCGATCACCGTCACCGCCGCCGCGATCCGTGCGAACGTGACCGCGGCGTTCGACCATGCCGTGAGTGGATCGACGATTTCGTTCACCGACCGGAGCGTCTCGGACTCGGGGCTTCCGATCGCCTCGTGGTTCTGGGCGTTCGGCGACCGCACGTCGTCTCGGGAGTCGGATCCCGTCCACACGTATCCGGTGCCCGGATTCGTCGAGACGTACCGCGTCGATCTGATCGCCTGTGACTCCCAGGGGAACTGCGGGGCCGCGTCCGTGCTACTCACGTTCTACAACTGGCCTTTGATCCTGGGAACTGCAGGCCTCGGAGGCCTCGTCCTCGGAGGAATCGGCGTCGCCATCCGACGCCGACGGAAGCGACGTCGGCTGTCTACGTCCCCCATGGACGATCGGCAGCGGGCACCGTGAGGACTTCCGGGATCGATCCTCCGCCGGTCCCAACCGTCACCCGGAGCTGCAGACTTCGGTAGGGGAGCGAGAGATCGAGGTCGCGGAACAGGAGGAACTGGACCTTCCACAGGCCGACGTACGGGACGACGAACGAGTACGCCTGCGTCCAGGTCCGATCGTGGTCCAACGTGAGGTTGAGCCAGGACAGGTCCGACCGGTTCGTCTCGACCGTATCGTTCCGACCCGCGCTCTGGTTCCAGACGAGTTGCAGGCCGACGAGATCCACCCGGATTGTGTAGTTCAGAGGCGTGCCCTCATGGTTCTCCACTCCCATGATGACCGTGCCGGGCTCCGAGACGTTCAGTCGGGTGGGATAGTTCCCGGCGACCCCGGTTTCGTTCAAGAGGTAGAAGTCGGTGAAGCGCTCCCCCGGACGCGGGGAGACGAGGACATACACGACCGTGCCCGCCGCGACGACGATCGACGCGACGAGTGCGACCGTGAGGCCCTTGTCCACAAGGCTCTGCCCCTGCCACTCGGGCATTCCAAGGACAACATTCAGGGACAGACGGCTCGCGGTCGGGCGGCTCAGGCGACGCCAGTACGCGAGGATCCCGACGGACCCAGCGAACGCGGCGATGAACGCGATGATCGGTTCGAACCGGATTCCGAGGGGGGTAAAGTTCAACGCGAGGCCGAGGAGCGGCACGATCGCGATGCTCAGGCCGAGACTCAAGGCGACTCGCTCGATCCAGTCGATCTCCTTGGGGCCGGGGAAGAGGGCGGCGACAAGGACGTAACCAGGCACGAACAGGACGAGCAACAGGGCCGCGAAGTTTCCCGTCCGCGTGATGAGGAGGATGCCCGACACGAAGAGCGTGTAGCCGATCGCGAGGTAGAGATCCCAAGGCTTCTCCTGAAAGTGGATTCGCACCGAAGGCTCCCCTGCGGACAGACGAATCGTTCGCCCTTAAGCATTTCCACGGCCGGCGTCGTCTCGGCCCGCACGCTCGGCATGCCCATCGCTTATCAGGTGCGAGAACCGGACGGGCAACTATATTCGACCCGAGCCGGTCGGCCGCACGCATCATGCGCAACGTCGCGCGGATCGTCCGACCAAGGACCTTCGCCCTCCTCTTCGGCGGGTACTTCGGGACGATCGCCTTCGCGGCGTGGTCGTACGCGTCGAGTCTCTCCTACCCCTGGTTCGACCCCGTGTCTTCCCGATGGGTCTACACGGCCTACCTCGTCGGCTCCGCCGCGTTCGTCGTGGGCATCGGTTTCCTTGCGGTCTTCGTTCAGACAACGTTCGATCGGCGCGCCAAGGAACTCGGCGACGACCTGCGCGACCTGCGGAACTCGATCGTGCCGGAACCCCTCGGAGTCGAGGGAGGATCCATGGACGTGCCTATCGACGCGGACCTCGAGGCCGCGACCCTGGGGCTCGTCCATCTGCAGTCAGAAATCGGCGCGTTCTTGGATTCCGGGGGCGCGACGTCGGTCGTCCTCGAGGCTCCCGCGCTCACCTCCGTGACCGCAACGGAGCAGCGACTCCTACGCCGCCGCGAGAGCCTGAAGGTCCGTCAAGACTTCCTGACGAATTTCCTCGCGGGCCCCGCGGTCGCGTCCTCCGTGATTCTTGCAGTGTCCGGAGCGCTCCTTCCCGGGGCGGACGCCTTCCTCCAGACGTATCATCAGATGAACACGGCGCTCATCGTCGGGTTCGCCTATAGTTGGGCCGGCATCGCCGCGTACGTCGTCGCATCGTTCTTCGCGATGGCGGGGTCCCTCCGCCCCGCACGGAAGTCCGTCGGCGACTGAGTCGGCGTCCTGCGCGATTGACGCGCAGGGCGTTGCCCGGAGGGGTCGCGGAACCCTAATACGGGAGGCGCGCTGCGTGGATGGTGGCTCTTCGAAGCAGTGCGGAGGCCCTCCGACGGGTGCTCCTGCCGACGGAGCTCGCGGAAGCGGAGCTTCGTACGAAGCCTGCGGCTTCCGTGATGGTCCTCTTGCGTGACAATCGCGGGAGCCTCGAGGTGCTCCTCGCGACTCGAGCAAGACGCGAGGGGGATCCGTGGTCGGGACAGGTGGGACTTCCGGGCGGCCTGCACCGGGCGGCGGACGGTTCCATCCTTGAGACGGCGCTCCGCGAGACTCGGGAGGAGGTCGGCCTGGATCTGCAAGGCCGGGCGGAGGTCCTCGGTCACATGCCACCGCGGGCCCCGGGCAACCGGCTCGAGATGCTGGTCGTGCCCTACGTCGCAGTCGCGAACGCGCCAATCCATCCGACAGCCGGGCCCGAGATGGAGGAAGTCTTCTGGTGTCCCCTCGCCGCTCTGCCGGAGACGCGCGCGACGACGCGCGTCATGACGAGCCTCGGGGAGCTGACCGTGCCCGCGTTTCTCTGCGAGGGCCGCGTCATCTGGGGCTTCACGTATCGTCTGCTCGAGGAGCTGCTCGTCCTCGTCGGGTTGAGCGCCTAAGAGCCTGTCTTGGGACGTTCCGCGCGAGACGGCCCTTTTGGTTCCTCGGGCGCCCGGGTCCCGCGGACCACCTGCACCGCGGACGCCGGGTTAGCGACATCCCCTTTGAGCAGGGCAGCGAGCGGGTCCAGCCCGGCGCCGCGCCGCTGGGCGTTGTAGCGCGCCTCGTCCACGGCCTTGCGCAGGGCGATCGCCGCCAGGATCTCCCGCTCGGTCGGCGGGGGCGTGAGCGGCCTCCGGAAGTGGGCCTCGATGCCCTGAGGCGTCCCGTCCGGGAGTTCCTGCCCGCACTCCGGACACAGGACGAGATCCCCCTGGACGCGGGGCGGTCGGAGACGGAGGACGAGGTCGACGCCCCGGACAAACAGATACAGGACGAGGGTCGAGAGGACGTACGCTTCGGGGCGGGTGCTCCGCGGGGTCGTATCCCCTGTGAGGTACAGCAGGCCGTGGTTGATGAACAGGCCCGCGGCGGCCGCGAGCAGGGCGACGAGGAGGGCCTCCCTCAACGCGAGGTGGATGAATCGGTGTCCCTGCGCGCTCACGCTCTCCCCCTCGAGCCGGCCGATCGCTCGACCCGGCTCCAACCCAACGAACCAAGTCGCATCCCAAAGGATAAACGTGTTGACGATTATCAAGACCGAGAACGCGGAGACGAACTATATTCGGGTGATTCCTGCGTTGCGAGGCGGGCTTCGATGGGGCACATTCAGCCTCGGACGCTAGCCGCGGGCTTCGGCCTCTACTTCGGCGCGATCTTCCTCCTCGCGTGGAACTACGCCAGGAACCAGCCGTCCCCGTGGTACGGACCCGACCTGTCTCGCTGGGTCTACGCGACCTACCTCGTCGCGGCGGCCGCTCTGGTCTCCGGGATTTCGGCGGCGGCCGTGGCCCGGGTGTCGCACTTCGACCGGCGCATCGCCGAGCTCGAAGCCGGGCCGCCCGCCGTCGGTTCGGTCCGTAAGAGGAAGAGGATCACCGAAGACGCGACCCCGGTCGGCCCGGTGAAGGATGCCGTGGACCGCGACATCGATGACCTTCTCGGGAGTCTCTCTGAGCTGGAGGGACGGGCCGTGGAGGAGGCGGGGGACGGGGTCCTGACCGTCGTCGAATCGGGGGAGCCCTCCGAGGTGTCCGGACCTGAAGAGCCCTCACCGGTCTCCGAGTCCGAGGAGGCGTCCTCCGCGTCCACGTCCGCCCTTGCGGCATCGGGGGTCCGACTCCTCCATCGCCGGAAGGCCGTCTCGCGGTACGTGATGGGACCGGCCGCCGTCGGGGTCATGTTCCTCGGGATCTCGGGGGCGCTCCTACCGGGGGTCGACGAGTTCCTCCAGACGTTCCACCAAGCGAACACCGCCCTTGTCCTTGGCATGGCGTACAGCTGGATCGGCCTCGGGGCCTACGCCGCGGCGTCCCTCTACGCGATGCTCAAGGACGAGTGAGCGCCCTCAAGGGAGGGCCTACCAGAGGAAACGATCGCGACGCGCGCATCTGGTGATCGCGGCCCCTTCCATCCGTCGGGTGTACGTTCCGCCTTCGCCTCCTAGGGCGGCACGGGGGTGGGCTCCACGGGCTCCGTTTCCAGGGCCGCGCCCGCGGTGGCCCATAGCAGAGGGGTCGCGGCGGCTTGGCCGACGACGAATGCAATCGCGAGCCCCTCGAGGCCCGACCGGGCCAGGAGGACGTATCCGAGACCCAGGGTCACCGCGATCTCGATCGCTGCGGCGGCGATCAGAGGTCTCGTCCTCTTCCGGATTCGGACGCGGGTCCCGAAGATTCCGTTCAAGAAGACCGGGATCGACGCCAGGCTCAGGATGCGAAGAGGCGCGACGCCGAACGCGACGTATTCCGGGCGGCCGAAAAGGGAGAGGAGGACCCCGGACAGGAGCCAGATCCCCGCGATGCCTGGGGCGAGGAGCACGAGGGTGAGGAGGATCGCCTTCCGCTCGTCTCGCCGGTGGTGGGAGTTCGCTTGCGACGCCTCCGCGAGGAAGGAGGTCATCGTCGCCCCGGGAATGATGTAGAGGAGGCCGGCGATCGTGTACGCCGTGTAGAAGTACGTCACGTGCGCCTCGTCCGCGAGGGTGTTCAGGATGAGGATCGGGAGGAGCAGGATTGCACCGCTCGCAATCGTCGTCGCGACCCAATTGCCGATGCTGAACCGAAAGATGGGCCGGACCCGGCGCCGGCTGAAGCGAGGACGCGGCGCGAATCCGGGAATGATCCTCGGCAGGAACAGGAACCCTGCGACGAGGACCGACACCCCGAAGGCGAGGGAAATGGACATGTACACACCGAGCCGCCCTCCGAGGGGTCCCGTGACCCAGATCACGAACACGAACGGAAGCGGGAGCTTGAGGATCGAGAACACCGTGTTGCGCCATGTCGCGAGGTCGGCGCGGCGCAGCGCAATCACGGTCTGGTCCACGATCGGGGCGAAGGCATAGACCATGCCCGTCACGACGAGGATCGGGATGTAGACCCAGTCGCTCAGGATGAACGAGAGACGCGGGGACCACAGCCTCACACCGAGCGCAAAGACGAGGGCGAGGACGGCGCCGAAGGCTCCCGAGATGGAGAGTGCGGTGTTCACAAGGGCCTTCGGGTTGTCCGACTCCGGGAGGAACCGGAGCAGGCCGATTCCCAACCCGAGGGTTCCGATCGACGCGAGGAACGAGAGCGTCTGGACGAGGGTGAGGGCGTAGCCCGCGTCCTCCGGCGTGTAGACCCTCGTCACGATGATCCAGAAGAAGAAGCCGAAGCCCGTCCCGATGATCGAGGAGAGCATGATGAAGATCGCATTCCGGTAGAGGGGGCTCTTCACTTCCCCCCACACAAGCCCGGCGACGCGCCGCGGCGCCCTTACTTCCGCCCACACGCGCGGAGCGAGGCGTCGCCGCGGATCCGGTGGGCCTTCCACGATTCCTTCCTCACGCCGTGGAGCGCGCAACGCGCCTCTGCGTTAAAAACCTCCACGCCCGACGGATGGGTTCCATGCCGCCGACGGGCCCTCCGCGACGGACGGAAATCCGGACGGTCTCGCACCGCACGGCCGAACACGGATCCATCTCCAACGCCCCTTCGCAAGACGAGTTCCCGCACCCCTGAGTGCCGCAAACCATCGCAGCGGAACCTTTACGTGCCACACTCGAAATGGGGGGCGC
This sequence comes from Thermoplasmata archaeon, assembly GCA_035283405.1. Taxonomy (GTDB): domain Archaea; phylum Thermoplasmatota; class Thermoplasmata; order RBG-16-68-12; family RBG-16-68-12; genus RBG-16-68-12. Next base: position 7,428 of record DATEUA010000015.1, on the reverse strand, counting down.
CAGAAGGGATGAGTGGATGCACACGTTCCGTCGCTTGAGCGCGTCCGCTGTCGTGGCCCTGACCCTCGCGGTGGCGTTCGCCGCGTTGGCCGGCGTGCCGCGGGCGGGGGCCACGCACGACACGACGCCATGGAGTGCGTACAACACGGTCGCCACGGGGGCGAACCATCAGGTCTACTCGGCTCCGTTGGCCGACGGCGACGGTTCCGTGTATTTCTTCTATTACGACTGGAACCCGAACACCGGGGCCTCGAACGTCTGGGTCAGCAAGTTCTCGACCCGCGGCCCGCTCGGGAATCCGGTCCTCGTGTTTCAGCGTCACGTGAACCCCACGCTCCCGAACGTGGCGCTCCGTTTCACCTATTTCGGAAGCATCGCGTTCCCCGCGGCAGCCCTCGACCACAACGGGAACCTCTACGTCGCCTGGGCCTCGAATGGTTACGACGTCTTCGTGAGCAAGTCCGTGGACAGTGGAAATTCGTGGGGCGCTCCCGTCCAGGTGAGCGACCCGATTGCGAACTCCTGGAACACGGCGCCCGCGATCACGGTGACCCCGGACGACACGGTTTGGGTCGCTTGGCACCAGATCTGGCAACCGGCCGGGTATCAGAACTTCACGGTCACGGCGAGCACGGACCTGGGCGCCACGTTCTCGGGCGCGACGAACGTGACCGCCTCCTCCCAGACCCTGGGGGTCAATCTTCTGTGGCATGACTTCGCATCTGCCTCGACGGGGGGCCTGTACATCGCGTATACGGCGGTCTGGGGCTCGAATTGGAAGGTGAACTTTACGTGGTCCGCGGACGGAACGGCCTGGTCTCCCCCCGCCTCGCTGAACGGTGGATCGGTCGGGGCGTACGCGGCGATCGAGGTCGACGCGCAGGACCGGATCCACGTGGCATGGGTCGATACCCGCTTGACCCCGAGCGGTGCCTTGACCTTCTACTACCGGCGCTCGGACACGGGCGGCTTCGGCTGGACGATGGAGATGCCTGTGAGCCAAGGCCGCACTCCGTTCATCACGTACCCCTTTGCGGACATCGCCGTGCACGAGGACGTCGTGCTCGTGGGCTGGGGTGCGGATTCGCCGACGGCCCCGCAGGGCGTCGGATACGCCTTGAGCACGGACGGCGGGGACGTCTGGGAGCCGGAAGCCTACGCGCATCCCGGGATCGGCGCCGATTTCCCGCGCCTCGCCGTGGACGAGAACGGGACCTTCTACGCCACGTTCCGGAACTGGAACGAGGTCCTGGGCAACTACGATTCGGGCATGATGTTCTGGGACCTCCCGCCTTCCGCGCCGTCCATCACGACCATCGCCCGCGGGACCTCGAGCCTTACCGTCACGTGGAGCGGCTCGCCCGAGCCCGACGTGACCGGGTACCGCCTGTGGCGGAGCGTGGACGGCTCGACGTACGCGCTCGTCGCGACGGTCGGCTCCGGCACGACGACCTACACGGACTCGGGACTCTCGGACGGCACGTACTGGTACAAGGTCACGGCCCTCGACCTGCGAGGCTCGTCGAGCCACGAATCCCTCCCCGTGTCGTCGACGGTCGGGCAGACCGCGGACGAGCGGTTCGACGCGCTGGAGGCCGAGATCGCCGCCCTCCAGGCCGCCCTTCAAGGCGCGCAAGGGGACATCGATTCCCTCCTGACGCAGCTCGATGACGTCGAGCGGCTCCTGGAGACCGTGCGCTCCGAGCAGGCGACCGCGACGATGTCGACCCTGATGTTGATCCTGCTCGTGATCATCCTCGTGCTGTTACTCGTCCTGTTCGGCCGGAGCCGCAGGCCCGGGATGCCGCAGTCGATGCCTGCGCCCCCCGACAGGCCGGGCGCTCCGATGCCGCCGGCCCCGCCGCAGGCTCCGCAGGCCCCGAGGGGCCCGGACGTGGACGATCTCTAGCAGACACCGCCTACGGAGGGCCCGCGAAGGTCCTCCCCTTCCTCCTTTTTCGCATGCGCGGTTCGACCCGGTGGGCCTCAAGGTTCAAAGCCCACGGAACGCTGCGCGGCGCCGGTGGCCGCTTGACGTCCGATTCGTCCGCGGGCACGAGGCTGACCCGGCCGAGGATCCTTTTCGCTCGCACGCCGAAGGAACTCGACGCTCGGTTCCGTCGGGGCCTCTCGACGTGCCGGTCCCTCCGCGCCCACATCCTCGATGGAGCGGGGCCGAGGACCCTCGAGAACACCCTCGAACCCTTCAACGAACTTTCCGCGGTCCTCGCGGAACTCCTCTCCCAGACGAAGTTCCTGTTCAACGTCCATCCGGAGGCGCCGATGCGGGAGGCCTCGGACCGGGCGTTCCAGGAAGCGGAGCGGTTCGCCACGGAGCTCAGTCTGGACCGCGGCCTGTACGACGCGTTCGCAGGCCTAGACGTCGCCCGCGACGACGAATCGACGCGCCACGCAGTCTCGAAGATCCTGCGCGATTTCCGCCTCGCCGGGGTGGACCGGGACGAGGAGACGAGGGCCCGGATCAAGGCCCTTCGCGAGGAGATCATCAGGATCGGGCAGACGTTCGACCGGACCATCAACGAGGACGTGCGCTCGATCCAGGTCGACGGACCACAGGCCCTCGACGGGCTGCCCCCGGACTTCATCGACGCCCACCGCCCCGGACCCGACGGGAAGATCACCCTGACGACGAACTACCCCGACTCGCTCCCTGTGATGCGCTATGCCCGGGACGAAGGGGTCCGGAGGGAGATGACGCGGGCCTTCCTGGACCGCGGGCATCCTGCGAACCTGGAGGTCCTCGCCTCGCTGCTCGCAAGGAGGCACGAACTCGCGCGGCTGCTCGACCACGAGAACTACGCGGTATACATCACCCTGGACAAGATGATCGGATCCGCGCAGGCAGCGAAGGAATTCGTCGACCACGTCGCCCGGGTGGCGGAACCGCGCGCGGCAACGGACTACGCGGAGATCCTCGCCCGCAAGCGGCGTGACGACCCTCGCGCGAATGCCCTCGAGCGGTGGGACCTGAACTACTACACGGAACTCGTCCGCGCGGAAACCTACGCGTTCGACGCGAAGGCGCTACGGCCGTACTTCGAATACGCGCGCGTCCGCGACGGGATCTTCGCCCTCACCCGTCGGCTGTTCGGCGTCCGGTTCCGGAAGGTGTCCGGCGTCTCCGTCTGGCATCCCTCCGTCGAAGTGTACGACCTGTACGAGGTCCGGCGCCGCATCGGGCGGTTCTACCTAGACATGCATCCGAGGAAGGACAAGTTCAGCCACGCCGCCGCATCCCCCCTCGTGGTCGGGCTGGCAGGGCGTCGGCTCCCCCAGGCAGCCCTCATGTGCAATCTCCCCGAACCGAACGCGGGCGAAGGCCCGGCCCTCCTGGAGTTCGACGACGTAGACACGTTCTTCCACGAGTTCGGACACCTCCTCCACTTCCTCCTCGCCGGCGCGGTCCGATGGGAGAAGAACTCGATCGACGGACTCGAGTGGGATTTCGTGGAAGCGCCCTCCCAGATCCTCGAAGAATGGGTGCGAGACCCTGAGGTCCTCCGGACCTTCGCGTTCCATCACGAGACGGGGGACCCCATCCCGCCGGACCTCATCGGCCAGATGCGCCGCGCGGAGGCCTTCGGCCGCGCATACGAGGTGCAGCGGCAGCTCCTCTACGCGACCTTGTCCCTGCTGTACTATACCCGGGATCCGACGGGGGTCGACACCACGGCCGTCCTCCGAGAGGCCCACGCCCGGTTCCCGCTCGTCCCTCACTTCGAGGGGACGCACTTCCAGTGCAGCTTCGGACACCTCAACGGCTATTCTGCGGTGTACTACACGTACATGTGGTCCCTCGTGATCGCGAAGGACCTGTTCAGCCGCTTCCGAGCCCGCGATTCCCTGCTCGATCCTACGGAGGCCCGACGATACCGCGACCTGATCCTCGCCCGTGGGAGTGAGAAGCCGGCGGCCGAGATGGTCCGCGATTTCCTCGGGCGGGAGATGCGGTTCGACGCGTTCGAGGCGTGGCTGCGCGAGGCTGGGTGACCTCCGCCTACTCGGCGTGAGGGATCGTCCGGAAGTACGCGAGGGTTCGTTCGAGCCCCTCTCTCAGGGAGGTGCGCGGGACGAACCCGAGGATCTCCATCGCCCGCTCGACGTCGGCCCGCGAATGCCGGACATCCCCCGCGCGCGGCTCCTTCCGCACCGCCTTAATCGGAGTCACGGTGATCTCGGACAGGGCGCGGGCGACGTCGTTCACGCTGATCGCGGATCCCGAGCCGACGTTGAACGTCTGGCCCTCGGCGGGCTTCTCCCCCGCGAGTTCGAGGGCCTCCGCCACGTCGGCCGCGTACAGAAAGTCCCGTGTCTGCTCCCCGTCTCCATGGATCTCGATCGGTTTCTCGCCGGCGATCGCGTTGCAGAACCGGGCGATCGCTCCTGCATAGGCGGACGTCGGATCCTGCCGCGGTCCGTACGCGTTGAAGATCCGCAGGACGACCGTGTCGAGTCCTTTCAGCTGCGAGACCTCCTGGCAGGCGAACTCGCCGACCATCTTCGTCGTCGCGTACGGCGAGGCAGGCGCGGGGCGCATCGTCTCGACTTTCGGATTCGCTTCGACGTTTCCGTAGACGGCTGCGCTGGACACGAACACGAACCGTGCGACGCCCGCGTCGACGGCGGCCTTGAGCGCATTCAGGGTGCCTTCGACATTCGTCTTCCAGTATTCGTCCGGCTGCTGCACGCTCTCCGCGGGGCTCGTCCTCGCCGCGAGATGGTACACGATGTCTTGGGCTTCCATCGCCCCCGCGAGGGCTTTCGGTTGCAGGATGGAGCCTTTGTGGACGTGGACTTCCTCAGGGGAGTCTTCCAGGTTCCGGATCGAACCGGTCGAGAGGTCGTCGAGGACCGTGACCGTGTTCCGGCCGCTCAACCGTTCGACGAGGTGAGAGCCGATGAAGCCCGCGCCCCCCGTGACGAGGACCTTCCGTCCCTGCATGGGCCCGCGCGGCACGGAGGGTGCCGACTATAAGGGTTCCGGTCGTCCGAAAGGAGGAGCCTCGATTGCATGTCAGTGGGACGCGTTTCGCCACGCGGCGGCGTCTCGGACCAGGCGGACCGCGAGGTCGAAGTTGTGCGTGGAGATCTCCTCGACGTTCACACCGAGCGGGACGGGATTCGGCGCATCCTCTATGGCATCTCGGATGTCGGACCACACGGAACGCGCAAGTGCGAGGGAACGCTCCCCGTCTTCCTTCGACAGGATCGAGGCCTCCACGTCGTGCGGAATCGTGGCCCCGAGCCAGGAGAGGAGTTCGAGGTCCGCACGGTCTGTGACGGGTGTGAAGCTCAGCAGCACCGTCGCGGGCGACACGCCCGCGAGTGCGCAGGCCGCCCCGTAGCCTCGGAGCACGGAGGTGGTCGGTTCTTCCCGGAAAAGGACCTGCGTGGTAAAGAACCGACAGCCCGCTCGCGTCTTGCGGATCATGCGGTCTACCTCTCCCGGACGATCGGGGATGAGGATGTTCCCGCATGCGACGTCCGGCCGGCTGCGAGACAGGGCACGCAGGACTTCGTTCGCTGTGAGGACATCCGGGCCGGGATACACGTGTCGGCCGCTCGAGCCGCCGGCGAGGACGAAATTCCTCAGGCCGTACGCGGTCATCGACTCGCTCAGGTACGCGCGCAGGTGGGCCGCGTCCTCCAGGTGCACGACGACCTTGTTCACGATCGTGTCAATGCGACTCCCGTCGTTCAGTGCGCTCGCCATGCGGCGTGGGTCCACATGCCGGTAGTACGGACTCCCGACGCGATTCTCATCGACAATCTCGGGGAAATTGACTGCGTCGATTCTCGGGAGGTCGTCGACCGCGGATCGAACGCGATCCAGGAACCGTTCCGCGGCTTTCGAGCCTGAGCGTCGATGGGGCGGTACGATTTCGAGGACCACGGGGAAGTCGGTGAGGCGATCCGCGAACGCCACGCCAGGAATCAACATGCAGGAGGCCTATTTCGCTCCTGTCGGGAACATTCCTATCAGAATATCGTACGTTTCAATGATCCTTTCTCGACAGCCCGCCCGCGCTCGTCATTCCGATGCGCCGGCCACCGCGGGCGTGCGCGAGGCGAGATCGACCGGATGGCCGCGGAAGAATCCGTACCACAAGAGCGCGTGCAAGACGTAAAGGACTCCCGCGAACACGAACGTGAGCCAGAAGCCCCCTGCCGCCAGGAGGACGCCGCCGATCACCACCGTCCCGCCGTAGAACACGTCGAACGCCGCGTGCGTGAATCCCGCGGTCGTCGCGCGTTCCGGAGCGTCGACGACCTCCATCGCGAACGCGCCCGTCACGGGAAAGGCGAGGCTGGAGAGGGCTCCGCGCAGCACGAAGAGGAGGGTCGCGAGGTACACGTCCCCCGCGAGCGCCAGGCCGAGCAAGAACGGGACGGAGGCGAGGCGCGTCACGGTGATGGTCCGCACTTTCCCCAGGCGGGCGACGAGGAGCGGGACCGTGAGGATCGCGAGCGCGATCCCGATCTCATTGATCGCGACGATGGGCCCGAACTGGTCCGCATGGACCTCGAACTCGTGCTCGAAATGCAGGTTCAGGAGGGGGAAGTACAGACCGAGGCCCGCCGCATACGCCGCGCTGATTCCGAAGAGCCGTGCGACGTTGCCCTTGTGGGCGACATGCTTCATCGCGAGGAGGTCCCGGAGGCGCGCGGCGAAGGGCGTGAAGGACTCCCGCATGAACGCGAGCGGGATCAGTTCGATGAGGCCGAACGGCAGCGCCGTGAAGAGGGTCCACCGCAGGGCCGTGAGGTCCGGGTTCGGGCCTCCGGCGATCGACGCGAACAGGCCGGGCAGGATGCCGCCGAGGAACGCCCCTACGACTGCGGACACGGTGCTCAAGACCCCGCTCAGGGTGAAGAGATGGATCCTCTCCTCGGGGCGGCTGTTCTCCATGAGGAACGGCGCTCCGACGACGCCGTGGAACGATTCCCCGATCCCGACGACGACCGCGAGGCCGACGAGGAACATCGGGTCCGTCGTCAGGAGGACCGCAACGCCCGCGAAGACCGCGAGGAGGGAAGCCGCGATGAAACTCCGCTTCCGTCCGTACCGGTCTCCCAGGATGCCCGACGGAAGGGAGTTCGCGCCGTGGGCGATCGCCTGCGCCCCGAACGCGACCCCGATGAACGCGGGGACGAGCATCGGCACGCCGAGAAACCCAACGGTCGCCGCGGGGTTCCCCGTCGGGTTGTACAATTCCTCCAAATAGAACGCGAAGGCGACGAGGAAGATGCTCGAGTTCACGCTGCTCAAGGCGGAGTAGATGAGGTACAGCTTCGCGTTCCGCTGGAAGCGGCGGATTGCCTCGCGGTAGCCGGTCCTCGTGGCGTCAGCGGGCATCCGCTCACGCGTCGGTCTTCAGGAGTCCCTCGAGGAGTCGTGCGTTCGTC
>DATEUA010000014.1:0-8822 GCA_035283405.1 Thermoplasmata archaeon | reverse complement strand
TACAACGCGAAATACGCCGGGCGTGAGGCGTACCTCGTCGAGGACGGGGAGGTCAAACATCCCGTGAGGAACACGATCATCGAGCTCACGACGCCCGCGTTCTGGTCCGCCGTGGACGCGGTGGGGAAGGACCTCGAGTTCGAGGCAGGCTTCTGCGGCAAGTCGGACCCCGGCCAGGCCCTTGACGCGAGCCTCGGGGGTCCCTCGATGCGCCTCCGCAACGTGTCCCTGAGGTGACGTCGATGGGGGACCTCGCCGCACGGATTGTCGAGCAGGCGATCAAGCTCGGGTGCCAGGACGCGATATCGGACGTCGTCACGAACCGCTCGTACCAGATTCGGTTCGCGAGAAACGAGCCCGTGATTAGCAATCGATGGCGGGAGAGGGCCGCGTGGCTCTTCATGGTCCACAACAAGCGTGTCCTGTTGAGTGACATCAAGGACCTCTCGAAGGCGGAAGAGGCCGTCGAGCGGCTCGTCAAGATCGTCCAGACCTCCAAGGAGAACCCGGAGTACGCGGGGATCGCTCACGGTCCCTTCCGATACGCTCGGACCCGACCCGATCCGAAGATCCTCGCCCTCGACGACGGGAGCGACCACGTGGACGCCGCGATCCACGGTGCGCTCGAGGAAGGTGCGAAAGAATGCGCGGGATCGTTCTGGCGCTACGAGGAGGCACATGACCTCGTCACTTCGAACGGCGTGGAGGCCCAGGACCACCGGGCGAACCTGTACCTGTCCATTCGAGCCCTCGTGTCCCTGGAATCGAGCGGGCACGGGATCGCCTGCGCCACGAAGCTCTCCCAGTTCGACCCCGACAAGGCGGGCCACAAGGCCGGCCGAATCGCGGCTCTCGCGAAGAACCCGAAGTCCGGGAAGCCCGGGCGGTTCACCGTCGTGTTGGACCCTCTCATCTTCGGATCCGTGACCGACCAGGTCGGCGGGCGGCTCAGCGCCTGGGCGGTCCTCGCCGGCCTCTCGCCCTTCGGGAAAAAAATCGGGAAGCGCGTCGCCTCGGAGGCCCTCACCCTCTACGAGGACGGGTCCGCCGACTCGATCGGCCGGAAGCGCTTCGACGCGGAGGGCGTGCCCACGCGGAAGAACCTCCTCGTCCAGAAGGGGATCCTTAAGACGTACCTCCACAACACGTCCTCGGCCAAGAGGTTCAAGACGAAGACGACGGGCAACGCGGGTCTCGTGTTCCCCGACCCCCACGCGATCTTCTGCAAGCCGGGAGACTGGAGCCGCGACGAGCTCTTCTCCGAGGTGAAGGACGGTCTATGGCTGACGAACACGTGGTACACCCGCTATCAGTCGTACGTCACGGGGGACCTCAGCACGATCCCGCGCGACGGGATCTTCCGCATTCGGAAGGGCGAGGTCGTCGAGGCCTGGAAGGACATCCGGGTCACGGACAACCTCCTCCACCTGTTGAAGAACATCGTCGCCTTGGGGAACCGGACGGAACAGATGATGTGGTGGGGCGAGGTCAGCGTTCCGAACTTCGTTCCGTATGCGCTCGTGAAGGACGTCGGGGTGACGAAGTCCGCGGAGTGAGGCCCACCTACGCGCGCTTCGCCTCGAGCAGGACCGCGTTCACGACGCCGTCCTGTCCAGGCCTGGACGTCACCTTCGCGAGGCCGAGGTCCGTGTCAACCGTCGCTCCCCGGGTGATGATGTTCCGTGTCACGAAGTGCGGGTTCGACGGATTCTCTTTCACCGTCAGGATCTTCGTCTTCTTCGTGACGGCGGTCTTCGGATCCAACACGTTCGCGAACTCCGCGCCGAGGATCCGGACCTTGCGGTTCGCCCCCTTCGTCCGGTACAGCTTGAGCCGCTCGGGGCCGAGGAACGCGAACTGCTGCTCCCGCCCGATTTCGTGCTTGCGCTTCTTCCGGAAGGGCCGATAGCGGCCACCCGTGGGCTTCCGGCGCGACCGTCCTTGCCACAGCGCTATCGTACCGCCTCGGGATCTCGTCCTAATCGGCCGAGCGTATTTGACGCTTGCGCCTCGACGTCTCACAGGAGGACGGGGACGAGGGATCCGTAGACGAGAAGGTGGGCGAGGAAGAACCCCGCGGCTGCGCCCCCGTTCAGGAGGGGAAGTCCCGCCTGTGGGTTCCCCGTCAGAACGAATCGCATGAGGACCGCGAAACCCGCCAGGCTGCCGAGAACCGTACCCAGGGCGACCGCCGCGTTCGGGGCGACGCCGGCGGCAGCCCCCGTGAGTGGGTCGAGGAAGTTGAACGCGGACACGCTCAACACCCCGGGGATGATGAGGTCCCCGAGCCCGATGAACATCGCCTCGCGTTCCTCGCCGCTCTCGAGCTGTTCCTTGAGCCCTTTCTGGTTGCGGAGGGAGTAGTGCGCGCGTTTCGGAATGACGAGGAGGACCGGCAGCTTCTGGCTCGTCAGCGCGTCTGCGAGGGTCACCATGTGTTTCGTCCGATAGACGGCCCAGGCGTCGTAGAGGGCGAGGCCCAGGAGGAGCAGGAGCGCGGGGAGGATTGCGAACGACACTCCGAGGATCGCTGTCACCCCGGCGGCCACGGCGAGTCCGATCCCATCGACGACGTACCATTCCGGATGCTTCACGAGGGCGAACACGAGGAGTCCCGCGAGAGAAAAGGAGTACACGGTCGCCAGGTTGCCGAGCGTCTCCGAGATCCGGATGACGGTCGCGGGATCCGAGGCGTCGTGGAAGGCGAAGTACGCGTACCACAATCCGAAGTAGAGGGGAAGGAGGAGCACGAATGCGAGGGTGAGGAACACGGACGCGAGGATGACGTATCTCGCGAGTTCCTGCCGACGGAACTTCACGAACGCAAGGATGACCCCCGTGAACACGAGGATCATCGCGATGTACAGGACTGCGTTCACGGGGTCCGCTTCATTCGGGAAAGCCTGGAACCCGCTCGCCTTGAACGAGGGCGATATCCCGATTGCCACGAACTGGGAGGCCGCCAGGGTGGCCCCCATCGCGGCGGTCGCCGCGTACTCCCGTCTCATGCGGCGCCTACTCCCGCGACAGGCGCCCGAAGGCCACCGTACCCGCGATCTTCTCGATGAACACCTTGACGATGGAGCCTTTCGCCGTGCCGGGCACGTAAATCACATACTTGTCGAGCTTCGCGATTCCGTCGCCCTTCTTGCCGATGTCCTGGATCATGAGCTCGTAGACCTTGCCTTCGACGAGGGGAGCCTCCTCGACCTTCGCGGCCTTCTTCACGGATTTCACGGGACGCTTCGCGCCACAGGCGTCGCATTCGAGCATCGCGATGCGGCCTTCCTTCACGAGTCGCGTATCGGGTCGCCCGCATTCCTGGCACAGGACGAACAGGTCTACGTACGACTTGACCCGGTCCGCGATTTGCTGCCCCGTGACCTTCCCCTTGAACACGACGCGCCGCGCGTCCTGGGCACCGGCGGTACCGAGTTCCCGCAGGAGGTACGTCAGGACCATGTTCGGGTCTCGTCGGATCGCCTCGACGACGTCCATGAAGTTCCGGAGGATCGTCGTCTTGCCCTCGATGACGATCTCCGCCTCGGGGATCTGGAACCGCTCGCCCGTGCTGAGGGCCTCGGGGAGGGCCTTCTTCGCCCTTTGGAGAAGCGCGTCGTAGCCCACGCCCATGCGTTCTCTGCAAGAGGCTGCTCGATATAGAGCTTGCGCTCATTTCCGGCGCGCGGCCGCTTTCACGAGTCCCAAGTGGATGGGCGATGGGCGGAGCGGCCGGGATCGTAGCTCCGGATGGAACTGGGACGCGACGAAATAGGGGTGGCCGCGCAGTTCCAAGACCTCCATGCGGCGGCCTTCGTCGGACCGCCCGACGTATCGCAGGCCGGCATCCTCGAGCTTCGGAATGTATGCCGGGTTGATCTCGTACCGGTGGCGGTGTCGCTCATGGATCGTCGTCGAACCGTACAGCTTCGCGGTCGCGCTCGCCGGGTCCAGAAGAATTTCATGGGCGCCGAGGCGCATCGTCGCGCCCAAGTCCCTCACGGTTCGCTGCTCCGGCAGCAAGTCCACGACCGGATGCTGTGATTTCGGGTCGAACTCGGAACTGTTCGCGTCCTTCAGCCCGAGGACCTCCCTGGCAAAGCCCACCGTAGCGAGCTGGAATCCGAGGCACACCCCTTGGAACGGGATGCCGTGCTCCGCGGCGTACCGCGTCGCGGCGATCTTCCCCTCGATTCCGCGATCCCCGAACCCGCCCGGCACCAGGATCCCGTCCGCATCCTCGAGGAGCTTCGTCCCGTGTTTCTCGACGTCGATGGACTCGACCCACTTGAGGTTCACGCGCACGCGCGCGTGCGCGGCCGCGTGGTGGAACGCCTCGATGTGGCTGATGTACGAATCCTTCAGGTGCGTGTACTTGCCGACGAGAGCGATCGTGACGTCCCCCTGCGGGTTCTTCAGGCCCTCGAGGAACTCCTTCCACTCCTCCATGTCTTCCGCCTTCGCGTCCAGCTTGAGGCGACCCATGATGTATTCCGTGAGGCCCTGTCCGTCGAACAGGAGGGGAACGTCGTAGATCGTCAACGCGTCGGGCGCGCTGACGACGCCCTCCACGGGGACGTCGCAGAAGAACGCGATCTTCCGTTTGATGTCCGGCTCCAAAGACCGCTCGCCGCGCGCGACAATCGCGTTCGGCTGGATGCCCGCGGCCCGGAGCTCCCGCACGCTCTGCTGGGTCGGCTTCGTCTTCTGCTCCCCGACGGCGCCCATGACGGGCACGAGGGTGGTGTGCACGAAGAGGACGTTCTCGTGGCCCTCCTCGAGACCGAGCTGCCGGACCGCCTCGAGGAACGGCATGCCCTCGATGTCGCCGACGGTCCCTCCGACTTCGATGAGGACGACATCCGCCTTCTCCTTCTCCCCGACCGCCTTGATCATCGACTTGATCTCGTCCGTCACGTGGGGGATGATCTGCACCGTCTTGCCGAGATAGTCCCCGCGACGCTCTTTCTCGATGACCGCGCGGTACGCCTTGCCCGTCGTGATGTTGTGGTCCCCCGTGAGGTTCACGTCGAGGAACCGCTCGTAGTTGCCGAGGTCTAGGTCGACCTCAGCCCCGTCGTCGAGCACGAACACCTCCCCGTGCTGGTACGGGTTCATCGTGCCCGCGTCCACGTTCAGGTACGGGTCGATCTTGACGGGGCAGACCCGCAACCCTTTCGATTTGAGGAGGACCCCGATCGAGGATGTGGAGATGCCCTTGCCGAGTCCCGACAAAACCCCGCCCGTGACCACGACGTACTTCACGTCAGTTCACGGGATTGCTCCATCCGGCGCGATGCAGATAAAGTTTGTGTTGCAACCTCGGCGACCCGGAGGCGGCCTGCGGGCGAGAGAAAAGGATTAACGGCGCAGTTGCCTAGGCGGGTCCGGTCGTTGCGATGGAACTTGCGAAGTATCAGGGGCTCCCGCTGGGATCGAGTGCGCCGGACTTCTCGCTTCCCGCCGTGGACGGTAGGACGTACTCCCTCCAATCCTTCCGGGACAAACCGGTCCTCGTCGTCGCCTTCTGGTGCAATCACTGCCCGTACGTGCAGGCGTGGGAGGAGCGCACGATTGCGGTCCAGCGCGACTACGCCGGGAAAGGGGTCCAGGTCGTCACGGTCAACGCGAACGAGACGGAGAACTATCCGGAAGACGACTTCCCGCACATGGTCGAGCGGGCCAAGAGCAAGAACTACAACTTCCCGTATCTCCGGGACGAGAGCCAGAAGGTCGCGGAGGCGTACGGGGCTGTCTGCACCCCGGATTTCTTCGTCTTCGACCGCAATCGCATGCTCGCGTACCGGGGCAAACTCGACGACTCGAAGGACCCTCGCGGGGTCAAGCGTCAGTTTCTTCGAGGCGTTCTCGACGAGGTCCTCTCGGGAAAGAGTCCGTCCGTTCCGTACGTTCCGCCGATGGGCTGCTCCATCAAGTGGAAGCCGGGCCACTTCACCTGAGACCTCGCGCCGAGGAGGAGCGGCGGTCGCGCCCCTTTCGAGGTCTGCCCTTCCGCTCCGTCTGCGACTTCACCTGATCGAGGCGCCATTGCAAGTACGAATACGAAGCCGCCAAGTTCCCAGCCTTCCGATATGAACGGAGGGTTCGCGCCGCCTCTCGGGGGTCGCCTCGAAGATCGCGGACGAACTTCTCGATGTTTCGCAACGCACGCGTGAGCTCGTCGACCACCGGAACCGTTGCCGTTCGGGAGGTCCTCGAGAGAGGGTTCAAATCGATGCTGATCACAACTTTCCCCATGCGGACGAGGGCCTCCGTCCGGTCTCCGTCCTCGAGAGGAACCAGCACGACGTCGGCCCCATACGCGCCCGCCCGATGGGAGCGAGCTCGATCCGACGCGAGTCCCGGAATGCGCGCATTCGGGCGGGAGCCGAGGACGTTTGTCGCACCGGAGTCCCGCAAGCGTCGGGCGATCAGGAGCACGCGAGCCTCCGTTCGGTGGAACAGGTTCACTTCAATCGGGGCGCCGACCGCCTCCGCGAGACGCGCGGCGTCCTCGGCGGCGAGGGCGGCGACGTTCCCGTTGACGGAAATCACGGGTCGCCGGGCCCGTAGCAGGTGGGCCGCAGCCGCCTTCTCGGCGACGAGTGCGGGTGCGCTCGTCTCCTCCCCGAGCAGGTAGTCCCACGCCTCGCCGCGCCCGTGGGCGATGAGGCCCTCCGGGGCGACGATGCCCTCCCTCCACGCGTGGACGAGTTTCTCCCGCGTGACAAGGGATTCGTACCGGGGGTGAGACTTCGGGATCGTCATAACATCGACCGGATGGCGGCCACGAATTTCGCGCAGCCGTGCCAGAGGGGGTCTGCGGTGGGTACGCCGTACGTCGTCTCCCAGTCCTCCACCGTCGTCTCGACCTCGTCGCGGGTCATGTTCTCGTGATTGATTCCGAGAGCGAACACCCTCGACCCTCGGGCGAAGAATTCGAGCGAGCGGATTTCTTCGTCGACGGTCGGCATGGGCCACGCGACGACGTCCCTTCGGAAGTTGCGGGTCCTTCGCGCGGGGGCATGCATCATCAGGATTCCCGTGGGCATGGAGGCGTTGATGATGGCTCGAGTGCCGCACACGTACGCGGGATGCGAGATGCTCCCTTGCCCTTCCACCACGACGACTCGGGCCTTCGTCTCCTCGTATGCACGGACGACCTCCGCCTCGAGCTCGCCTACCATGAAGTCCCCTTTGATCGCGTCGAGCGGGACGCCGTAAGGGGACCCCTGAAGCAGGCCGGTCTGACCCGTCGCGACGAACGTCGACGGCACACCCGCCTCGTTCAGTGAGTCCGTCAGCAAGAGGGCGGTCGTCCGCTTCCCGATCGAGCCGTCCGTTCCGAGAACCGGGATCCGGAGGCAGGGCAGCTTCCGGGACCGGTCGCTGAACTGCTGCGCCTCCCGGACCGGACGTGGCTTCCGGACGTCCACGAGCCGCACCCCATGCCGCTCGGCGAGTTTCGTGAGCTCCGGGTCGTCCGAGAGGTATTCGTGGAGGCCCCCGATCACGTTGAGCCGGTTCTCAATCGCCTCCCGGATGATGGGGCGAAATTCCTTTGGGATGTATCCGCCGAACGTCGCAACGCCGATGATGAGAGACTCGGGTCGGCAGCGATCGATCGCCTCGCGGAGGTCGGCCACGATCGGGATGCCCCTCGGCGTCCCGTCGAGGACGTCCCCGGCATCGCGACCCGATTTGGACCGGTCGATGACCCCCACGATCGCGTAGCGCTTCGAGTACCTCACGAGCCCGTTCGCAGTCTTGCCCGTGCTCTGGCCGAAGTATCCATCACAAAGGATGACCGCCTTCTCCATGACGACCGTCCAGCGTTGATAACAGCGCAGGAAACTCCATAATGGCTATTTAACGTAGGACGCAACGAATGCCGGTTGGATTCCGCCGAGCACCTAGGGGACTCCATCGTCCCCCCTTCTGTGGTCCCCCGCGGGACGCCGGCGGATCCGCGACCCACCGGAGGTCGGAGGGGGGTTCATGAAACGGCGCGTCGCGGACCTGCCCGCATGCAAGAAGTGCGAGGGTCGGTACGTCCCCCTGATCCTCTGTGACACGTGCGGCGGCGCCTCGGTCCTCCGAGACCTGAGGGAGATCGACGATCGGTTCCCTTGCCCCGACTGCTCTTCGGAGAACGTCACCCAGGTCCTCTGTGAACGGTGTCACGACCGGAAACCTCTGGCGAGCCTCGCCGCGGCCGCTGCACCGAAGGCCCGTCGCCCCTCCGTGTGCCCGTCCTGCGCGACGTTCCTCGGGCCCAAGGATCGCAAGTGCCCCACGTGCGGCCACGTGTTCGAGGGCGGGCCCCGGGCGGAACGGGTCAAGGCGAGGCGGACCCGCCGGATCCGAGGGGACCTCGACGCGATCCAGAGCCAGGAGCTGCAGCGGATCCCGGGCGTCACCCCGGACCGGGTCCATGTGCTCGCCCACGCTGGTTATGTCGCCCCATGGAAGCTACGGAGGGCGACCGAGGCCGACCTCGGCGCGATCCCCGAGATCGGGCCGGACGGGGCGCGCGAGATCATGGAGGCGCTGCAGGCGCTTCCGGAGTCCGCCCGGCGCTCCTCCCGTGAGCCCGCCAGCCCTGACGAGGAGTTCGAGTGCCCTCTCTGCAGCTGTCTCACGTCGGGGTTCTCCGTGTCCTGCCGCGACTGCCGGGCCGCGTTCGAAGAGGAGGAGATGGACGAGGCGGCCCGCGCGAACCTCATCCGGGACGGGGACCAGGGTCTCCTCGCGTTCTACGATCTTCGACTCATGGATGAGGCGGACGACGAAGACCTCTGGTACGCGCGGGGGATCCTCCT
>DATEUA010000013.1:0-6788 GCA_035283405.1 Thermoplasmata archaeon | reverse complement strand
CCATTGTGGTGGCAGGCCAGGGCGATCACGAGCTGCATGGATTCGCACCAGCAGTTCGGGTTGAAGTCCGTCCCCAGGGCGACGGGGGACCCCGCCTCGAGGAGCTTCCGACCATCCGCGAAGGGCATCCGCGACGCGAGCGACGTCGCAGGCAGCAGGACCCCGATCACCCCGGCTCGGACCATCGCCTCGATGCCCCCGTCCGACGCATGGACGAGGTGGTCCGCGGACGTCGCCCGGAGCTCCGCGGCAAGCTTCGCTCCCCCGCCGTCGGAAAGCTCGTCCGCATGGATCTTCGGTGCAAGCCCGAGATCGAGCGCCCGGTCCAGGAGGCGTCTCCCTTGGTCGACGGTGAAGTACCCGCGTTCCACGAAGACGTCGCAAAACGATGCAAGGCCCTCCGTCACGACCGCATCGAGGGTCTCCGAGGCGAGGGCGTCCACGTAGTCGTCCGCCCGTCCTTCGAACTCCGGCGGCACCGCGTGGGCTCCGAGGAAGGTCCGGACGACGTGCACGTCCGCCCGGTCGCCCGCCTTCTCGATTGCCCTCAGGATCTTGATTTCGTCCTTCGTCCGTAGCCCGTAGCCGCTCTTCACTTCGACGGTCGTGGTCCCGTGGCTCCGCATCCTCCGAAGACGCTCTCCCCCCATGCGGACGAGTTCGTCCTCGCTCGCCTCCCTCGTCGCCCGGACCGTATGCTGGATCCCGCCGCCCCGCGCCGCGATTCCCTCGTACGACACGCCCTCCGCCTTCCACTCGACCTCGTGCTCTCGCGAGCCTGCGAACACCGCATGCGTGTGGGCGTCGACGAACCCCGGCAGGACCACCTTCCCGGTCGCATCGATCACGCGGTCCGCCCGCGCGTGTCGGGAGAGGACCTGACTCGTCGGGCCCACCTCGACGATCCGTCCCGATTGGGCGTACAGGGCGCCGTCCTCCAGGAGCCCGAGACGGGACGCGTCCTCGCGGACCCGGGGGCCCAGAGGCCCCCGCAGGGTGATGAGCTCGGACGCGTGGAGGACGAGGAGGTCCCGAGCCGGGCCTCCGATGGCCCGGCGAGGCTCGCGGACCTTGTGGGCGCGGGTCCGCCTCATGCGATCCTCCGGACGCCCTCCGGCTCTGTCGACACGAGGAACGCGCGGCCCCCGGCGGCTTCGATGGCCCGGGCGACGGCCTCGGGCCGGTCCGTGAGCGCGATCATGCTTCCGCCCCCTCCCGCCCCGGTGAGTTTCGCGCCAAAGCTGTGTCGCCGGGCGGCCGCCACGAGTTTCTCCAGCGCGGGGTGACCGACGCCTAGGTCGTTCAATCGGTCGTGATTCCGGTCCATGAGGCGTCCCGCTTCGGCGAGGTCGCGCCGCTGGAGGGCCCGAAGTCCCTCGAGTGTCACCTGTCCGATCTCCCGAACCGCAGCGGCGGCCTTCGGGTCCCGCTCGACGCGAGCCTTCACGCCCGCGACAACAGGGCCCGTCGCCGCACCGATTCCCGTGTCCCCCACGACGAACGTCAGGGTCGGCAGGGCGCACCGGTGGAGGGACCAGGACCGGGTGTCCCGACGGATCGTCCAGAGCAGGTCGTCCCCTTCGTCCCTCCGTACGAGGATCCCTCCCCCGGCCGTCGAGGTGCTCGTGTCGATCGGGCTCGCGCGGCCCTGGACCTCGTGCTCGACCTCGAACGCCGCCCGCGCGATTTCGGCCGGGTCGAACCGGTCCTGAAGGGACTCCAACGCCCCCAAGGTCGCGACGGTGACCGCGGCGGAGGAACCCAGGCCGGATCCGATCGGGAGCATCGAGCGGACCTCAAACCACAGGGGGCTCCCGGACCATGCACGGTTCGTCGCCGCCCGGACGTACGCGTAGCGCGGCTCGTCGAGGCCCATTCCATCCGCGAGCCACGACGTGTGCGGCCGCGCGTACACCTCCGTTCGGAGGTCGATCGCCGTGCTCAGGGCCGGCTCCCCGAAGACGACCGCATGCTCCCCGAAGAGGATGAGCTTCCCAGGGGCGGAGGCCGCGGCCATCGCGCGCGATTCCGTGCCCCTGCGCTTAACCTTTCCTACGCGACGAGACCGTGTACTTGTTTGGTTGATGACAATTGAAGCCGTCAGATTTGGCCAAGTTTCCATGGAGAGGCCCTCCACGGCTTTCGACGGTGGGCGAGGCCATCAACCGATAACTTCACACTCTCCTACGCGACCTCGAGTTCGCGGCGCCTCGGCCCCAGCTGTGCGTAGGTCGCCGCGTCGCCCGTCCGTGCCTGTACCTTCTTGATCGCGGCCTCGAAGTGCTTCTTCCCGATCCGGAATTTCTTGAGCGAGACCTCGTCCACCTCGGGGACCTGCGTCGCGACCTCCCGGATCGCAAGCATGGAGGCCTCGTTGCAGACCGCGGCGATCTCCGCACCCGTGTATCGGTCCGTGCGGCGCGCGATCTCGTCCAGGTTCACATCGGGTGCAAGGGGCTTCTTGCGCGTATGGATCGCGAGGATCGCACGACGTGTCTCGAGGTCCGGCGGGGGGATGTAGATGTGTCGATCGAACCGTCCCGGACGCAGGAGGGCGGGGTCCACGAGATCCGAGCGATTCGTGGCCGCGATGACGGTCACGTTGTGGAGCTCTTCGAGCCCGTCCATCTCCGTCAGGATCTGGGAGATGACACGCTCCGTGACCCCGCTGTCCGTGGTCGTGCCTCGGACCGGGGTGATCGCGTCGATTTCGTCGAAGAAGATGACGCACGGGGCCGCGGTCTTCGCCTTCCGGAAGGTCTCGCGGACCATCCGCTCGGACTCCCCGACCCACTTGCTGAGGAACTCGGGCCCGCGGACGGAGATGAAGTTCGCTTCCGACTCCGTGGCGACGGCCTTCGCGAGGAGGGTCTTGCCAGTTCCGGGAGGTCCGTACAGGAGGATGCCCTTCGGGGGACGCGCGTCGAGGTGGGCGAACAGCTTGTTCTTCGTGAGCGGCCATTCGATCGACTCCCGCAGCTCTTGTTTCGCCTCGTCGAGGCCGCCGATGTCGTCCCACCGGACGTTCGGCTGTTCGATCAGGACTTCCCGCAGCGTCGCGGGTTCCATCTCTCGATAGGCTTGGAGGAAATCCTCTCGGGTCACCTCGAGACGGTTCAAGACCTCCGATGGGATGTTGTCGACCTGAAGGTCGATGTCGGGCAGGATCCTTCGCAGGGAGCGCATCGCGGCTTCCTTCGTGAGGGCCGAGAGATCCGCGCCGGCGTAGCCGTGGGTCAGGGAGGCGAGTTCCTCGAGCTTCACGCCCTCGGCGAGGGGCATCCCGCGCGTGTGGATCTGAAGGACCTCGAGGCGACCGTCCCGGTTGGGGATCCCGATCTCGATCTCCCGATCAAACCGGCCGGGGCGACGCAAGGCCGGGTCGAGGGCGTTCGGTCGGTTCGTCGCGCCGATCACGACGACCTTCCCCCGCCCCTGGAGTCCGTCCATCAGGGCGAGGAGCTGGGCCACGACTCGGCGCTCGACCTCTCCGGTGACCTCGTCCCGCTTCGGCGCGATTGAGTCGATCTCGTCGATGAAGATGATGCTCGGTGCGTTCGCCTCCGCTTGCTTGAACATCTCTCTCAGGTTTTCCTCACTCTGTCCGTAGAACTTCGACATGATCTCCGGGCCGGAAATCGAATGGAAGTTTGCATTCGTCTCGGAGGCGACCGCCTTCGCGAGGAGAGTCTTCCCCGTTCCTGGCGGCCCATGGAGGAGGACTCCCTTCGGGGCCTCGACCCCGAGGCGTTCGAACAGTTCGGGGTGGCGGAGCGGAAGCTCGATCATCTCGCGGACCTTCCGGACCTCGTCGCCGAGGCCCCCGATGTCCTCGTACGTGACCCGCGGGACCTTCGCTTCCTCTTCCTTGATCGGCTTGTCCGCGAGTTTCACGTCGGTTTCCGAGTCGACGACGACGGCGTCCGCGCCCGGGGAAAAGGAACTGACGACGAAGTCGAACTTACGACCCATGATGCTGATCGTGATGAGGTCCCCTCGGGTCACGGGCCGACCCTGGAGGATCTGCGCGATGAACTGCTCTCCGCCCATGATGCGGACTGCCTCCGTCGGGGCGAGGTTCACTCTCTCCGCGGATCGCGTGACGGCCTTCTGGATTCCGACCTTCTCGTCGATCCCCACGCCAGCGTTGCGGCGCTGCATCCCGTCCATCCGGATGATGCCGCGATTCGCATCTTCCGGATAACCTCGGCGAACCACGGCGGCGGTCTGCTTGCCTCCCTCGACCAGCACGACGTCGTCCTCCTGGAGGTCCAGAATCTTCATGACTTCGGGGTCGAGGCGGACGATCCCCCGACCGGCGTCTGCAGGTCGGGCTTCCGCGACACGCAGGATCCGTTCCCGGGCAGGCATCAGTTCCCCGTCCAACAATGAATTAGCACTTCTATATAAATATTCCATCCAGAATCCCGCAGAGGCCCGACGGCCGTCTCGACACGCCGGCCTGGAGACGCATCCGTCGCCAATCAATCAACGAACCAAGTCGATGATGGACGCAGGGAACGGCCGCGACGAGCGAGACGTCTATATGTCCCGCTTGACCGTGATCGGAATGGCGCTCTCGTCGAACTCTTTCCACGCGATCTCGATGGGGTCTACAACCCCCGCGGGGACGTCAAGGAGGATCGGCGCTCCCATGCTGATCTGCAGGGCCCGTGCTCCGATGATACGGGCCTTCTCAAACCGGGTGTAGCGCATGCGGGTCCCTCGAGCAGGGCTCCGGCTGCAATGGCGACGTCAAGGACGGGGTCCGGGCCGGACGTGCCGCAAGTGGATGCCTCTACTTCAACCTTCCCCACTCCGGGGCCGAGTCGCGCCGCCCGACTCGCGTTGCTGCGATCCCGCGTTGGGGCACGTCCGCTACCGCAATCGATAATCGTGCCTGAGAATCTTGCGCCATCCTTCATAAAGAGTCCAATCTACGACGCATGGAGCTCGGGCCCTTCGAGTCTACGCTCTCTGGAGTTTGAAGTCCGCCATGGATCAGAGATCCTTCCGTCGAGCCGCAGTCCTCCTGTCCGGGGACTACGCCCTCGCGATCCTCAAAGCGATGCGTTCGGGGGAGTGGCACCTCTCGAGCGAGCTCGCCCGCTCCTTGAACGTCCACACGACCACCGTGTCGAGGTTCCTTCAGCACCTCGCGGAGCTCCGGTTCGTCGAGCGGAGGGCCCACGACGGGAGGACGTTCGAGTACCGCCTCCCGTCGTCGAGGATCTCCTTCGACGTCGACGTCGCGGACGAATCGGGTCCGATGCGGGAAGCGATCGACTTCTACGTGACGTACTTCCACACGCTCTTCGAACGGATTCGGCACCTGGGCTGGGCGTCCGTCGAGGCGGAGATGCAGCACCGCCTCACGTCGGACCACGAGGAGCTCCGGGCGGCGATCTTCCAGCAGGTCCTCGCGGGGGACGATCGCGGGGTCGAACGGCTGCGAGACCTCGTCGCGACTCTCCACAGAGACATCTGGTCCGTCTGTTCAACGGCCCTCGGAGCCGCGGCCGCAGAACGGGTGTTCAAGGCGGCCCTCGAGGAGGCTGTCGGCGCGTACCCCGATCTCGCGGTACGGTGCGGCCTCGCGCGCTCGCTGGGGGGATGACGTGGGGGACCGGCTTCCGACGGGAATCGCAGGCTTCGACCGCCTCGTTGGCGGAGGACTTCCTCGCGGCACCGTGAACCTGCTCGCCGGCCCTGCCGGGAGCGGGAAATCCCTCTTCGGTCTGCACTTCGTCCACCACGGGGCGTCCCAGTGCGGCGAGTCCGTCCTGTACATCGTCCTCGAGGAGAGCCGCGCCGGAATCGAGAGGGCGCTCGCGGCGTACGGGATGGGGACGGCGGAGCTCGAGCGGTCCGGTCGACTCCTACTCGTCGACCTCGGGGAAATCCGCACCGGCGACCCGGAAAGGAACATCGTCACGTTCGAAGATCTGCGAGATTTCCTCGCGGCGGCCCTGTCGCAGACGAAGGCCCGCCGGCTCGTGATCGACTCCCTGTCCGCGGTCGGGATCCATTACGCAACCCCGGAACATCTCCGCGGCCATTTGTTCGCCTTCTCCCGGTTCCTTCGCTCTCGTGACCTGACCTCCCTGCTGATCACAGACAGCATCGAGGGAGGTGGCCTCACCCGATTCGGCGTCGAGCAGTTCGTCGCGGACTCGTTCATCGTCCTGGGGCTCGAGGAGGTCCACGGGGACCTCCGGCGGACCTTGACGGTCCGCAAGATGCGCTTCACCCGCCATGACGCGTCGAAGCACCCGGTCCACATCACCCCCTCCGGCATGGTCGTCCTCGACGGCGAGAAGGTGGTCTGATGGCACGACTCCCGAGTGGGGTGGCGGGCTTCGACGAGATGGTCCAAGGGGGACTCCCGGAGAGCGCGTGCATCGTCCTCCAGGGGCCCCCGGGCCAGGAGAAGCTTCGGTTCGCCCTCACGTTCCTTGCGGAGGGCCTCCGGGCCGGTGCGAGCGGCTTGGTCGTCGTCTCGAGCCAGTCTCCGGATTCCGTCCTCGGAGAGCTCCGGGCCCTCGGCGTCGATCTGGACGCCGTCGTCGCGGAAAACCGCCTCAGGATTGTCGACTGGTACACACAGCGCGACGAACCCGTCCTGGACGTTGAGGAGCGAGGCCCCGTCTTGCGGTCGTCGATCGACCTAACGAACGTCGGTGTCGCGCTGAGCCGCGCGATCGCCGCCTTGGGGGGAGACCAGCCCCGGCGTGCCATCGTCGAGCTGCTTTCGCCCGCGATGAGCGTCTTCGAGGTCGGGCAGGTCT
>DATEUA010000012.1:0-6280 GCA_035283405.1 Thermoplasmata archaeon | reverse complement strand
CAATAGGGGGGCCTCATTCTTCGTGATCGCACGAGAATCGCTCTAGAAAACGTGGGTGGGCCGTCCGGGCACCGCGAATTCCCAGGCTCTCATCCCGGGCGCGATTGCCGCGAATCCGTGAGCCGGACTGGCGACACGCCGCACTCCACTGGCGTTCACACCGAGAGGACGAGGAGGATCACGCCCATTGCGAGCATCGTCGCCGCGGTCGCGATCCTCAAGGACCCCGCATGGCTCCGCTCCCACTGCGCGTCCGCCAGCGCCACCCGTCGGTTCGAAACGCCCGCGAGCACCGCGAGAAGCGGAAGGATGTACATTCCGTTGTAGAGGTACAGGTACGCGAGTCCCTCCAGGAACGTTCCGTTTGCCGCGAGGAGTCCCAGGATCGCCACGTATACGCCGCCGGAGCAGGGGAACGTGCACAGGCCCACGAGGAGCCCTGCCGCCGTCGCGCCCGGGAGGGAGCCGCTCAGGATCCGGCCCTTGATCCGCGGCCACGCCGTCCCCGGCATGTGGGTTAGGGAGGGGAGGCGGAGCGCGGGGAATGCGGCCGCCGTGAGGGTCCAGGCGCCGAGGCCGATGACTCCCACGGCGGCGATCTTCGCGATGAGATGCGGATCCTCGCTGACGACGATAGCCCGTAGGAGGCCAAGGCCGATTAGGAAATACACGACAAGGACCGCGTAGGCGTACAGGGAGCCCATCTTCCAGACCTCCCGACGGGGCGCACGAACCGCATACAGGAAGGCCACAAAGAAGAGGAGGACCGCGAAGGCACATGGATTGAGGCCGTCTAGGAAGCCGGTCGTGAGGACGAGAGGCAGCAGGGACGAGGGCGGGAGCGGATCGCGTGCGTCCGGGACGTTCGCTGCGTACCACGCCAGGTAGGCGGAGAGGGGCGTGGCGACAGGATACGTCTGGGGCGTCCCCGCGAAGCCCCAGGCCCGATACGCCACGGCCGTCCCCATGGCGTCTTGGTACACGAGGAGGCGCGGCGGGGCCGTCGTGGGATTCGTCCGGAGGGCCTCCTCGACGAGGACAGCGGGCACGTGCCCCTCGAAGACGAGGACGGTCGGGCCGGCAACGAACGTCGCAAGGTGGCTCTGGAGTTCGAACGGGATCCCGAGCGCGTCGTTGAGTGCCGTGAGCTCTTCGCGGAACGATCGGTCGTTGATGTAGTCCTTGACGGTCGGCGTCAGGTTCGCGCGCGAGAGGGCGGGTACGAGTTCGTCGTTCAAATACACGAGACAGTCCCCGCATGCCTCGTTGAAGTAGATCGTTGCCCCCGCGGCCAGACTGACGTCGGGCGGCTCCCTCAGCGTCGCGTACGCCAGGATGGACGATCCGAGCAGGACACCCGTCAGGGCCGCGACAAGGACGATGAACCAGCCGCGGGACGTCGGAGGCCGCGGTTCGGGCCGCACCGTGGACGCGTCGGCCTCCGGCTGCGCCGGATGGCAGTGGTCCTCCGACGAGACCACGTCACACCTCGGTCGCATGGATCGTCACGGAGACTTCTCGTTGGGCCGGGTCGGAGCTCACGATGTACACCTCCCGCAGGAAATGCCCGAGCTCCGGGTGGACCGTGGGATCGTAGAATACCTCGAGCTGCGCCTCCTCCGCGGACGGCAGGAGAAGGGACCAGCCGCCGGGGTTGCTGTGGTATCCGAACGTGGGGCTTGTCTTGCCCTCGTGCACGACGCGGGCGGACGTGCACATGCACGACGTCGAGACCCCTTGAAGCACGAGGTTCGACGTCCCTCGGTTATGGATCCGGAAGGTCGTGGACACGGTGCTCTGTCCGATCTCGCCGAAGTCATACGACGAGGGTTCGACGTGAATCGATCCGCCGGACGGGGCGACGAGGAATGGCCCCGCGAACACTGCGAGGAGCGCGACGGCCGCGCCGATCCCGACAACGATGGCGAAGGCCCGGCTCGTGGTCCGCGACAGCGGGATCCGTCGCGAGCGGCGAAGGGCGCGACGCTCCTCCTCCGAGATCGGCACGTCGACGAAATCCCTCGGATGGACCTTGGCGATGTGGGCCTCTAGGTTCTCCGACTTCACGGAGACGCCGCAGCGAGGACATCTCTTTGCGACCAGACCGATCCCAGGTCCCAGGCGACGCGAGGAAAGGACATCAAGAATGGCTACCTATAGTACGTACGGCTAGCCCGCCGGGCGCCTCCGGGAGGGTCCCGCGGGTGCCTCCTCGAGGGATCGGTTGATCGTGAGCTGGGCGATCGTCCCGTAGTACTTCGCGATGTGCTCCACGGGCCGGAGGACGGACCGGAGGAGGGTGCACGTCGTGCAGAACTCACCTCGGCGATCGCATCGCATCCCAGGGACCGCCTCGAGGAGCTTTCGCAGGTCCGCCTCGAAGGCCTCGCGCACTTCGAGCGCCTCGTTCGCTTTCTTGAGGTCCGCCGCGAAGAAGGAGCTCATCGTCAGGTCGGCGACGCGCTCAAGGCCCGCCTTGATGGGTCCGACCGCCTCGGAGAAGACCTTCGGCACGCGTCGGGACGCCTTCACGAGGGGTGCGGTCCCCGCGGCCACCTCCTCCCAAAGGTCTCCGATGTTCTCCAGCATGACGGCGACGACCCGGTCCCCGACGAGGTGACGCGGCTCGACCTCCCCGATCTTGCTTGCGATTGCTCGATGCTTCGCCGCGAGGAGGAGCTGCCGAACCACGAGCCAGTAGAGCCGGTCCACCTCCGACTCCATCCGGATGACCTCCTCGAGGTTGCTGCTGGACTCGCCGGTGAGGACCCCCAGGGCCAGTCTCTCCATCCGCGTCGTCAGGTAGTGGAGCCGTCGCAGGAGGCCGTCGATGGGGAACCGCGTCGGCTCCACGAAATTCTCGATCGTCACGAACTTGGGACCTTGGTTCACGATCGTGAGACCCGTAAGCCCGCGCACCGCGTCATGGACTTCCTGGAGCTGGCTGGGGGCGAGTTCCTCGCGGCTGCGGACCCGGATCGTGTTGCGTCCGACGATGTAGTAGCCCGTGATCACGCGGGTGAGGGCTTCCGCCCCGGGCCATGCGTCCGCGTCGATTGTCGCCTCCGCCGCGGCCGCCTCGTCTTCGACCGGACCCGCCCGAACCCGCAGGGTCCCATCGTCGTCGACGGTCAGGGTGATGATCGATCCGGGCTTGAGCCCGTTCTCATTGGCCCACGCCTTGGGCAGGGAGATCCCGACGCTCGAGTAGCCGAGCTTCTGGACCTTCCTCGTCTCTAAGTCCATGGGCGAGACATGCATCCGCACCCACAAATACGTATTGAACCCAATTCGGTCGCGCAGGGTACGCATCGGGCCGCTGTCTGTGGGCACAGCTCGTCGATCTGTGCGTGTACTCTTCGCTCCGGTGCCTGCGGGACGCCGGAGGGAGCGGACGCTCCTGGCGGCCGTCGGGAACGACTATCGGACCCGTCGCGTGAGCTCCCGCTTGATGTCCACCATCGCGTTCAGGAACGACAGGGCTCGACGCTCCTCCTCCACGATGTCGGCCCCCTCGTAGAGTTGGCTCGACGGGGCGAGGAAGCCATTGTGGATCGCTTGGTTCAGGAGCGTCTCGCCGATGTCCGTGCGGACCAACGCGACCTCGAACGGCTCCTCGGCCCCGATGTGCCCAACGCTCACATCGCTGAAGCTCACGCTGAAATCGTAGCATTGGAGGCAGTTCGCGTTCACGAGGCCGGCAAGGTGTTCTTGGCCGACGCGGCGTTTGACCCCCTGGACCGACGTGAACTCGAGTTCCTCGCCGACATAGCGCACGTCGCGGATGTGCGTGGGATCGAAACCGAGGAGGTCTCGGAGCCTCTGCGCCCTCGTCCCCGCCGGGGCGAAATTCCCGTAGCAGAACGTTCCGAGGGCGAAGGCGAGCTCATATCCGGGAACGAAGCGGTCCCACAGGAGCTTCCGCATCGTGTAGATCTGACACGGGCGGCCCATCACCGCGATCCTCGGATGGAGGCCTCGGTCCGCCCGGGCGAAGTTCCTGAGCTGGGTCAACGTGAGGAGATTCGCCCGAAGGCCGCCGCCGGTCACCAAGGCGCGACTGGCCCCCATCCGGATTCGAGCGGCATCGTAGAGGTCGCCCTTCGTGAAGGCCATCGTGGCCTCGTCCCCCGTGCTTTGATGCGCGAGGAACACGACATCCGCGAGGTCCTCCGAGAGCAGGTACCAGAGGAGGGTGCCCGCGACGTTGTCCCCGATGCCGAAGCGGAATCCACGATCCCGGCTCGTCAGGCTGAGAAGCCGTCGGTACGTGCCGAGCGGGGAATCGAACGGCCGGTGGAGGGGCACCAGTTCTCCATCGGAGCGGAGAATCTCCGGGGCGTTCATGTATTCGTTCCCGCAGGCAGGGCATCGGTGCGCGACGAAGTGAATCTCCGTATCCGCAATGTCCGCGCCGTATTCCTCGACAAGCTCGCAGCTCGTCCCGCACGACAGACAGGGCACCCTGCCTGGCGGCCTCACAGATGTGAGCTCTTCGGTGGACATCTCTCCAACCCGGCGTCGAAGCGGCCACCGTCCGTATGGACCACGTGTACGTAGAATGCGTATTGTCCGAGCGGCGGACCATCGTCCGAGCGACCGAGATCCGAGGGACCTTCGGAGCGACCGCGGATGCCTGTCCGCAACCGTCCGCTTCCTGTCTCGGGCCCCGCCCCCCGGACCGTTGTCCCGTGAGAACGCCCGGACATGGGAGCGGAGCGGGCACGATCGAGCGTTCCTCGGGCCGCTCGCGCTCAGTTCGCAGCCGGGGTCAGCAGGTCCTGGAGGACCTTCTTCTCGATCGGGTCGTCCTCGCTGAGGACCATCGCTTTCATCGCCTTGCGCTTGTCGTTGCTGCGTCGCGCGAGGGCGACGTCGCTGCGCCCCTTCCCCGAGGGCACGACAGCGAGGAAAAACCGCGAGACCCCGTTTCCGGGGATCTCCATGTCGAATAGGATCGTGATGGACACCGGGTCCACGAGGTTCGGCGTGACTCCCATGTCCTGGAGCCGGTCCTGGACGCGGACGAAGACCGCCTCCGGCTCGCCGTCCGCGAGGCGCCGTTGCATCGAGGTTCATGCCTCCCTCGAGGGGGATGAAGCTTTTTCCTTGATTATCAACACGAATCCGGCGTGGAAAGGACGCAGGCTTGGGGGCAGGACGGACAATCTCGTACATGTACTCGTGTCCGACTCCTGTGGGGTTGGCACGCGAATCACCGGTGTCGGAGCACGCGGCCCGCCTTCGCCCCCGTGGGCTGGCCACCTCCCACCGCGACGGTCCCGTTCACTAGGACCCAGTCGATGCCTTCTGGGTATCCATGCGGGTAGTTGTCGAACGGGTGGGAATGGGGCCAGAGATTCGTCGCGCGGTCCCGGACCCGCGGGAGGTCGAGTACCACTAGGTCCGCCCAGAACCCCCTGCGCACGAGGCCCCGATCCGGGAGCCCGAGGCGCGCGGCGGGCATCGAGGTCATCTTGCGGATTGCCTCCTCGAGCCGGAGGACGGGTTCCTTCACGACGAACCGCTCGAGGACGCCCGGGTACTCTCCGTACGTGCAGGGGACGTATGGGGGCGCCCTCGACGACTGCGCGTCCTTCGGGAGGACCCAGCCGTCCGAGCAGATCATCACGAGCGGGTGCTGCAGGGTCGACTTGACCTCCTCGATGTCGTGGTAGTCGAACAGGCCAACCGCACCGTCCCGCTCCTCGACGATCACGTCGAAGAACGCGGTCCACGGATCGATGCCGCGTTTCTCCGCGAGCTGCGCGATCGTGAGCCCCTCCTTGGACGGGTCGTTCGGGCATCGGAGCAGGAACACCCGATTCCAGGCGTCGTGGACGAGCAGGCCCACGTAGCCTGCCGCGGGCCGCCGGTCCTCCTGGATCTCCCGTTTGAGCTCGTCCCGCCTCACCGGATCCCGCAGGAGGGCGACGAGCTCGTCCTTCGTGAGTTTCTGCGTCCATTGCGGGAGCGCGTGGCCGAGGGTCGGGCCGAAGTCCGTGTGGGAATCGTTGTCCACCGTGACGTCGACGCCCCGCGACCGGGCGGCCTCCCACATCGCCTGTATCGTGGTGGACTTTCCCCAGCCTCCATACTTGGGGCAGTTGTGGCTGATCTGGACCGGCACTCCCGCGCTCTCGCCGATCCCGATGCACTCCTCTACGGCCTCGACGATCGTCTCCCGCTCCCCGCGGATGTGGGATGCGTAGAAGCCTCCGTAGCGGCCGACGACCTTCGCGAGTTCGACGACCTCCTCCGTCGCGGCGAAGCACCCCGG
>DATEUA010000011.1:0-9979 GCA_035283405.1 Thermoplasmata archaeon | reverse complement strand
CTCTTCGCACAGGCCGCAGCGGATGCAGTCGTACAGACGCACGACGGGCTTCTTCTTCCGGATGATCGTCTTCCCCTTCACCGCCACCGGGCGCTCGCTCGGCACCATGTCGATGCATTCCGTCGGGCAGACGATCGCGCACCTCGAACAGCCGATGCACAACTCGTCCGCGATCGCGATTCGGCCCCGGAAGTCCTCGGGGACGGGGACCTTCTCCGCCGGATAGCGGATCGTCGCGGGCCGGGACGCGACGCTCTGGATCATCTCCCGGAGGACCCGGCCCCGCCTCATGCCGCCACCCCGATGATCGCGAGGACGATGAGGATTTGCACGAAGGCCGCCGTCGCGAGGTACTTCCAGCCGAAGGAGTTCAGCTGGTCAATCCGCACGCGTCCCATCCCGACCCGGATCGCCGTGAGGACCGCGAGGATCCCGAGGGTCTTCACGAGGAACGCCCCGAATCCGACGAGGGCGGCGAGCCATGCGGGGGCGATCCCGACGGGCAGGGCGGGACCTCCGAGGAACAGCGCCGCGACGAGGGCGCTCCCTGTGACGAGGGCCATGTCCATCGAGAGGTGGAGGACCGCGAGCTTGGGGCCCGTGAGTTCCGTGGAGGGGCCCGCGACGATCTCCGTCTCCGCCTCCGGAATGTCGAACGGGGTCCGCTCGAGCTTCGCCTGGAGGCCGATGAGGGCGACGACGAACCCGATCGGCGCGAGGACGACGAGCATCCCGTGTCCCGACTGCCACGCCACGATCTCGGAGATGGACCACGTGCCCGCCGCGAGGGCCGGCGCGAGGAGGGCGAGGAAGAACGGCACTTCGTAGATGAACAGCTGGGTCGCCGCCCGCACGCCGCCGATCGCCGCGAACACGTTGCGGCTCAGCCAGCCGAGGAGGAAGATCAGGATCGTCGGGAGCGTGAGGAGGTACAGGACCACGATCAGGTCTCCCTGGAACGCGAGGGGGCTCGGTCCGAGGACGGGCACGTACAGGAAGGCCGTCGCGACGGCGGCGAAGGCGAGGAGAGGCAACGCCCGCAGGGTCCGTGCATCCGCGCCCTCCGGGGTGATGTCCTCCTTGGAGAGGAGCTTCACGAGGTCCGCGAAGGGTTGGAACAGAGGGGGCCCGACCCGCTTCTGAAGCCTCGCGGTGAGCTTCCGGTCGACGTATTCGAGGAACAGGGCGTACGCGACGAGGAAGGAGAGGCCCGGGAAGACGAGCGCATACAGGACGAGGGCCCACGGGTCGATCAGATCCCCTCCTTCGCGCGGTAGAACCGGACCCCGTGGGCCCGGAGCTCGTCCCAGGTCATCGTCCTCACGTCCCGCCGCTCCCGGTCCACGATCGTGATCCGGGAGGTGCAGCTGAGGCACGGGTCGATCGCCGCGACGACGACCGGGATGTCCGCGAGGTGATGTCCCGGGAGGGTCATCGCGACGGAGGTCCAGTTTGCGAGGGTCGGCGTCCGCACGTCGAGCCGCTCCACCCGGTCCGTGTTGTTCGTGCGGATGAAGTGGGCGAGTTCGCCCCGGGGGGCCTCGTATCGGCTCAGGATCTCCGCCCGGGGCGCGCCCCGAGGCGCGTTGATTCGCAAGGGACCCGATGGCAGATGCCCGAATGCGTGGCGGAGAATGCGGATGCTCTCCCGCAGCTCCCCGATCCGCACGAGGGTCCTCCCGAAGACGTCGCCGTCCGGGACCGTCACCACCTCGAAGGGGATGTCCGCGTACGCGAGGTACGGGTCGTCCTTGCGGATGTCGTAGTCCACGCCGCTCGCGCGGGCGGTCGGGCCCACCGCGCCGAAGGCGAGGGCCTGCTCCTTCGTGAGGCGGCCGACCCCCCGGAATCGGGCGAGAGTCGTAGGCTCCTCCCGGACCATTTGTTCGTACTCGACGACCCGGGAGTCGAGGAAATCCATCTGCCTCAGGGCCGCCTCGGCGGTCTCGGGGCGGATGTCCCTCCGGACTCCGCCGACCTCGTTGATCCCGTAGTTCACCCGGTTCCCGCTGATCTCCTCGAGGAGGTCCTGGACGACCTCGCGGTCCCGCCAGGTCCACATGAACAGGGTGTTGAACCCGATCTCGTGGGCCGCGACCCCGAGCCATAGGAGGTGGGAGTGCATCCGCTCGAGTTCCGCGACGATCGTGCGGATGTACTGGGCGCGGTCCGGAATCTGGAGGCCCATCGCCTCTTCGATCCCCTTCACGAAGGTCGTCGTGTGGCTGTGGCTGCAGATTCCGCAGATCCGCTCGAGGAGGGGCACGACCTTGATGAAGTCCCTCGACTCCGCGGCCTTCTCGATTCCGCGGTGGTTGTACGCGATGTCCAGTTCGAGGCGGACGATTCGCTCGCCCTCCGCGAAGATCTTGAAGTTCACGGGCTCTTTGAGCGCGGGGTGCTGTGGGCCGATTGGGATGAGGACTTCGGGCATTCAGGTCGCCTCCTTCCTCACGCCGCCGTAGAACTTCGTCGGGTCCATCTTCCAGTCCTTCCGGAGCGGGTATTCGCTTTCGGGCCAGTCTTCGTTCAGGATGATCCGCCGTAGGTCCGGGTGGCCTTCGAATCGGATCCCCATGAGGTCGTGCATCTGCCGTTCGTAGATGCCCGCGGGAGGCAGCAGGTCGTGAACGGAGGCGATCCGGGGGTCGTCGCGAGGCAGCTCGGCCCGGATCGTCACGACGGTCCGATGGGCCCCCGTCAGGTGGTAGTGGAGCTCGAGGACCTTGCCCGTGTCGACGCACGCGATCTGGATCACGTGGTCGCACCCGAGGCGGTCCTTCGCCCGGACGATTGCATCCCGCACCCGCTCCCGCGTCGACGCGACGCGGATCCGGTTCTGGCGGACCTGCTCGACGAGGCCGAACTCCCCCATCGCCTGAGTGACGCGCTCCAGGTCGAGGCCTCTCTCCGTCATGCAGCCGCCGCCTCCGTGCGTGGTTCTTCCGTGCCTTCGTCGATCCGCCAGGTCTTCCCGCCCCTCTCCATGTCCTTCTTCATGAGCTCGAGACAACGCACGACCGCGTCGATGATCTCGTCGGGGCGGGGAGGGCAGCCCGCCACGTAGACATCCACCGGGACAATCTTGTCCACCCCGTCGACGACGTGGTAGAGGCCCTTGAACACCCCTCCGGACGCACCACAAGCCCCCATCGCGATCACGTACTTCGGGTCCGGCATCTGCTCGTAGATCATCCGGAGCCGCTTCGCCTGCTTCCGCGTCACGGGACCCGTCACCATGAGGATGTCCGCGTGGCGCGGGGAGCCCTTCGCAAGGATCCCGAACCGCTCCACGTCGAACCGGGGCGTGAGGGCCGCGAGAATCTCGATGTCGCACGCGTTGCAGGCCCCGCTGTTGAAGAGGATGATCCACGGGGACTTGAGGCGGGCCCACCGAACGAGACGCTCCGACAATTTCATCAGTTCCACCTCAGCACGACGACCGCGAGTCCGAGGGTCCCGACGTACACCGCCGCGGCCCACGGCGCGACGCCCGGGGGCGCCGTCGCGACGACGATCGCCGCGACGTGCATGATCGTGAAGAAGAACGCCACGTGGAAGAACTCGTAGCCCGGCCGGTACACCTGGCCTGGGATCGCCTCTCCGCCCGTGTACGCCTTCGCCTTCTGACCGATGGCCCGGAAGGGGGGAGCGACCTTCGAGGACCACAGGAAGAGGGCCCAGCCGGCAAGGACCATCACCGCGAACCAGACCAGAGGCGATGCGAGGATGTCCGATAGGACCATCTAGGCACCTCCGAAGAGTTGGAGGAGCGCGTCCGAGGCCGAGGCCACGAGCCGGAGGGCGAGGTCCGGGAACAGGCCGACGAGGATCGTCCCGGCCGCCAGGGCGACGATCGGAGCCTGCATCGTCCACGGGACCCGACGGGCCCCGTGGTCCCCGGCCGCGAAGACGATCCGGTTCACCGCCGGGACGTAGTAGGCGAGGGACAGAACGCTGTTCCCCGCGAGGGCGAGGACGAACAGGAGGGGTGCGACGCCCCCCGCGTCGAGGCCCGCCTTCGCGATGAGCAGCTTGCTCAGGAAGCCGCTCATCGGAGGGACCCCCGCGAGCCCGAGCGCGAAGACGGCGAAGCTCGCTCCGACGAGGGGGGCGGCCCGTCCGATCCCCCCGAGCCGATCGAGATCCCGGGTCCCCGCGTACCAGAGGAACACGCCCGCGGCGAGGAACGCCCCTCCCTTCATCATCGCGTGGTTCATCACGTGGAAGAGGCCGCCGTCGAGCCCGGAACGCACGCCGTACTCGAACGCGAGGCCGAACCCGAGGAGCACGTACCCGACCTGGGCGACGCTCGAGTACGCGAGCATCCGCTTCAGATCCGTCTGGTGGAGCGCGAGGAGATTCCCGACGGTCATCGTGAGGACCGCGAGGAGCGCGAGGAGGAGTCCGAACGACACGTCCGGGAACGGTCCGGCGAAGATCCCGAGGCTCTTCACGAGGGTCAACAGTCCCGATTGGATGACAATCCCGCTGAGCATTGCGCTGATCCCGCTCGGGGCTGCGCTGTGGGCGTCCGGGAGCCATGTGTGGAACGGCACGACCGCGGACTTCACCCCGAAGCCTGCGATGAGCAGGCCGATCGCGGACACGCCCGCGATCGCGGGCATCCGCAGGGCCTCGGACCGCAGCGACGCGAGGTCCAGGGTCCCCGCGAAGAGGAACACGATCCCGATGCCGAGGAGGGCCACGAGGGACCCCGTCGCGGACATGACGAGGTACTTCATGCCAGCCTCGAGGGGCTCCCACGACCGCACGTCGTAGGCCACGAGGCCGTACGACGCGATCGCCATCAGCTCGAAGAATACGAAGAGGCTGAACAGGTCCGCCGCGAGGCCGATTCCCACGATCCCGGCAATCATCAGGAGGAGCAGCGGATAGTACCGCTCGAGGCCCGCCTCTTCCTTCAGGTACGCGATGGAGTAGACCGAGACGGCCATCCCGAGCCCCGTCGCGACGAGGGTCAGCAGCGTCGAGAGACCACTCGCCTCCAGGGGGACCTGTCCGAACAGGGTGAAGCGGCCCTCGACTCCCGTCGCGGAGAG
This sequence comes from Thermoplasmata archaeon, assembly GCA_035283405.1. Classification (GTDB taxonomy): domain Archaea; phylum Thermoplasmatota; class Thermoplasmata; order RBG-16-68-12; family RBG-16-68-12; genus RBG-16-68-12. Next base: position 4,916 of record DATEUA010000011.1, on the reverse strand, counting down.
GGCCCACGCGGACCCGAAGGAGAACAAAGAAAAGGCGAACGCGGCGAGCCCGGTCCAGGCTGCACCGCGTCCGCGGAGCGAGCGAGCCTGGAAGTAGGTCGCGACCGCGCCGACGAGGAGGGCGACGAGTGGGGTCGCAGCCGCTTCCGAGGCCGTCATCGGATCACCTCGAGGAGGAGCACGACAAGGAGGACGACGAGGGCCCCGAGGACCCCCGCCGTGTTCACGTTCAGATCGCCCGTCTGCGTCCTGCGGAGTCGCTGCGCCCCCGCGGCGAAGGCCCGGGCGATCCCTCCGTACGCGGTGTCGACGAGGAATCCGCTCCGGACAAGCCGTGCGACGGCGGACCGCTCAGGAAGGCGACGCTCGAACCACCGTCCCGCGCCGAACACGAGCAGACCGCTCAGCGCGATCACGACGACGGGGAGCAGCAGGACGGGCCAGCGTCCGATCGCCATGGCGGCGTCCAGGAGCCCGGTCGGCTCGATCCCGTATCCGGGCATCGTGGAGGTCATCGCGTCCGCATAGGCCCCGAGGAGGATCCAGCTCGTCCCTGCTGCCGCGGCAAGGGCCACTACGACCGCCGACATGGGCCACGGAGCATCCCTCGCCGTCCCCTCGAACCGCGGCGATCCGCGGAACGTGAGGGTGTACGCGCGCCACGCGTACGCCGCCGTCGCGAACGTCGTGGCGACGAGCACCGCGAACGGCCCCACGGCCCCGTGGTCCAGGACCGCGTCGAGAAGGAGTTCCTTGCTCCAGAAGCCGTTGAACACGGGGATACCGACCATCGCGAAGATCCCGACGAGGAACCCGATCGAGGTGAGGGGCATCGACGCTCGGAGTCCCCCCATCTTGTACATGTCGCGCGTGCCGACGGCCTGGATCACCGCGCCCGCGCCGAGGAACAGCAGTGCCTTGAAGATCGCCTGGCTCAGGAGGTGGAACTGGCTCGCGAGGATCGCACCGGCCCCCACCGCCGCGAACATGTAGCCGAGCTGGCTCACCGTGGAATACGCGAGGACCCTCTTCAGGTCCGGCTCCGCGTACGCGCCGACGGCCGCGAGGAGGGCGGTTCCGGCCCCGATCCAGAGAAGGGCCTGCGGCCACCAGCCGAGACCTTCGAAGAACGGGAACGTCCGGGCGACGAGGTAGACCCCTGCATTCACCATCGTCGCCGCGTGGATCAGAGCGCTGATCGGCGTGGGGGCTTCCATCGCGTCCGGGAGCCAGACGTGCAGGGGCACCTGCGCCGACTTCCCGACCGCCGCGAGGAGGATCCCGAAGCCCGCGAGGCCGAATACCTCCGGCGGGACAAGCGCGGTCTCGAGCCCGCTGAACCCGACGACCCCGGACGCGGACCAAAGGGCGACGAGAGCAACGAGGAGTCCGATGTCCCCGACGCGGGTGACGGCGAACGCCTTCAGACCCGCCCGTCGAGCCTTCGGATCCCGATGGTAGTACGAGATCAGGGCGAACGAACAGAGGCCGACGGTCTCCCAGAACACGTAGAACGCGAGGAGCGTGTCCGAGAACGCGAGCCCGATCATCGCGCCGATGAACAGGAGGACGAGCGCGTCATAGCGGGCGAGGCTGTACCCTTCGGATTCCGCGTGCCGCATGTACGACCGCGAGTAGAGGACCACGAGGAACCCGATCGTCCCCGCGATCACGGCGACGAACGCACCGAGGGCATCGAGCCGCAGATCGAAGCTCACGTTGAGGACGGGGATCCACGCGGAGGCCCGGATTGGCTCGGCGCGGAGGCCGAAGAGCGTCGCGACGGTCAGGAGGGCCGCCGTCAGACCGAATCCGACCGCCAACGCATCCCGAACCCGTCGGGGTGCGCGGCACGCGAGGAGGACCGCCCCGGAGCCGAGGATCGGCACGAAGATCGCGAGGACCGCGAACAGCTCGTGCCCCATCACGCTCCCCTCCTCATCCGGCCAGCCTCCGGATCGCGCGGACGTCGAGGCGGCCCGTCTCCCGTTGTACGCGGACCATCAGGGCGAGGGCGATCGCCGTCACGACGACCTCGAGGACGATGATCGTGAACACGATCGCCTGAGCGGTCCCGAGGAGGTCCAGGACGTACCCGGCGGTGACGAAGGTCAGGGTGACGCCCTTCGCCATGACCTCGATGCCGAGCAGGATGCGGATCAGGCTCTCCTTCCCGACGACCGCGTAGAATCCCAGGGCGAAGAGGGCCACCGCGAACGCGAGGTTGAGGGGGATGAACGTGTCAGCCATGAGTGGCCTCCCCTCCGGACGCCTCCCGCAGCAGAAGGACGATCGCGAACACGCCCGCGAGGAGGATGAATCCCTGGACCGCGAGGTCGAGGGCCCGGTCCACCCAGAGGGCTTCTCCGATCCAGGGAGGGCTTTCCGGCGTGGGGGCGTCCGGGAATCCGTCCGCGAGGAGTCCCGCCGCAAGGACCCCGAAAAGGAGCGCGCTCGTCATGGTGGCGAAGAGCGCTTTCCCCTTCACGCCTCCACCTCCTGATCCCGGAGCCCCGTCAGGGTGACCGCGACGAGGAACAGGACCGCGATGAGACCCGCACCGACCGTCAGCTCCAGGACCCCCGCGAAGGGCGCGGCAAGGAGGAAGAAGCTCCCCGCGAGGAGGGCGCTTCCGGCGGCGAAGGACGCAATCGCGCGCACGAGGTCTCGGAGGTGGAGGGCCAGGGTAAGCAGGGAGAAGGAGGATGCGAGCAGCGCGACCTGGATCGCCACGACGAGAGGCTCTGGGCTCATCGAGTCTCGCTCCGGGAGAAACGGGACGCCCGCGCGATATCTATCTTATATATGTAGGGGGAGCACTCGAATATACTCAGAAGCGAAATACCCGCTGCACCCGGGGGAGGGCCGTCTTCGGACGTTCCGGAACCTTCATCGGCAGTCGGACGTTTTCCGCCTTCGGCAGGGGTTCTCGAAGTGAACCTTCGCCCTCGATCCTCGAATGGCGGGTGCGAGGTACTCGGTCGGAGCCGGTGAGCGCTCCGAAGGGGGCATTCGCGGCGGTACTCGCTACCCGTGAGGCCGGCTGACATGCCCCGAGCAGGTCGGTGGACTTCGGTCACCTACGACACCGAGCCCGTGCTGACGCCTAATATATACTAAACATACAATTACAACGACGACGTGGGTCGGACGGGTAATCCGATGACCGCGTCACAGGCCGGGACGATGGAGTCTCGAAAGATCCAGAAGGTCGGAGCCGCCACCTTGACGATTTCCTTGCCGAAGGTCTGGGCGGAGCAGCGAAACCTGAAGAAGGGGGACCAGGTGTTCCTCGTCGAGGAAGGGGAGGCCCTGAAGGTCCTCCCGGGTCCCGCCGCGGAGGAGCGTCGCCGGCGCACGACGGAGTTCATCATCGACGCGGACCTGTGCGACCAACCGGGCATGCTCGAGCGGGTCATCGTCGGGAACTACGTCTTGGGCCGCGAAAAACTCATCGTCCGGTCTGCCTTGCGCTTGCGAAGCGAACACCAGGACGAGATTCGCCGGGCGACGCGGCGTCTGATGGGGATCGGGATCGTGGAGGAGAGCCCGCAGAAGGTGGTCCTCCAGTGCGCGCTCGACCCGACGAACTATCCCCTCGACACGCTCGTGAAGAGACTGTACAACCTCGGTTCGACGATGCTTTCCGAGTCCATCGAGGCCCTCCTCACCGGGGACCCGGCCCTCGCGATGGACGCGATGAAGCGGGAGGACGACGCGGACATGATGTATTGGCTCATCCTTCGATTGGTCCTCTCCGCCCAGATTGACGAGGCCCTCGTGGAGACCCTAGGGATGCGATCCCGTCTCGAGATTCCCGGCTTTCGCGTGATCGCGCGGGACCTGGAGAAGGTCGCGGACCACTGCCACGCGATCGCGATGAACGTCCGCGACCTCCTAAAGGAGGGGGACCGGGTCCCCGCGGCGGTGATCAAGGCTCTCCAGGACATCGCCGAGATGATCGGGGACGTGTACGCGAAGGCCCTCGGGGGACTCCTGTCTCGCGACTTGAAACAGGCGAACGAGGCGATCGTGCTGTCCGAGAACCTGGAGAAGAAGGAGCAGGAGCTCGTCCGTACGATGACGAAGGAGCTCCGGAGCCCGAAGGGACTCGACCCGAAGGCTGCCCTCCCGCTGCGCGCGATCTTCACGCACATCATCCAGATCGGCGGCTACGCCCACTCCATTGCGGTCATCGCGTACAACCGCTACCTGGAGAAGCCGTCGAACCTGTGTCGTCCGGTGGCCCCTACGAAGTGAGCCTCTTCCTCGGATTGGCGGCGGGTCCCTACGATGGATGGACCTTGCGAACGGGGATCTGGATCTCCGCGTAGAGGATGCCCGGCGGCAGCTCGGACAGGTCCCGCGCGAACACCTCGCGGATCGGTCCCGACCGTTCGTATCCGTTCGCCTTCATCCAGCTCCGGAGTTCCGAGAGACTCTCCGGATAGCGGGAAGGGGGTCCGTCGTACACCATACTGGCAACGTCGCAGGCGGGGAGTTCCTTCACCCTGAGGTCGCCACGGGGCCGCGTGTCATCCGTGACGGGAACCGCGGCCTCGCTCCACGGCTTCGCCGCGTCTCCCGCGACGGGGTCCCGATAGTGGATCGACAGCATCGGACCCACAGGATGAATCCTCCATTCGTGCAGAAGGTGGAGGAGCCTCCGGAACGCGACACCGATCTCGCCGGCAGGTCCCGGATGTTCGACGTACGCGATCCGGAACCGTCTCATCCGCTTGAGGGACACACCCGGCTCGACGGTCTCGAGCATTTTCTGACTCCGCACACGACCACGGTTCGAGGTCTTCTTAGAGGGTTGGATTGTTCTGCCCCCTATCGGCAAGTATTCTGCGTATCGGCTGGGTGATTGGACATACACTAATTACGCCTCAGGTCGGCGCCTCGCTCGAGGA
>DATEUA010000010.1:0-8183 GCA_035283405.1 Thermoplasmata archaeon | reverse complement strand
GCGAACAGATCCTCGAACTGATCGTCCGTCAGCCGCGCGAAGCTCTCGTGGATCGCGAGGTCCTTCCGCAATTCCTTCCCGATCGACCTCGTCCAAGCCTTGTGGTAGCGGTGCATCATCCGCGCGGAGTAGTCCCCCGCCTCGAGGGCTTGAGTCGCAGTGTCCGCGGCGAGGTTCGCACAATGCAAGCTCGTGAAAATCCCACCGCCGCTCGTCGCCTTCGCCTGACATGCCGCGTCTCCTACGACCATCACGTTGTCCGCATGGCTCCGGCGCGGGAATCCGAGCGGGATGCCGCCCGCAATGTACAGGATCGGCTGGGCTCCTTTCGTGTACTGCCGCACAACGGGCTCCTCGAGCATCTTTTGGAGGTACGCGTACGCATTCCCCTCGCCGACGCACAGCCCCACCCGAGCCGTGTCCCCGCTCGGGATGATCCATCCGAAGAAGCCGGGGGCGAACCCGTTCCCGACGAACAGCTTCACGGTCTCCGGGTCTCCGGCCACCCCGACCATCTCGACCTCGAACCCGGGGAGGATCTTCCGCGGCCGAAGGATGTTGAACCACTTTGCGACGCTCGAGCGAACGCCGTCGCAACCGATGAGAATCTTCCCTCGGAGGGTTCGGGCGGCTCCGTCCCGATCGACGACGAGCTCGATTCCACCATCGACCCGCGTCGCTCCCTGGGCCTGCGTGCCGACGAACGTGTGGGCCCCGGCCCGGACCGCCTCGGTCACGATCGCGCGATCGAACATCGCTCGATCCACGACGACGGCCTGTGTCTCCCGCCCGTCGATCCGGATCCGCCTCCCTTTCGGCGAGTAGATTTCCGCGCCGCGGATCTCCCCGAGGATCGTCTCCTTGCATGAGACGTAGTCGAAGACCCTCGGGGTGACGAGCCCCCCGCACTGGATCGGCTCTCCGATCTCGCGATGCTCTTCGATCAGGGCGACCTCGTACCCCGCCCGGGCGATCCGTTGCGAGACGAGACCCCCCGCCGGACCCGCCCCGACGACGAGGACGTCGAAGGCGTCCGAATCCGACCTCACGGGGGCTCACTCCCGGAGGTTCATGATGATCTCGAGGAAGTTCTCCAGATGCCGCGACAGGGAGGCGTTGTCCGTGTATCCGCACGCGGACAGGTCCGGAGACGCGATGAGTGCGCTCGCCCCGTCCACGATCACGTCCGTCGCGATGAGGCCCTTCCGGTATACCGCCGTGGCCCCGTCGGGGATCTTCTGCCCCGGCTCGGTGATCACGGTGACCTTGATCCCCCTCGCCATCGCCTGGTCCACCTTCTTCCCGAGGGTCTCCCGGATCTCCGAGAACGTCGGGGTCGAGACCATGAACGTCTCCGAGGCCGTCTCGAGGAGCTCCCCGATCTTCTCGAGGACCCGGGGCTTGGAGGAGATCGTGTACACGAGCTGGGGCTCCCCCTTCTTCCGGAGGACCTCATGGAGGAGGTCCAACTTCGCGAACGTGTCCTCGAGGTGCTCGATCACCCGGTCCTTCACCTTCCCGGGCGACTCGGGCTTGAAGATCGTGGGCCGACCGCGGGTCGAGATCGCAAACCCCTTGTTGCACAGGCTCTGGAGGACCTTGTACGCGGACGTCCGTGGGATCCGGGCGGTCTCCGCGATCGTCTCCGCGCTCCCGAATCCGTGCGCGACGAGCGCGACGTACCCGCGGGCCTCGTAGCTCGACAGCCCGATCGACTCGAGGGTCCGCGCGACCTTCTCGTATTCTTTCTCGAGGTCGATCCCGGTCTCGAGGAGTTTGGAGACCTCCGGAGGCATCACGTCGCGCGGCATGGAGGAGTCGGCGTTTAACCCTTTTCTCCCGAAGACGGGCCGCGCATGTTCCCAATCGACACGGGGAGCCGCGTCATGTCGAACGGAAGGACAGAAGGCTTTATCGTCGCCGGGCCTCTTCATCCGCCCGTGCGCCGCGCCCAGCGCATCTTCCTCGCGTTCCTTGCCGTGGGGCTTCTCCTCGCGAGCGTCGTCCCGACGAGCGTCGGCCAGGGAGGGCCCGGAGAACTGCGGGTCGAGACGGATTATGAACTGATCGGCACGTCGGAACTGAACGGCGGCGGTCATGTCACGTGGACCCTCACGGAGGACGAGGCGCAAGACCTGCGAAGGAAGATCGTCTCCATGTTCGACGAGTATCCGCAAATCCCGACCGGCTTCACGTTCGAGGGCGGCACGACGTCCGCCATCCGGAACGGCGTCATCGATCGGGCGGAGGCCCTCCAATACACCGCGTACCTGGAGAACGAGCTCGAGGGGACGCAACGGGGCTTCACGGGTACGGACGTCGGGTATGTGCGCGTGGACCGGGCGGATCTCTTCGACGCCGCGATCGAGCGGAGCACGTCCGGACTCATCCTGTCCGATGCGAACAGCACGGCGCCGCTCCAGATTAAATTCCTGTTCAACGCGCACACGACGGTCGTGGACGCGCCCGTGGCCCTGCCATCCCCGGCGTTCGCGGACGCGCTCCACGACGTGTTCTCGTTCCGCCGGGCACAACCTTCGAACCTCTCCGCCGGAATCGGCCCACTCCTCCTCGAGGGCGGCTGGCATGTCGTGACGATCGACGGGACGACGGCGTTCTGGGCGGGGAACGATGCAGCCGGCAGGTACACGAACAACGCCTCGAACGCGACGCGCACGGAGCGGCTCATCGCGACCCGCGACGGGCTCGACCTCAGGTTCGCGACGAGCGCCCGCGCCACGTTCCGGTATCGAGGCCAGGTCGCGGACGTGAACGACGTCTTGCGGTTCGAGGTCTCCCTGGACAGCCCGTCGTATTCGAGCTGGACGACGTTCCGGACGATCGCCCCTACGAACGGGTCTTGGCGGGACGAGACGATTGACCTCAATCTGTTCCTGGGCCAGCAGGCGCGTTTCCGACTCGTCTTCACGTCGGATGCCTCGGGCACCTCGGATGGATTCTATCTAAGGGACTTCGCGATCGAGGCCCCGTCCGTGTACGACGGCATCCTGGTCGAGGCTCAGGCGCACTACCTGATCGGGACGCTCTCCCTCACGGACCCGACCCTTCCGGTCGGGAGCATGAACGTCATCCGGACGCCCGGAGGGGAGATCCTCTGGTACGGCGCGACGTGGCCGAGCGCGGTCCCCCCGTCCGATTCCCTGAGGTTCCAGACCTTCAACGCGATCGAGAACCCGCAGATCCTGTTCGTCGTCATGCTCGCATCCGCGTACTTCATCTCGCGCTCTCAGGAGACCGCCTACGACCGGTACCGGGATGCAACGCCCGCGATCCAGCGCGCCGCGCTGCGTCGCACGACCTGGCTTCACCTCGTCGGGAAGGTATCGATGGGTCTCCTCGTCCTGCTCTACTTCGTTCCGTCCGCGTTCTTCAACCTGGGATTCCGGGCGTACGTCTCGGGCCCGGCATATTGGCTCCTTGCCGTGTCTCTCGCCCTCGCGGTCGGCCTCGGGACCCGGGTGTACTACGAGCTGAAGCTCGAACGTCCTCCTGCGCCGTCGGGACCGGAGGCCGCACCCGTCCCCGCCACGGCCCCTTCGACGCCCGTCGCGACGCACTGCACGCACTGCCTCCGGGAGATTGGGAAGGACGAGCGGACGTTCGCATGCACGTGCGGGGCCATCTACCACTTGACTTGCGCCTCGGACCTCGGACGGTGCACAAACTGCCGCAAGCCCTTGGCGATCGAGGTCGTGAGCAAGACACGCGCCGTGGCGGAGCGATGCGGCACCTGCGGGCATAGCCAGGACATCCCGGAGGGGTCCGACCCGCGGTTCCTGGCGTGCACTTCCTGCGGTCGCCTCCTCCGCGCGTTCCCGGAAGGGAAGGGGATCCTCCTCGTCGCGAGTAATCCCGCGGCCGGCTTCTCCGTGGTCTCGGACTTCACGAAGGCCGGGAAGCCGGCGCTCGTCCTTACCTCGGCGGCGCCGGAGCGGCTCCGGCTCGAGTACGGACTCCATGGGGTCGACGTGGTGCAGGTCTCCTCCCTGCCGCAGAAGGGCATCGACCCGAAGCGGCTCGACCCGGACGGGCTCAAGGCGATCCTGCCCCTCACCCGGTCCGACAAGGGCGGGGTCCTGTTGATCGACGGACTCGAGCAGATGGTGAACGAATCCTCCGTCGCGGAGGTCATCCGGTTCCTCCGGAAGGCGAGCGACATGGCGTTCGTGCACAAGGTCAGCGTCGTCGCGCGGGCGGCCCCCGCGGCCCTCGGGACTGCGGAGCTCGACCGCCTCCGGACGGAGTTCGACGAGTCGATCGATCTCGCCGTGGCGACCTAGCCGAAGGCCGCACCCTCGCGGCCGGGGGGCGGTCCCTCCCAGCGGGGTCCGAGCCGGTGTGTCACCCCGAGGTGATCCAGGATCCGCCCGACGACGAAGTCCACGAGGTCCTCGATCGTCTCGGGTCGACCATAGAAGCCCGGCATCGCAGGCAGGACGACCACGCCGAGGTTCGCGAGCTTGAGCAGCTGCTCCAGGGCGATCGGGCTGAGAGGCGTCTCCCGAGGCACGAGGATCAGCTTCCGCCGTTCCTTCAGGGCGACGGCGGCCGCCCGGGTGACGAGGTTGTCCGCTAGGCCTGTCGCGATCTTCGCGAGGGTCGTCCCGGAGCACGGCACGATGACAAGGGCCTCGAACGGGTGGCTCCCCGAGGCGATCGGGGCGCTCAGATCGTCCCCGCGGTACGCAGCTCGCGCGCCCGCGACGAAGTCTTCGCGGGAGAGCCCGGTCTCGAACGCGAGGACCGGCTCTGCGTCCCTCGACACGACGACGTCCGCGCGGTCTCCGAGGACTTCGATGAGCCGACGCGCGTACACGGCACCGGAAGCTCCCGTCACCCCGACGACGAACCGCGCTCCCGAACCCACGCGGCGCCTCACGCGAGGCCGCTACATGAACGTTCCGCGGATCCTCGCCTACGTCCGGCGGAGGGCAAGGCTGTAGAATGCAAGGAGGAAGCCGATCGCGATAACCACGTCCCCGACGACGTAGACCAGGTACGTCGCGAGGACCTGCCCGTACGACGCGTTCACGGGCAGGGTCGCGAAGGCGAGGTCCGCGACCGCGAACAGGATCCAGCCGATGAATACGAGGACCCCTCCGAGGAGGGTCAGCCAGTTCACCTGGGCCGGAGGCCGGGGGGTCCATGGCACCCAACCCGGGGGCCAGGGGCCCGCGGTCGGTGGCGTGCCGGGGGGCGTGGGGGGCAGCAACGGTTCCGTCATCGGGCCTCGCGTCGGAGAGGCCCAAACGCGCTACAAAGGTATCGCCGCGCCGCGACTCCTGGCGCAGGAGCAAGTCTTCAAATAATACCTTGATTTATGAAGCCTGAACCGCGCGAGCGAGACGCATGCCGACCGCCTACGACGTTCCACCCGCCATCCTGATCGAGCGCCTGAAGGCCCACCTGGAGCAGGACGGGAAGATTAAGCCGCCCGTGTGGGCCCCCTTCGCGCGGACGGGAGTCCATACGGAGAAGGCCCCGAGCCAGGCGGACTGGTGGTTCCGACGCGTGGCCTCGGTCCTGCGGAAGGTGTACGTCCACGGGCCCATCGGCACCGCGCGCCTCGCGGCGGAGTTCGGAGGCCGCCGGGACGGCGGCTCCGCGCCGTACCACCCCGTCTCCGGGTCTCGGTCGATTGCCCGGGAGGCGATGCAGCAGCTCGAATCCCTCGGGTACCTGTCGAAGCTCGAGAAGCGCGGGAGGGTCATCACCGCGCAGGGGCGGAAGCTCCTCGACAAGCTCGCGACGGAGCTCCTGAAGGAACTCGCGGCGAAGAATCCGGAGCTGGCGAAGTACGCCGGAGGCCGTTGATGGGGATCGACGAAGAGGAGCTCGACGCGATCCGGAGACGGAAGCTCTTCGACCTCCAGGCGGCACAGCAGGACGCGGTCAACCAGCAGGCGATGCGGCAGCAGGCGGTCGCCCAGAGACAGCTCGTCCTCCGACAGATCCTGACGCCGGAGGCCCGGGAGCGGCTCGGCCGAATCGAGCTCGCGTACCCGGAACTCAAGGAAAGCATCGAGAATCAGCTCATCGCGCTCGCCCAGGGCGGGCGCGTGCAGCGGGCGATCGACGACGAGACGCTCCGTCAGATCCTCGAGCGAGTAATCCCGCGGAAGAGGGACATCAAAATCGAGAGGCGCTGAGCATGGCGAAGAACAAGCCCCGCGCGAAGAAGCTCCGCCTCCTGCGGAAGGTCAAGAGCAACCGGCGCGTACCCGCGTGGGTCATGCAGCGGACGAACCGCCGATTCGTTCGCCACCCGAAGCGCCGAAGCTGGCGGCGGAACAAGCTGAAGATGTGAGGCGATGGCAGAACAGCAAGAGGAACGGATCCTGATCATCCCGTTGCGGGCGATCCGCGCGGCCCCGCGGACGAGCCGCGCGCCTCGAGCCATCAAGGCGATCCGGGAGTATGTGAATCGACACCTGAAGCCCGACCGGATATTCATCGACGACGTGCTCAACGAGGCGATCTGGGCGCGCGGCCGGGAGAACCCGCCGAGCCGCATCCGAGTGAAGGCGATCAAGTTCGAGGACGGCTCCGCCGTCGTTTCCCTCCCGGAGGACTGAGGGACCCGTTTGCTGAAACGTCTCGAGGTCACCGGCAACCCCTACGTGGGCGTGATGTGCGCCGCGAACGATGACCTCGTCATCGGCCCTCCGCAGCTGCCGAAGTCGGCGATCCGTTCGTTTGCGGAGGCGCTCGGCACGAGGGTCGTCCTGAGCTGGGTCTCGCACTCGACCGTCGTCGGCCGGCTCCTCGCGATGAACTCGAACGGGGTCCTTGCGACGCCGTACATCGAGCCCGAGGAGATCGAGGCGATCGGCGATTCCGTGCATCCGCTCCCGCACCGGCTCAGCGCCGTCGGGAACAACGTCCTGTGCAACGATTACGGGGCGGTCGTCCATCCCGGCTACGACGACGACGCGATCGGGTTCATCTCGGACGCGCTCGGCGTGAGGGCCGTGCGGGGCACGATCGCCGGCTTGCGCACCGTGGGGGCGGTCGCGGTCGCGACGAACAAAGGGGTCCTGTGCCATCCCCACGCGAGAGCCGAGGAACTCGAGGTCGTCGAGAAGACCCTCGGGGCGCCCGTTCAGATCACGACGGCGAACTACGGACTGGGCCACCTGGGGGCGTGCATCGTCGCGAATATGCGAGGCGCCGTTGTCGGGTCCCGCACCACGCCGATCGAGCTCGGGCGCATCGAAGAAGGGCTGGGCTACTTCTAGACGGCGCGTCTGCGAGACCCCCTGCTACGCCGACGTCCTGAGGCAGGGATTTAAGGGGTTTCGGACATACCAGCCTTCCGTGGTTCGAGGGTACCGGCGCAAGCGATACTACACGACTCCCCAGAGGATCCTGATCCACCTCTCGTCCGAGGGGGACTCCGAGGCATCGAGGCTGCGCGCCCTCACCCAGGAGGGGATCGCGACCTCAATCCGCTCCGGCAGGAGCACCGCGACGAAGTGGCTCGAGCGAATGGTGAGGCAGGGTCTCGTGGCCGGCCAGAGGGCCCATGTGCTCGGCTACCGCGTCCGGAAGACGACGTACCGCCTCACCCCCGAAGGATGGGCAGAGGCGGGACGATTGCGATTGAAACTCGAATCGGACATCGTGGAACTTCGGGCCCCGGACATCGGCCAGGTCTTGTCACGGATGTCCGACGTTCCCCGGCTGTTCCCCGACAGGCTCGAACTCATCGCCGCGGTCTCCCTCGTGAACCGGGGCACCCTCGACGTCACCAGGATCCCGGAACGGCCCCGCGGACCGGAAGCATCTCATGTGTACGGCACGATCCCGCAGCCGCCCCGTCGGCTCATCGGACGAGACGAAGCGGTCAAGAAGCTGTCCCTCTGGTCTGGCTCCCGGTCACGCTGCATGACCGTGACGGGAATCGCGGGGATCGGGAAGAGCGCCCTGGTCGCGTCGTGGATCGTGACGAGTCGACCGCGGGCCCACGTTTTCTGGTACGAACTCCATGAGTGGACGACGCCCACCTCCATCCTCTCCGAGTTGGCATCGTTCCTCAGCCGCCTCGGGTCTCGCGCCCTGAGCCGCTACCTCGGGGAGTCCGGTCCGATCCGTCACGGGGTTGCGATGAAGATTCTAGCGCGCGAGCTTGAGAATCGTACGGTCCTCCTCGTCTTGGACAA
>DATEUA010000009.1:0-12835 GCA_035283405.1 Thermoplasmata archaeon | reverse complement strand
TCCGCGGGCACGCGTTCGAGGGCCATCACCGCGACGGCCCCGGCCTCCTCCGCGATCGCTGCCTGCTCGGCGTTCGTGACGTCCATGATCACGCCGCCCTTCTGCATCTTCGCGAAGCCCCGCTTCAGAAGCTCCGTCCCGTGGCGCAGCTGGGTCATGTCGAGGTCGCGAGGCATAGGGTTCTTCGTCTCAAGCTACGGGACGTAGGAATTTATACTTTTCTTCGATACGCGTCCCACGATGCGCCGCGCGCGGACACAATCGCGCAAAGGATCCACAAGGGTCGCTCGAATCGAAGCGAGGCAGCTCCCCGTCGTCTGTGTGACAGGGATGCCCGGCTGCGGGAAGGAGGAAGTGCTTCGGGTCGCCGCGGGCCTCGGCTTCTCCGTCGTTCGCATGGGCGACGTCGTCCGTGCGGAGGCGTCCCGGCGCGGTCTCCCGATGGAGGACCGGACGGTCGGGGGCCTCGCACATCAGGAGCGCGTGGAGCGCGGCTTCGGGATCTGGGCGGAGCGCACGCTCCCGCGGCTCCAGGGCGAGCGGGTCCTTGTCGACGGGCTACGAGGCAAGGCGGAACTGGACGTGTTCCGCCGGGCGTTCGGCGAGCGGCTCGTCGTCATCGCGGTCCATGCGTCTCCGCAGACCCGGTACCGGCGCATGAGAGAGCGCTCGCGACCCGACGACGCGGCGACCCTCGCGGACCTCCGTGCGCGGGACGAACGCGAGCTGGGATGGGGCCTCGGCGAGGTCATCGCGACGGCCGACGTCGTGCTCGTGAACGAGGAGTCCCTCGCCTCGTTCCGGGCCGAGACGCGCAAGGCCCTCCGCGCGATCGTCCGTCGCCGCGCAGGACGAAATCCTTAACGACCCCCTCCGTCCTCGCGCCCCCCGTGGCCCGCCTGCCAATCCGATGGGTCGAGGCCCGGACCCACGCCCACGCGACGGAGGACGAGGCTCGGGTCCTTCAGGCCCTCGATCTCGCGTGCGACGGAGACCCGCCACGTCGGGAGGCGTTCGAGGGCCACTTCCGGAATCCGATTGTCCGCCTTACGCGGCACGTCCGGGACGCCCGCGCGATCGACGCGACATGGCGTCGCTGGATGGCGGCCGGGCTCCCAGATGAGCTCCTGCGCGACGTCGACGGCCGGGTGGACGAGGACGGCGTGCTTCACTTCAGGCTCGACAAACAGGAGGCGTACGCCGGACGGCTCTCCCTCGCGCGCACCGCCGATTCGATCGACGTCCGCGTCCGCCTCGGCGCGTATCCGGCAACCCTCGACTCGTTCGTCCGCGTCGCCCGGTCCCTCCTGGAGGGGAGATGAACGCACCTTTCGAGTGAACAGGAGCGGCTCCTCGCGGACGGTGCGCCAGCGCAGCGGACCGCGATGCGGATCCTCGTCGTCCTGGGGGACCTTGCCGGGGCGGAGAGCCTCGTGCCGATCACGTCCGCGCACGTCTCCGGCGCGTCATACAAGATGATCGGAGACCCGGGGCTCGAGTTCCTCGAGGACTTCGCGCGGACCGCTCGCGTCGTCGTGCCGACCTCCGTGAACCCCCTCGGGACGGACCTCCGCCAGTGGGAGGCGCTCGGGATCCCCGCGGACTTCGCGGAGAAGCAGGCTCGGATCGCGCGCGCCTACGAAGGGATGGGGGTCGAGCCGACGTACACGTGCACGCCCTACCTCCTGCGCCGGCCTACGTTCGGGGAGCACCTCGCGTGGGCCGAGTCGAACGCGGTGTGCTTCGCGAATTCCGTCCTCGGGGCCCGGACGAACCGGGAGGGAGGCCCCTCGGCCCTCGCCGCGGCGGTCATCGGCGCGACGCCGGACTACGGGCTCCACCTCGACGCAGGTCGCCGGGCGACCCTCGTCATCGAGGCGAGGATGCGCCTCGACCCGTTCCGGGCGTCCCTCCTCGGCCTCGTGGCGGGCCGCGAAGCGGGGGACGGCGTGCCCTACTTCCGCGGATTCCGGGCGGGGGAGCCGGAGCTTCGGTGGCTCGGCAGCTCCCTCGCCTCGTCGGGCAGCTGCGGGATGTTCCATCTCGACCGTCTGACCCCGGAGTGGCGGAACGCGCAGGCCGCAGGGTTGCGCAGGGTCCGCATCACGGAGGAGGACCTCGAGGCGATCCGGAAGCAGTACACGGACGGATCCGAGGCGGACCTGATCGCCCTCGGGTCGCCACAGCTCTCGACGGACGAGCTCGAGGCGATCGCGCGTCTCGTCGACCGGAAGCCCCCGAAGGTCCCCGTGTGGGTGTTCACGAGCCGCGCGGTCCGGGATGCGTCCCCGGACGCGGTCGGCCGGATCGAGCGGCACGGAGGCCGGGTCCTCGCGGACACGTGCCTCGAGGTGACCCTGCTCGAGCACCGCTTCGGCACGGTCGCCACGCCCTCCGGAAAGGGGGCCCACTACCTGCCGAGCCTGTGCAAGCAGAAGGTGATCCTCGCGGACATCGGCACCCTCCTGGAGCGGTACGCATGAACCTCTCCGTGCGCCGCATCGCTCCGGGTCGTGCGGAGGGCGTCGCCCTCGTCGCCCGCGTCCCCTTCTCCTTCGTCGGGGGCTCCGACCCGATGACGGGCGAGGTCCTCGACGAGGCGTCCGGGGTGCGAGGGGAGCGCCTCGGCCGCAGGGCTTTCGCCTTCCCCCACGGAAAAGGGAGCACCGTGGGCTCCTACACGATCTACGGACTCGCGAAACGCGGCCTCGGACCTTCCGCGATCCTGACCGAGAGGGCGGACGGAATCGTCGCCGTCGGCGCCGTCCTCGCGGGCATCCCGATGGTCGACCGGGTCGACCTCGGCGCGCTCCTCACGGGGGATCGCCTCTCGGTCGATGCGGACGGAGGCCGAGTGGACCTCCCGGACGTGGACTCGAGAGACGTCGTCACGGTTTTCGTGAGGAACCGCGGCCGCCTCCTGATCGTCCGACGGAGCGAGGCGGTCGGAAGCTTCCGGGGGAAGTGGTCCGGGATCTCCGGGTACCTGGAGGGCCGCGAGGACCCGGAAGACCGTGCGCGCAAGGAGGTGTCTGAGGAAACGGGGATCCGGGACGCGCGGCTCGTGGGCGCCGGCGTCCCGGTGATTTCGCGGGACCGCGGGACCGCCTACGTCGTCCGACCGTTCCTGTTCGACGTCTCGACCCGACGGGTCCGGCTCGACTGGGAAAACGTCGAGTCGCGGTGGATCCGGATCGACGAAATCGACGCTTTTGACGCCGTTCCACGCCTCGAGGACGTCATGCGGTCCGCCCTCGCAGGCAGGGAAGTGCGGAAAGGTTAAGAAAGCCGATGCACCCTGCCGCGCCGGATGAAACGATCCCTCACGCCGAACGAGCGGGCCGTCCTCCATGGCCTCGTGAGCCGGCCCACCCTGAACGACCGGGAGTTGTCCGAGACTCTCTCGGTGAAGGTGTCGACGGTCACCGCGATCCGCCGGCGGCTTCGTCGCGTGGACTTCTTCGTGGCCCGTCGGATCCCGATGATGCACCGACTCGGGTGGGAGATTCTGGTCGCGGGCCTGTGCCGCCTTCCGGTCGCCCGGGAGGCGGACGCCGCGGCGCGGATGCGGGAGGCCCTCGGCTCGAAGCACCCGACGTTCTTCCACGTGATACAAGCGCCCGACCACTTCGTGTTCCTCGCGCAGGCGCCGACGTACACGGCGTTCGCCCGGGACCTCGAGGTGTTCCGCGCGTCGATCCAGCGCGCCGGGCTCTCGGACGGCATGGCGCTCCAGACGGCCGTCTTTCCGCTCGCCCTCACGTGCCTCGTGAACTTCTTCGACTTCGGGCGGATCCTCTCGCAGGCGTTCGGGTTCGAGGACTCGCGCGGCATCCCGACGAAGGTCGAGAAGGTCGGGGACCTCGAGCTGACGCGGAAGGAGCAGGACGTGCTGAAGGGACTCGTCCGGTTCCCCGAGTTCAGCGACAAGGCCGTCGCGGCGAAGATCAAGGCGTCCCGGCAGGCCGTCTCGAAGATGCGCCGCGACTTTCACGAGCGGGGGCTCCTCCGGACCGTGCGGCTCCCCGACCTGCGGGCCCTCGGGTTCGAGCTCGTCGGGGCCGCCTTCGTGCGGTACCCTCCGCAGGCGGGGCTCAAGGCCCGGGCCGCGGGGATCGAGACGGTCGCCCGCGCGGCACCCCTGTTCTTCCACGCGGTCTCGAACAGCGATGCCGTGATGCTCGGAGGGATCCGGACGTACGAGGAGGTCGCGAAGCTCCGCGCGAGCCTCGGCCAATTCGCGGAGGAGCAGGGCCTCGCCGTCGCGGCCCCGGAGACCGCCGTCGGGCTGGCGAGCATGACGGACATCCCGAGGAACTGCGACTTCAGCGCGGTCGTCCAGATGCTGTAACGGGGCCCGTCGCGTCGACGACGGAATCCACCTCCCGCTCGAGGAGGCTCAGCTGGTGCGCGTCCAGGGCCGCCGGGTTCACGGAGACGAGGAGCGTCGCCCCGTGGATCGCAATCTGGTCCCGGAGGGACTGAAGGAGCCGCAGCACCGTGATGAAGTTGTTGTTCGTGACGAGGTACTCGAGGCCGTCCACGATGACGACGCCCTTCTCCTTCTCGAGGAACCGCTCGAGCGCGAGGGACAGCTTCTCGAGGTCCTTCGGCCGGATCGCATCCTCCTTCCCGACGTTGCTCAGCCAGAGGGCAGGCAGGTCCCGGATGCCGTACTTCTCCCGGATCTTCTGCGGGTATACGCGCGTCACGCACAGCCCCTTCCTCCCCTGGGACAGCGCCTCGACGAAGAGGCGGTACGCCTCGTCGGGTTGAGGCTCCTTCACGAGGTACGTGTGCGCGGACCCGAGGGTCGTCCCCGGCGCACTTGGCGCTGCGCGCGGCGACCCCGCACCCGGGGAGGACGACTCGGCCGGAGGGGAGGCCGGCGCAAGAGGCTCGTCGCATCGAGCGCATTGCGCCGCCCCCTTCGCGTTCGGCGCGTCGCAAGCGGGACAAGGAGCCGTCGCGTCGGCGGGTGCGGCAAGGGATGCGGCGATGCGCTCTGAGTCCCCGGGTTCGAGCCCGTCGACCGCCGCGAGCTCCTGCTTCGTCGCGACCCGCAGGGACGCGAGGCTCCGGTAGCCGGCGGCGGCGAGGGCCATCCCCTTCGGACCCGTGATCCCCGGGATGCGGGTGAAGTCCCGGAGGGCCTCGCCGATCCGGAGCGGCGTGATCCCGATCGTCACCGTCGCACCGTCCACGTCGTTCCACTCGACGACGTACTCGGCGTCCACGACCCCGTCCGTGAACTCGAGGGCCCTCGACCGGGTCTCTCGCATGATCTCGTCTCGCAACGACTCGATCGCCGCTGTGAGATCCCTCCCCGCCTTGAGCCTCGTCTCGATGTAGTCGTCGACATCGAGGTCCGTGTCCTTCCTCATCTGCTGCACGCGCCGGATCACCTCGCGGGCGTACCCCTCTGACCGGATCTCCGGGGTGATGCGGAGGTCCACGTACAGCTCCCCGTGCGGCGTGGCGAGCCGGGCCACCTCGTCCGGCATCTTCCGGCCGAACGAGACCATGGATGCGTCGATCGTGACGATCTGTCCGTCGACCCCGACCTGGTACCCCCCTTTGTCGAGGGCCTTCTTCACCTCCTCCGCCGGGCGGGACTCGAGGACGTTCGCGATCTTCGGTCCCATCCCCCGGTACGCCCGCCCGAGGGCCGAGGCATCCGGCTTGAGGGTGAGCGCCATCCCCGGGAATTCCTCCGCCTCTCCGAGGACGACGACGTCCTTCGCGTTCGCTTGGGCGAGGAGCACGTGCCGAAGGGTCCGCACGGCGTTCGCGGCGGGCTCCGAGGCGCCCTTCAGGGCGATCACCCGCACGGGCCATCGGAGCTTCCGCCCGCGCCGCTGCCTCTCCTTCCCGATCGCCTCCACGAGGTCCTGGACCAACGACATGGACGCCTCGAGGCCCGCATCGACCCTCGAGGCGTCCGGTGTGGGCCAATCGAGCATGTGGACGCTGAGCCGGCGAGCGTCCATGTGCTGGTAGATCGCCTCCGACAGGTGAGGCGTCGCGGGCGCGAGGAGCGCGGCCACGGACACGAGGGAGGCGTGAAGGACCGCGTACGCGGCCGTCTTCTCACGGTTCTCCCCGTCCGTCCACGTGCGATCGCGGACGATCTTCACGTACCATCGGGACAGGTCGTCGAGGACGAACGCTTCGACGGCCCGGAACGCCCGGTGCAGGTTGTAGCCCGCCAGCTCCCGTTCGACCGTCGCCTTGAGTCCTTCGAGGCGTGAGAGGAGCCATCGATCTTCGGGGCTGAGGTGCGCGCCGCCGGACGCGAGGCCGTCCCTCTCCGGATCGTACCGGTCGAGCGCCATGTACGTGCTCGCGAACCGCACGACGTTCCACAGGATGTTCAGGGACCGGTGCGCGGTCCGCACGCCCTCCTCTTGGAACGTGATGTCCTCCCACGGCGCGTTCACGGAGAGCATGTAGAAGCGGAGCGAATCGACCCCGTACTTGTCGACGACCTGCGACGGCTCGACGTAGTTCCCGAGGGACTTGTGCATCTGCCGACCGTCGGGGCCATTCACCCAGCCGTGCATCGTCACGCTGTCGTACGGGGCGCGATCGAACGCGACGACCCCCGCGGCGAGCTGCGAGTTGAACCAGCCCCGAGTCTGGTCCGGGCCCTCGACGATCCAGTCCATCGGCCACCACCGACGGAACTCCGCGTCCTGCGCGGGGTACCCGAGGCTCGCCCAGCTCGCGACCCCGCTGTCGAACCAGACGTCCAGGACGTCCTTGATCCGGGTCATGTCGGAGCCGCAGTCCTGGCACCGCAGGGCGACGGAGTCGATCCAGGGACGATGGAGGTCCATCCCCGGGGAGAAGCCCTTCGCGCCGACGAGCTCCGCGGACGACCCGATCACGGTCCACGCGGAGCACTTCCCACACCGCCAGATCGGGAGCGGGATGCCCCAGTACCTCTGGCGGGACAGACACCAGTCCCGGAGGTTCTGCGTCCAGCCGAGCTGCCGCGCGGAGCCCGCCCAGTCCGGGTACCACGAAACGCGTCGGACCTCCGCGAGCATCTGCTCCTTGACCTCCGTGACCTTGAGGAACCACTGGACCGTCGCGCGGTACAGGACCGGCGTGCGGCAGCGCCAGCAGTGCCCGTAGGAGTGCACGACGTCGGCTGCGGAGAACAGCGCGCCCGCCGCCTCGAGGTCCGTCAGGATCTCGTGGTTCGCCTCCTTCACGTGCGTCCCGGCGTACGCCCCCGCGTCCGAGGTGAACCGCCCGCGTTCGTCCACGGGCGAAAATGGGGGCAGGCCGAGCTTCTGACCGATGTCGAAATCCTCGGGGCCGTGGCCCGGGGCCGTGTGCACGAGCCCCGTGTGCTCCGCGACGACCGTGTCCGAGGGCACGACCTTGTGGACCCAGGGACCCTGGACCGTGCCTTGGTACGGGACCTTCGAGGCAAGAGGGTGCGCGTACGGAAGTCCGATGAGCTGCTCGCCGGTCCGTCGCTCGACGACCTCGTGGCCGGTGACCCCGCCGAGGTCCATCACTGCGGGTACGGCGGACTCCATGACCCACAGGTACTCCGTGCGGCCGTCCTTGGAGACCTTGACCTTCGCGTACGTGAACGTCGGATGAACCGCGATCGCCATGTTCGCGGGAAGCGTCCAAGGCGTGGTCGTCCAGATGAGGAGGCCCTCGTCCGGCCTGTCTTTCAAAGGGAATGCGACGTAGAGGGAGGGGTCTGTCTCGTCGGAATACTCGACCTCCGCGTCCGCGAGGGCGGTTTCGCAGCGGGCGCACCACTGGAGGGACCGGAGGGCCTCGTAGAGGAGACCGCGCTCGTGGGCCCGCTTGAACGTCCACCAGGCCGCCTCGATGTACTCGTTCCGGATCGTCATGTAGGGGCGGGCCCAGTCCATCCAGACCCCGAGAGCCTGGAACTGATCGTTCATCTTCGCGAGGAGGCCGAGGGAGAAGTCGCGACACGTCGTCACGAACCGCTCGATCCCCAGGTCCTCGATCTCCTTCTTGTTCGTGATCCCGAGGGTCTTCTCGACCTGGACCTCGATCGGGAGGCCGTGCATGTCGTACCCCGGCTGGTCCCGGACGTGGTAGCCTCGCATCCGGAGCCAGCGCAGGACGGCGTCCTTGACCGTCTTGTTCAGGACCTGTCCGAGATGGATGGACCCCGTCGTGTACGGGGGCCCGTCGACGAAATAGTAGTCCTCCCCGGTCGAGCGAGCCGCGACGGTCTTCTCGTAGACCTTCGCACGCCGCCAGAAGTCCCGCACTCGCTTCTCGAGCTCGACCGGTCGGTACGAATCGTCCGCCTGCTTGATCATCGCAGCCCCTCCCGGGGATCGCGGTGCCCTCGGGACTTTGTCATCGCTCCGAGGATGCGTCGCGTCCATCCTGGTGGCACTATTAATAGGTGGTGGGTTCGGAGCGGTGCCGCGTCAGCCGCGCCGCCAGACCGCCGCATCGTCCGCGGGGACGAACCCGGGCACGACGACGGTCGTCCGACCAATGCCGAGGAGCGTGTACCCTGGGAAGGTCTTTACGATGTCACTCGTGATGATGAAGTCCGCGGCGACTCCCGGTACGTACTTCACGTAGATCAGGCCCGAGCCGGCGCCAATCAGAAGGGAGTAGCGGAGGAGCCCGTCGACGGCGACGACGCTCCCCTCCGGCGCGTTTGCCTGGAGGATGTCGTATGCCTGGTAGACCCCGGGCGTCGCAGGCACGACCACGATGAGGGACGCGGCCAGAAGGACCGCGACGGTCGCGACATACTTGCGCCGGAAGACGACCGATCCGACGTTCGCGTCCTTCACGAGGAGCCAGAGGATGACGGGGTTCGCCATGACGACGTAGCGCATCATGTCGAGCCAGAAGATCGGCTGGCGTTCGGAGGTCCACAGGATCCCGGATATGATCCAGGCGAGGACGTACGTCAGGCCGATGGCGAGCCACAGCCCGCTGTAGTGTTCGTCCGACATCTTCGGCATCCGCCGGAGGTCGCGCACCCAGAATGCGCCGAAGAAGAGGAAGAAGAGGACATACAGCGGGATCCTGGCGAGGAGCACGAACGCGAGGTCGCCGGGTCGGGACACGGCTTCCGCGGAGGTGATCGCGAAGTACGCACTGCTTTGCCAGGCTGTCAGGACGTCCGAGGCGGACCCATCCCAGAACCGCACGAGGTTTCGTGTGGCCCACCCGACGACGAACGATCCGAAGATCAGGATGGCCACGACATAGTGTCTGTCCCTGAAGACCCGCCATCGGACGTAGTGGAAGCGCCACGCGAGGCCCGCGAGTCCGGCAATCAGGAAAAACCAGCCCATCACCCCCTTCGTGAGGTACGCGACGCCTGCGAAGAACCCGGCGAGAACCATGTATCGCGGGTCCTTCAGGCTGCGCAGGATCGCCCAAATCGTGAGGACGAAGAAGAGGGTGAGGAAGTTCTCGCTGTACCCGGTCCCCGTCGCGAGGACAAGCATCGGGTCCACCGCGACCGCGGCCGCGACGAGGAGCCCCTTCTCCTGACCGTACAGGTCGCGGGTCGTCCGGTGGACGCCGGCGATCAGGAGGAACCCCGAGAGGAGGGACGCGAGTTTCACCGACCAAGGATTGAGGCCGCCGAGCACCACGAAAGGCAGAAGGAAGACGGGGTACGCGGGCGAATAGTGGTGGGAGTACTCGGGGGTCCAGGAGTCGGACCAGCTCTCCCCCAGGGGCATGATGAACTCCCCATGGACCCAAAGGCTGTCCGCCATGACCGCGTAGGACGCGCCGTCCGAGGCGACGCGGCCCGTAAACAGGGCGACGACCCGCATCCCGATTCCGACCGCGAGGACCGCGTAGGCCAACTCCGTCCACGAAAACCGATGGCTGAAGCGGACCGCGATTCCTCCCTCCCGATGCGCGCCCCCAGGAGAGGGAACGACATACTTGAAGCCGGCGAAGCGAGGAGCACGCGGACGCCCTGGTGCGGAAGCGAGACCGACGGCGATCCGGGCGGAAGAAGGGAAGGCCCCGCAGGGCGGGACCCAAGATTCCGCGGCGGCCGAGGCTCCCGCCCGGGGGAGAGCCTACGACGCAGGAAGGGCGGCTATGCCTTGCCCGAGCGGTTCTTCAACGCCCTGACGACGATCTCGCTCGCCTTGGGAAACGGAATCGTCCGATGCAATTCGAACGTGATGTAGGGCGACCAGACGGACAAGTCCTGGAAGACCTCTTCATCGGAGACGTCGCCCGTGATGAAGTACCCGGCACCGCCTTCGAGGAAGGCATGCACCTCTCGGATTCGACCCGACTTGAGCTGCGTTCGAAGGAGCGCATCGAATGCTTCTTGCTGCTTGACCTGGTCCCCCGGCGTCGGCGGGGGCGGGATGCTCGTGTTGGCTTTCCACAAACCGAAGTAAGTTGTCATGTCGCCCGAATCGACCTCCGGATATTAGTGCCTTCCTGGGGTGCGATGCCCCCAGTGAATATGCCATCGGATCAGGGGGAGGCCGAGACCGTCCGGGGCGAAGGCGACCCGCCGCGTCGAGCGACGACGAGGGACCCTTCCCCGGACGGTCGAGGCCGTCAACGACCCGCGAGGGGTGCGGAAGGGGCCGGGAGCGAGATTTGAACTCGCGTCAGGGGATCCACAGCCCCCTAGCTTAACCAGGCTGGCCCATCCCGGCCGCGGCCGTCCGATGCGGACGGGCCCTTAAAGGATTTTCGTCAGCCCGCGGAGTCGCACGATTCCTCCGGCGGAGGTCCGAACGAGAAGGAGGGCGGCCACGATCAGCACGAGACCTGCGACCATCACAACAATCAGGACGTTCGCGCCCGCCGGGACGACAAGCGTACCGATCGCTCCAAGGAACAGGAGGAACAGGCCCGCGGTCCCGATCCGGACGCTCGTCCGTCGATTCCGCGCGGCGGTCTCCCGTCCCTCGCGCTCCCGCTCTGCGCGACTCGCCCGCTCCAAGACCACCGTCGGCGGCATGGGGAGACCCCTATTTGATGCGTCCGACATCCGCCGTCAAGTTCTTTAGGCGCGCCCGTGCGTGGAGGGCCAGGTGGGACGACGGGCGACGTCCGGGATCTCAAGACGGCGGAATGGGAAGCGAAGGTCCTGACCGCGAGCAAGCCCGTCGCGGTGGACTTCTGGCACGAAACCTGCGTCTGGTGCAAACGGCTCGAACCGGAATTCGAAGCCATCGCCGCGGAACGGTCACACGCGATGGACTTCTACAAGGTTCACGTGTTCCAGGAGACGGACATCGCGGTCCGCTACGGGATCCAGGGGACGCCGACGATCAAGTTCTTCTGTGGCGGTCGCGAGGTCGCCGAGATCGTCGGGTTCCGGCCGAGGTCGGGTCTCCGGCAGGAGGTCGACGCGGTGCTCGCCCGTGCAGAAGAGTGCCTCAAGCAGAGCACGCCGATGAAGGCGGCGTAGATGGTGCGGCCGCTCGAGTCGGACGCATCGATCTTCCTGTGCGACGAGTGCGGCCTCGGGTACGCCGATCGGGGGACCGCGGACCGCTGTGAGGCGTTCTGCTCGAGCCACGGGGCCTGCTCCCTCGAGATCACTGCACACGCCGTGTACGTCCCGAAGTGAGGCGTGGGGTCCTCGAGGACCGTCCCCGCAGTCGAGGCGCGCGAAGCAAACGGTTTTGTATTCGCCGGAGAATCGACGGACCGTGGCCCCGAAGCGGGACTTTGTGTCGATGCTCGACGTGGAGAAGGACCTCGTCGGGCTCCTCGAACTCTCCGCGAACATGAAGAATCGCACGAAAGCGGGAGAGCCGTACGAGCCGCTTCGCGGGAAGAGCCTCGCGATGATCTTCGAGAAGGCCTCGACCCGCACCCGGGTCTCGTTCGAGGTCGGGATGACGCAGCTTGGGGGCCACGCGCTGTTCCTGAGCCCGGACGACCTTCAGGTCGGGCGTGGCGAGACAATCTCCGACACGGCGCGGGTACTGAGCCGGTACGTCGACGGGATCCTGTATCGCGCGTACAAGCACGAGAACATGAAGGAGCTCGCACGTCACGCGACCGTGCCCGTCATCAACGGACTCGATGACCGCGAGCACCCCTGTCAAGTCGCGACGGACCTTTTCACGATCCAGGAGCGTAAGGGGAACCCGAAGGGGCTCAAGCTCGCGTACGTGGGGGACGGAAACAACGTATGCAACTCCCTCCTCCTCGGCGCCGCGATCCTCGGACTCCACGCGACCGCGGGCGTGCCGAAGGGCTACGAACCCGACTCGACTCTCGTTGCGGCCGCGAAGCGTATCGCGAAGGAAAGCGAGGTGGACGTCCACATCGTTCACGATCCGTTCGAGGCCGTGAAGAACGCGGACGTCGTCTACACGGACGTATGGGTGTCCATGGGGATGGAGGACGAGAGGGCGGCTAGGGAGACGCTTTTCCTCCCGTACCAGGTGAACGAGAAGCTCGTCAGCGCCGCGAAACCCGACGCGGTCGTGATGCACTGCCTCCCCGCGCATCGAGGTCTCGAGATCACGGACGACGTCATGGACGGTCCTCAGTCGATCGTGTTCGACCAGGCGGAGAACCGTCTTCACGTCCAGAAGGCCATCCTCGCGCGGTTCCTCGCGGGCGTTTGACCGTGGCCCGGGGACGTCCCGTGGACGTACGCGTGAAGGCCGCGTTCGGCGGGCTGTTCCTCGCGATCAGGCCGAACAGACTCGACGGATAGGGCTCAACGTCCGCCGAACCACTCGCGGAGGACCGGATGCATCTCCATCATCTGTTCCCGGCCGATCGCCTCGTACAGCTGGATCATGATCCCGACGGCGAGGAGCACCCCGGTCCCGGACGCGCTCCCCAC
>DATEUA010000008.1:0-12866 GCA_035283405.1 Thermoplasmata archaeon | reverse complement strand
TCGAGGAGCGGCGCCTCGTCGCGGAGGCGGAGCGCAAGGACCTGCACCTCCTCGAAGGGCAGGTGACCCAGCTCGCGAAGCAGGTGGAGAACCTGGAAGCGGACGCGACGAAACTCCGCGAGTCGGAACGCCAGAGGGACGCGTTGCGCGTCCGACTCGACCTGTACAACGTCCTCGTGAACCGGGTGTTCCACAAGAAAGGGGTCGTCATGTTCGCGGTGGACCAGCTCCTCCCGGAGCTCGAGATTGAGGCGTCGAAGAACCTCGCCGAGCTGACGGACGGACGCTTCAACCGGATCAAGCTCGAGACGTACGAGGAGGGGCGAGGCCACGGCATCCGGATCAAGGTCCAAGGCGTCGACGGACTCTGGCACGACGTGGGCGAGTTCAGCGGAGGCGAAAAGACCCAGATCAACGCGGCGCTGAGATTCGCGATCGCGAAGGAGCTCGCGTCGCTGCCCCAGGTGGGCCGGACGTACGGTCGCATGAAGACCTTGTTCATCGACGAAGGGGACCTGGGATCCCTTGACACGGAGGTTTCCCGCGAGCTCTTTGTGCAGAAGCTGTTCCGCATGGGGGAGTTCTTCGAGAAGGTCATCCTGGTCACGCATCTCGCAGAGGTCGCGGAGAAGTTCCCGGGCCGGATCCGCGTGACGATGACCCCCAGCCAGGAGTCGCGGGTGGACGTCCTCGCATGAGCGTGTCCGACGAGATGCGCCGGGAGCTCGGGCTCCTCGTGAAGCACCACACGAACCTGCCCCTCCCTCCGCCCGACACCCCGGATTTCCACGTGTTCCGGCCGCAGGCCGAGGCGCGCGACATGATTGCGGTTGACGGCTCCTACTCCTTCCTCCTGAATCTGTCGAGCTGGTGGCTCGCGCTCGTGTCCGTGGGCCTCCTCGAGTACCGGTTCGACGGCACCCGGTTCGCGAAGCGGGACTGGCGGCTCGTGCAACGCATGGTGTCCGTCTCCACGTTCGAGGACTTCGTCGTGCAGCAGGACGATCTGCACCGCGCCCTGTTCGAATTCACGAAGGGCGCCCGGGAGGACCAGCCAAAGGCGATGGTGAACGAGTACCGCCGCCTCATCGAAGGCCAACTGGCGATCAACTTCGCGGACGAGACGGAGGGGGCCATCGTCGCGGTGGACGGCACGCTGAGCGAGTTCCCGAAGCAGTTCGCGTTCATGGAGCGCCTCGTCGCGGTGTGCGAGAAACGCGGGCACATCCTCGTCGGGATCTCGAAGGACAGCCAGCTCCACGCGTTCGGACACGTCCTGACGGACGAGGAGCTCATGGCCCGGACCCAGGCCCGCCTGCCCCGGGGGGCCGTCGCGTACGCCCGTGCGCCGACCGCCTCGGAGGCCGCGAAGGAGGGCCTCCTGTACGGTGACATCTATTATGCGCGGCTCCATCCCGAGGCAAGGAAGTGGTTCCGGGTGGACGTGGGCACGTTCCGGGACGAACCCGACGTCGTGTTCGGACAGCTCGCGCCCTACGCACGGAGCCTGGTGTCCGTCGGCTACCCGTGGCCTCTCATCGAGGCGCATCGGATGGCCGTCACCGTGCGTCAGCTCAAGCCTGTCTACCAGGAGGCCGTCCTCAAAGAGGCGATCCGGATGGGACTCGACGTGCGCTCCGTTCTCGACGGGCTGACGGAGGTCGAGGGCCGCAGGCGGAGCGCATTCCACGCGTACCTCGACCGGCTCGCGAGGGACCTCCGATGAAGATCGGGGAGATCGTCGCCGCGTCCGTCACGGAAGGCCTCGTCGCCAAGCTCGCCCTGAACGACCCGGAAGAACTCCGGATCGCGTATCCAATCGTCGTGGAGGGGGCCCGGTACGCGTTCTACTGCCTCGTGGAGGACATCCTCAACGAACCGAGCGATATCGCGGACCAGCTCGCCGGGTCGGCCATCGGCGACGTCATCGTGCCCCACCCGGAGACCCACGAAGGGTACAGCGGGCCGATCTTCTACAGCAAGGCGAAGCTTCGGGCGATCCAGCTCGTGGACCGGGAGACGGGCGACCTGAGCGAGCCCCAGACGATCCCCCCGTACTTCTCCGAGTGCCGGCACGCGACCCGCGAGGACGTCCAGAAGATCTACGAGCCGTCCGAGAAGTCCGCACCCCTCGGGACGATCACAGGCGTCGAGCCCTTCTACGTGCACCTGGACGTCTCGAAGCTCGTCGAGAAGCCGTTCGCGATCTTCGGACGCACGGGAACGGGGAAATCGATCCTGAACAAGCTCGTGTGCGCGGCAATCCTCGCGAAAGAGGTCGGATCCGTCCTCATCTTCGACATGCACTCCGAATACGGGGTGTTCAGCAAGACAGACGGGACGGAGGGCCTGAAGTACTTCTTCCCGGCGAAGGTCGAGATGTTCTCCCTCGACCCGAAGAACACGGAGGCGCGTCCGTTCGTCCTGGACGCCCGGGAGATCACCCCGGAGGACCTGATCATCGCGCTGCAGGACCTCTCGCCCGGGATGGTCGACGCTCTCTACCAGATCAACAAGGTGAGGGCCGGACGCTCTCTCACGGCCGCAATCGCGGAATCGTCGATGGAGGCCCTCGGGGAGGAGAGGGCCCACGAGATGTCCCTCCAGGGCCTCAAGCGGCGCATCGCGCGCCTCGAACGGCTGCCGTTCCTCCGGGAGATGGGGGAGGGGCAACGGGACGCGTTCCACCAGATCCTCGCCGCGATCCGCGGCGGGAAGTCCGTCGTGATGGACTTCGGGGACTTCGGGACGGACCAGAGCGTGTACCTGTTCGTCGCGAACATCCTCTCCCGCCGATTGTTCGAGCTGTACGTCGAGCGGAACGAGGAGTATCCGCGGCTCGTCGTGTTCCTCGAGGAGGCCCACAAGTTCCTCGATCCGAGGTTGAGGGAGATCGCGCCGACATTCAGCCGCCTCGCTCGCGAGACGAGGAAATTCAACCTGATCCTCGCGCTCGTGGATCAACGGCCGTCGAGGATCGACGACGAGGTCCGGAGCCAGCTCGCGAACCGGTTCGTCATGTCGCTGAAGGAGCCCTCCGACGTGGAGTCGGCGTTGGCCGGCGTGCCGGACAAGACGATGTGGGTGAACATCGTGGCGAAGTTGCCCCTCCGCACCGTCGCGGTCCTCGGGGACGCGATCCGCGTGCCGACGGTCCTCGATGTCCTCGAGTACGACGACCTCACGATTCGCGAGCACATCCTCGGCCCCGAGGCGATGAGCGAAGAAGCCGTGGAGGGCATCGCGAAACGCGCGGACGACGTGTTCGGTCGCGGCTGAGCCCTCCTGAAATTGGGAAACATCCCGCATCATTTTTATAGTCTGAGCCGAGTTGTTTCGTTCGATGGTGATTCACGAGACGCTCGGCCCGCAGGCGCCCCTCATCCTCGGAGCGATCCTGATCATCACGGGTCTGGCCCTCGCGTTCTTCGGACACGGGATCGTGTCGAGCCTCATGTCCCTCATCGGCGCCCTCCTCGGAAGCGCGGTCGGATACCTGTTCGGCGCGGCGATCGGCCAGAGCCCCCTCGTCGGGCTTGTCCTCGCGGCCGTGGGCGCGATCATCGGAAGCATCCTGTTCTCGAAGCTCGTGAAAATCGGGCTCGCGTTCCTCGTCGGGATCCTCGCGGCCGCCCTGACGTACACGGCCCTACGCGGCCCGGGGACCTTCACGCCGGGACAAATCGACCCGCCCCTCATCGTCTCCCTCCTCGTCCTTCTTGTCGTGTTCGCGCTCGCGTACTACTACATCGACGACCTCATCGGGATCATCACGGCGGCGATCGGCGGCCTGCTCCTCTTCGGAGGCCTGTTCATCCTGAACGTCACTCCGCTCACCGCCGGCCTTGCCGGAGCGGGGGTCTTCGTCCTCGGTGCCCTCGTGCAGACGTCGAAGATCCGCCGGAAGCGCCAGATGAAGGCCGCCACGGCAGCCGCGGCGGCACTGCCGCCTCCGCCCCCTCCGTGATCCGATTCGGACCAGCGCGCACGCGCCGCTTTCATTACATCGTCGCGCATTGGGGTCCGGGGGAGAAGATGTCCCGCCTCGCCACGACGATCGTCCGAGACTGCCTGCGCATCACGCCCGAAGACAACGTCACGATCTTCCTGTACCCGCACAACATCCCGTTCGCGGAGGACCTCTCGAGGGAATGCTTCCGCGTCGGGGCCGATGTGAACCTGAGCCTATACACGGACCGCTTCTACGAGGACTACATGACGCTTCTCCCGGAGGAAAACCTCCGTCGGCCCTCCGTGTTCTGCCGGAGCCTCACGGAGGCCTCGACCGCCGAGATCTGGCTCGGCTCACCGTACGACCCCGCCGTGTTCCGCCGAGTTCCGGCCGCGAAAATCGCCGCGACGAACGAGGGCGAGACGGCGGCACACTTCGGCCCGGCACGCGAACGCAAGGTGCGCGCCCTCGGCGTCGGCTTGGGGGCCGTCACGCGACCTCGCGCGAAGGCCTATGGGTTTCCGTACGCGACATGGGAACGAGTGCTGCGGGAGGCTTCCTCCGTGAAACCGCAGCGCCTCACGGCGGAAGGGAAGCGCGTCGGAGCCCTCCTCGAATCGGCTCGGCACGCGCGGATCGCCTCGCCGAACGGGACGGACCTGGACGTGTCCCTCGCGGGCCGGAAGGCCTTCGTGTACGACGGCGTGGTCGACGAGGGGGACATCGCCGCCGGCGCCCTGAACGCGTCCCTTCCGGCCGGGCACGTGAGCGTCGCGCCGGACGAGACGAGCGCGACCGGCCGGGTGGTCTTCGACGTCCCCCAGGCCTGGGCCGGCCGCTCGATCCGGCGCCTCGAGTGGGAGTTTTCCGGAGGCCGGGTGACGTCCTTCGCGGGAGACCGAGGCGCCCTCGCCCTCCGCACGGAGTGGGAGGCGTCGGCCGGGGACAAGGATCGCATCGGGACCCTCTCGGTCGGCCTGAACCCAAAGGCCCGCCTGGGCTTCCTCTGGAACGAGATCGTCCGCGGGGCCGTCTCGATCGGCCTCGGGGGCAACGAGGACGAGGGCGGGAAGAACCGGCCGGGGTTCTACCACGCCCAGGCCCTCGGCGACGCGACCCTCGAACTCGACGGGGAAGCGGTCGTCCGCAGAGGCAAGCTCGTGGGAGAATAGGTGCGAGGAGCGAGATGTCCGAGAGTCCGCTCGCCAGGAAGATGAAGATCAAATCGGGACAGCGGATCGCGCTCGTCAACGCGCCCGAGGGACATCTCGAGCGCCTTCGTCCACTTCCCTCCGGAGTCGAAGTCGCCGAGCGTCTCCAGGGCAAACTCGATTGGGTGCAGGTTTTCGTGAAGAGCCGGGCGGAATTGGACCGCCTCGCCCCGAAGGCGGCATCCGTCCTGCGGAAGGACAGCCTACTCTGGCTCTCGTTTCCGAAGGGCACGTCCCGGACTCAGACGGACTTGACGCGCGACAAGGGCTGGGATTCCGTTCAGCGCCTCGGTCTGAAGTGGGTGAACCTGATTTCGGTGGATGAGACTTGGTCTGCCTTCTGCCTCAGGCCATACCGCCCGGGCGAGGCCCACCGGTCCTTTCGCTAGCCGGGGAGCGGAATCGAGAGGTGCCCGCCCTCTCCGCGCTCCTTCTTCGAGGCCGGTACTTTCGCCCATCCCTCCCCTCCGTCCCCGCCTTTATACGAGGAGGACCATCGAATGGAGGGGGAGTCCACATCGCGCTCATCACGGAGACCCTCGCCGCACGGGAGGTCCTCGCGGAGCCTCGTAGGGCCCTCACGACATCCGTGCCAATCCTGGACCGTCTCCTGGGTCCCTTCGAGACCGGTCGGATCGCGCTCGTCGACAGCGGGAGCGACTTCGTGTTTCGCCTGACGACCCTTCTGTGCGTCCGCGCGGTCATGGAGGGCCAGGACGTCGTCTTCCTCGACGGGGGGAACTCCGTGGACCCGCACGGCATGGTCGCCCTGGGGAAGCGCGTCGGCATGACGCGGGCGGAGATCCTGCCGAGGGTCCACGTGGCCCGGGCCTTCACGTGCCATCAGATGGCCACGTTAATATTGGATATGCTCGATAAAAAAGTGGAGGCGACGGGTGCCGGGCTCGTCGTCGTCTCGTGCCTCCCGGAGATGTTCCTCGATGAGGACGTCGAGCGGGACGAGGCCCACCAGCTCTTCATGCGCTCGATGCGTGCGATTCGACGGGTCGTGTCAGGACAGGACGTTGTCGGGCTCGTGACGAACGCGGGCCTGGGTAAGCTGTACCGCCGCAAGTCGATCCGACGGCAGCTGTACGAGGGCGTCGACCGCGCAATCCGGATTGCCCACGGCGCGAAGGGGGTCCTCATCACGCGGCTCGATACGGGCGAGGCGGAATGGTACCGGCCCGTGCCGCCAGACCAGACGACTCTGGACGACTACGCGTACGAGGTCCCGAGGATCCGGGCGTTCGGAGTCCTCGAGGCGCCTCGGGAGTTGCAGGCCGCGGGACACCTCCGGTTCTCGTGGTAGAATCACAGGAACGCGTCGATGGCGGACCACGCGAGCCAGGCCGCGAACGCGGCCAGGGTCGTAATCGAGAACGCGAGGACGACGCGGTACGTACGCACGAAGTGCCGCTGCGCCGCGCGCAGGGACCACGGGAACGCGGAGATCCACAGAAGGATCCCGAGGAAGAACCCGCCGAGGAGGGCCGGGCCGACCTGGGCGACAAGGACGATGCCTGCGGTGAGCCACCAGAGGAGCGGGTAGGGACTCGTGAGGTTCGTGACGAGACCCGTCGCATACGAGGCCGCGTGCGCCTCCGGCAGGGGCTCGAGGACTGCGTCGGCCCGCCGCCAGGTGCGGACGGCGCCCCACGCGAAGTACGCGAGGACGGCGCTGCCCACCGCGGCGATCGCCGGGAACCATGCGGCGGCGAACGCCACGACGGCAGATCGCGCGAGGACGGAGAAGACGAGGAACGCGGCGTCCGCCGTCATCGCACCGCATCCGACGAGGAATCCCGCCCGCCAGGACCGCGTCACCGCATGGGACGCGATGAGCCCGTTCACGGGCCCGGGAGGTGCGGCGAGGGACATGCCGATCCCCGCGCCGAGCGCCGCCGCGATTGCGACTTCGAAGACCACGCGACGCGATTGAGATGCCTTGGCATGAAATCGTCGGCAAGGCTTATGCCCGTTCGGCCCATCGCGCGCCCCGTGCGCATCGGGGGCTCCACGTACAGCAAGGAGCCGTTCGCGAAGCAGGTGAACGAGCTACGGGACCTGGGGTTCGACTACGCGGAGTTCGACTTGGCCCACGTGACCTGGGATCCCGCAAAGCTCGCGGAGGAAGCCGTGGCCCTCGCGGGGGTCCTGCCCCTCGAGACGGCGCACCTCCCTGCCTCCCGGTTCGATCACGCGGACCTCGCGCGGTTCGTCGGGTTCGTGGACGCCCTCGCGCCGACCGGAATTGCGACGTTCAACGTCCACCTCCTCGAGGTGCGCTCGGCCCCGCGGATTTCCCCCGAGACGAAGCTCGCGTGGTTCGCGGACCTGGTCCGAGCCGCGTCGGACAGAGGGGTCGTGATGACCCTGGAGAACGTGGACGAGACGCCGGCCGAGGTGCGGCGAATCCTCGACGGCGTCCCCGATCTGCGGGCGTGCCTCGACCTCGGGCACGCGCACCTCGATCGCCGCGCGGACGGGGGACGGGCGTACCTCGACGCGCTCGGGGACCGCCTCGGGCTCGTCCACGCCCACGACAACCACGGCGGGCACGGGAAGGAGGGGGACGAGCACCTGCCCTTCGGGAAGGGGACGATCGACCTGGAGCGGGACGTCCGGGCGATCGTCTCGAAGGGCTTCGATGGGCGGGCGACCCTCGAGCTGTTCAGCGGGACGCTCGACGATCGGAAGGCGTCCCTCCGCAAGATGCGACGCTGGTGCCGGGAATGAGACCCCACGCCGCGAAGGGATCGCTCACCGCCCTCGCGGGGGAGTACTGGGAAGGGCATCTCCGAACGAGGCCTCTGTTCGCGACGTCGATCGGCGCGCGGGAGCACGACGACCGCCTCTCGGACATCACCCCGGAGGGCCGAGCGCGGGACATCGCCCGGCTCGAGGACCTGCTCCGCCGGCTTCGCGACATCTCGGAGGCGGATCTCGACGCCCGGGAGCGCGTCACGCGCCGAGAACTCGAAGTCGTCATCAGAAGGAATCTCGACATCGCGCGCTGCGACCTCGAGGCGTGGACGGTCGACCCCCTCGGCGGAGCCGTCGTAGCGTTCCTGAACGTGGAGTCGTACCAACCCGTCCGCACGGTGGATGAGGCCCGCGCGATGGTCGCCCGATGGATGGGGATGGCGCCATGGATCGACGACCATGTGACCAATCTTCGGAGCGGGCTTGCCGCGGGGAAGGTCGCCGTCCGGTCGGGGATCGAGAAGGTCCTCGAGCAAATCGCGGACCTGGAAGCGCAGCCGATCGACGCGTGGGTCCTCCTCAGGCCCCTCTGTCCGGACCGCCCAGAGTGGACCGAAGCGGACCGATCGGAGTTCCGGGACGACCTGACCGCGACCGTCCGAGACCGGGTCCGGCCCGCGTTCTTGCGCCTGAGAGACGCGCTCCGCGACGAGGTCCTCCCGGGAGCCCGATCGGACGAGCGACCGGGGATCGTGCACGTGCCCGACGGCCCGGCGGCGTACGAACGGCTCATCCGCGCGTACACGGGCCTCGATCTCACCCCCCACGAGCTGCACTCGACCGGTCGGCAGGAGGTCGCGCGCATCAACGGGGAAATGGAAGCCCTCGGCGAGCGGGTGTTCGGGATTCGGGACCGCCTTGCGGTCCTCCAGAAGTTGCGGTCGGACCCGGAGTTGTACTTCCGCACCCGCGACGAGGTCGAGACAACGGCACGTGACGCGCTCGCGCGGGCGAGCGCCGCGATCCCCCGATGGTTCGGACTCCTGCCGGAGGCGGACTGCGAGGTCGTGCGCATGGAGGCGCATGAGGAAAAACACTCGACGATTGCCTATTATCGACAGCCCACGGCGGACGGATCCCGCCCCGGGCGGTACTACATCAACACGTCCGCCCCAGAGACCCGTCCACGGTACGAGGCGGAGGTCCTCGCATATCACGAATCGATCCCCGGACACCATCTGCAGATCGCGATCGCGCAGGAGCTCGAGGACCTGCCGGACTTCCGGCGACACCTCGGCGTCACCGCGTTCGTCGAAGGATGGGGGCTGTACACGGAGCGTCTCGCGGACGAGATGGGTCTCTACTCCTCGGACCTAGACCGGATCGGCGTGCTGTCGTACGACGCCTGGCGCGCGTGTCGCCTCGTCGTGGACACGGGCATGCATGCGATGGGCTGGACGCGGCGGCAGGCGATCGACTTCCTGCTCGAGAACACGGCCCTCGCGGAGAACAACATCGTGAATGAGGTGGACCGATACATCGCCTGGCCAGGCCAGGCCCTCGCGTACAAGGTCGGCCAGCTCGAGATTCGCCGCCTCCGCGCGGACGCGAAGCGTCGCCTCGGCGAACGATTCGACATCCGAATGTTTCACGACGCCGTCCTCGGGAACGGAGCCGTGTCGCTCGAGACGCTGAGGCAGGGGATCGAAGAGCACATCTCGCTCGCCGCGTGACCGCACGGGCTCCAATGGCCCCGCTCGTAACCTCGTTCGAAGTCAACACGGGGAGTACTTTCACGGACCCCTCCCCTCCTCCGCACCTTATCGGCTCGGGTCCCATCGTCTCTCGATGGGCCGCACGGTCCCGACGTACCGCCTGCACCTCGAGTCGATCCTGAACGACTGGATGGACTACCGTCGCGCGCTGCGGGAGAAGGACCGGGAGGCCTTCGACCGGCTCCTCAACAAAGCGAGGCGGCATGCGAGCGCGGCGAGCTACTGCGCCCATATGGACCCGACGGTCCTCGCGATCCTTTCGGTTCTCCTCGAGACAGAGAAGGAGATCGAGGCCGCAAAATCTATAGGTATGCATATGAGTACACAAAACCAGATGGCGAAGAACATCGCGGTCGCGGACGACGTCTACGAGATGCTCACGAAGGAAAAGAGGGAGGGGGAGAGCTTCAGCGACGCGATCCGGCGGCTAGGGAAACGGAGGAAAAGTATCCTCGAATTCTACGGCGCCTGGGCGGACATTCCCGACGAGGAGTTCCGGGAGATGGAGGAGATGTGGAAGTGGGCGAACCAGCCCCTTGAAGAGGCCCTCGGGCGACGGAGGACGCGGCGTGCCGTGCCTTGATGCGACGATCCTGATCGACATCCTCCGGCGCGTGCCCGCGGCTCGTGCGAAAATCGAGGAACTCGAGCGGGGAGGGCCACTGCTCACGACCGAGATCGGGGCGTACGAACTCTACCTGGGCATCGAGCGATTTGGAGCACGCCGGCGAGACGAGGAGGCCCGGAAGGTCGCGGACTTGCTCGCCCAGGTCGACGCCTTGCCCTTCGACCGTGCGAGCACGATCCGCACGGCACAGCTCAGCTGGGACCTGAAGCGCCGAGGGCAGACGATCGGTCTGCTCGATCTCCTGACCGCTGGGATTGCCCTCGGCCACGGACACGACACGATCGTCACGAGGGACCAAGAGGATTTCCGGCGCGTCCCAGGGATTCGCGTCGAAACGTATTGAGGCGAGCGGCCCCTCTGACCGAAGATTTGGGGGGCCGCGGAGGCACTTTCACCGACCTCCCCCCGGCATCCACTCAAGTAGGTCCCGGCCCCTCGTTGGACGGGGGAGTCCGTCCACGCACGGCTGGATCATCGACGCCTACGGGGACTACGACCACGACTCGATGGTCCTCTGGCTCTGGAACGAATCCGGGGCCCACCGGATTGAGGACCCGCGCTTCGTGCCGACGTTCTTCCTGCACGCGCCCCCGAGCGAGCTCTCGTCGATTCGCCAGCGCCTCGAGATTCTTGACGGCGTGCGTGAGGTGCGCGAAGTCTCCCGCCGCATCTCCCTCGAGGATGACGAACCGAAGCCCGTCTTGGAGATCGTGCCGCGACACTACCGTGACCTCCGTGGACTTGCCCACATCCTCGACTCGAACGGCGGGTACGTCGACCATCGCCTGTTCAACGTCGACTTGAGGTTCAGCCAGCGCTACGCGATGGAGCACGGGATCTTCCCGATGGGACTCGTGCGCTACTCGCGCGGGCGCTGGATGCCCGAGGAGGAACACTTCGCCCTCGACTACCCGCTTCCGCCCTTGCGACGGTCCCTTCTCGACATCCAGGCGGACAACCCGATGGGCATACCCCGGATGGTCGACAAACTCCTCGGGGCCCGCGTGGACGACGCGGAGATCGACGGTGATGAGGAAACGATCCTGAAGGGGATCGAGGAGGCGGTGCGGTCGAAGGACCCCGACATCCTCCTGACGGACGGCGGGGACGCGTTCACGATGCCCTACCTTGCGCGCAAGGCGGCGGAACTCGGCGTGGACCTGCAGCTCGGACGCGACCGCGATCGCTTCACGGAGCGCAAGGGGAAGTCGTACTTCACGTACGGGAAGATCGTCTACAAGCCCGGGCAGTACATCCTGCGGGGGCGACTGCACCTCGACCGAGGACACTTCGCGTACCGGGAGAGCGCGCTCGCGGGCCTCGCGGAACTGTCGCGTCTTTCGACCCTCACGCCGCAGGAACAAGCCCGTCTGACCCCAGGTACCGCGATCACCGCGATGCAGGTGAACCAAGCCCACCGCGACGGGTGCCTGATCCTCTGGAAGAAGAACCGTCCGGAGGATTTCAAGAGTGCCGAAGACCTCTTGCGCGGGGACCGCGGCGGATTCATCTTCGAACCCGAGGTCGGATTGCACGAGGGTCTCTACGAGCTCGACTTCGCATCGCTCTACCCTGCGATCATGGTGAAGTTCAACATCTCGTCGGAGTGCCTTGACTGCCCTTGTTGCGACCGCGCCGCATTGCCCGTGCCAGGCCTGCAGTACCACCTGTGCACGAGACGGGTTGGGCTGATCCCAAGGGTCCTGAAGCCCATCATCGAGCGGCGTCGGTACTACAAGAAAATGAAGAAAGAACCGGGACCCTTGGAGGAGGTGTACCGTGACCGAGACGCCATCTTGAAGTGGCTCCTGGTCACGGCGTTTTTCGGTTACACCGGGTACAAGAATGCGCGCTTCGGTCGCATCGAGTGCCACGAGGCGATCAACGCGTTCGCGCGGGACATCCTCGTCCGCTCGATGGAGATCGCGGAATCCCATCGCCACGAGGTCGTCCACGGCATCGTCGACTCCATCTGGCTCCGTCCCAAGCCGGACGCGGACGACATCGAGACGGTCCATCGGCACATCGCCGGTTCCACGGGCCTCTCCCTCAACTTCGAGGGTCGATACAAATGGATCGTGTTCCTCCCGTGCAAGACGACGGGCGTAGGGGCGCTGAACCGCTACTACGGTCTCTTGGATCACGACGAGTTCAAACTGCGCGGAATTGAGCTGCGCAAGCACGACACACCGGATTTCATCAACGTCTGCCAGGAGGCGATGCTCGGCGAGCTGAGCCACGCATCGACCGCGGCGGAGTTCCACGAGCGCATCCCCCGCGCGGTGGACGTCCTGCGGTGGACCGCGAAGCGCGTGCTCGACCGGGCGATCCCCGTGCACCAGTTCATCCTCACGAAGAACGTGAGCCGCGCGTTGCCGGAATACGTCGTCCTCACGGCGACCGCCGCGGCCCTCAAGCAGCTCGCCGACCGCGGCTTCACGGTCGAGCCGGGTGAGTCCGTGCGGTACGTGCTCCTCGACGCTCGCGCGCGCGAGTCGTGGCGCAAGGTGCGCGTCGCGGAATTCATCGAGGGAAACGAGGAGCCCGACGCGTGGGAGTACATCCGCCTCCTGTGCCGATCCGGGCAGACGCTC
>DATEUA010000007.1:0-2122 GCA_035283405.1 Thermoplasmata archaeon | reverse complement strand
CTCGGGATGCGACACGCGATAGTAGACCGTTGTGCCCTTGTGCCTGCGCTCGAGGACGCCGTTGTCCCAGAGGTACTTGAGATGCAAGGAGAGGTTGGGTTGGCTCACAGACGCGAGGGCGACCAGGTCCTTGACCGTCCTT
Organism: Thermoplasmata archaeon; assembly: GCA_035283405.1. Taxonomy (GTDB): domain Archaea; phylum Thermoplasmatota; class Thermoplasmata; order RBG-16-68-12; family RBG-16-68-12; genus RBG-16-68-12. Next base: position 1,980 of record DATEUA010000007.1, on the reverse strand, counting down.
TCCCCCTCCCGGAGGAGATCCAAGACCTTGAGCCGAACCGGGCTGGAGAGGGACTTGCATAGCCGGGCATGAAGCTCGTAGACTTCCTCGTTCACGAGTCCGGCAGTCCATTTGTATATTTAAATATTCGGACAGCCACGTGGGGAGAAGGGACCGGCGCGGAGGGGCCCCCTCCGACCCACTGGACGCGAAGCCGTTCATGCAACGGATCCGCTCTGTCCCGCCTCGGTCTCCGAGCGAGGACTCCGTACGGAACGGAAGCCAACAGGTGCGAACCACCGGGCGCCGCAACTCTGGTCGGAAAGAGTGCGACGCCAAGCTCATGGACGATGCGTGGGCCAGGATTCGAACCTGGGAACCCCTTCGGGAGGGGATTTTGAGTCCCTCGCCTTTGACCAGGCTTGGCTACCCACGCACGGGCCGCGAGCGGCGGCCCTTCCCAAATACCTTGCCGTCGGGGCCCGGGACCGAAGTGTACGCACGAAGGCTTTTTCCCCATGGAGACCTTCGTCTCGTCGCCGGGGACGACCATGGTCCAATACTTCACGACGGCGTTCTTCGAGGAACTCGCGAGCCGCTTGAATGCGGATCCCGACTGGACGAAGAAGGCGGGGAACATCACCGCGAAGCTCGTCCTGACCTGTGCGGACCGAAAGCAGTCCTTCCTGCTGGACATCCAGGCCGGGAAGGTCAGCTCGTCGGAGGTCGCCCCGGATGTCCCTGCGGACTTCAAGTTCGAGGGCAACTACGATGCGTGGTCGACCCTCGGGCGCGGGGAGAAGGACTTCCAATCCCTCGTGATGGGAGGGAAGCTCCGGTTCCGCGGCTCGATGCCGAAGATCATGGCGATCATGGGCCAGATGAACCGGATCACGGCCCTCGCGCAGCAGATACCGAAGGAGTTCTGACGCGCAACCGCGGGCCTGGGATCGAGCCAAGGGGCGCGGCGAAACTCGGTTCGCGCGGACACCGCTCAAACGATTAAATATCGAGGTCCCCATGGGGAAACGCCGGGGCAGAGGGCGGGACCATGGTCGATTTTGACCTGACGGACGAACAGCGGCTCATGCAGAAGACGGCCCACGACTTTGCGGAGCGGGAGATGCGTCCCGTCTCCCTGGACTACGACAAGAAAGGGGTCGTCCCCTGGGACGTCGTGAAGAAGGCCCACGAGATCGGGCTCGACACGGCCTTCATCCCCGCGGCGTACGGCGGCGGCGGGGTCGACTCCGTCCTCACCCAGGTCATCGTGATGGAGGAGCTCAACTGGGGCTGCGCGGGGATCGCGACGGGGCTCATCGGCGCAGGGCTCGCGTACCTCCCGATCATCCACATGGGAACGGAGGACCAGAAGAAGCGGTTCCTCGCCCGGTTCACGGGGCCGGAGCCGCGCCTGGGGGCGTTGTGCCTGACGGAGCCCGACGCCGGATCCGACGTCGCGAACCTCTCGACGACCGCGCGGAGGGAGGGCAAGGAGTGGGTCCTCAATGGGGTCAAGCGGTTCATCACGAACGGGGGGATCGCGGACGTCCACGTCGTCTTCGCGACGACGGACAAGAGCCTCGGCTACTTCGGGATCCGGGCGTTCGTCGTGGAGAAGGACACCCCAGGCCTCAAGATGGGGAAGGTCGAGGACAAGATGGGCGTCCGGGCAAGCCACACGGCGGAGGTCGTCCTCGAGGACTGCCGCATCCCGGAGGGGAACATGCTCGGGGGCGACGAGTCCACCGCGTTCTACGGCGCGATGAAGACCCTCGAGTCCTCGCGGCCCGTCGTCGCCTCGGGCGCGATCGGGATCGCCCGGGCGGCGTACGAGTACGCCCTCGACTACGCGCGGATGAGGAAGGCCTTCGGCGGGCCCATCGCGAAGAAGCAGGCGATCGCGTTCCTCCTCGCGGACATGAAGACGAAGATCGATGCCGCGCGCCTCCTCACGTGGCGGGCCGCGTGGATGCTCGACCAGGGGATGCCGATGAACAA
>DATEUA010000006.1:0-3809 GCA_035283405.1 Thermoplasmata archaeon | reverse complement strand
ATCGGGGACTGGAAGCGGTTCGCGAGCTAAGTTCTTGGACGAAGTCGAACGCCGATAGGCTCAATTATGTGAGTACACATAATCCTCCACATGCCGAACATCACGCTTGCGGTCCCCGACGACCTCCATCGGAAGATGAAGAGGCACCCGGAGGTCAAGTGGAGCGAGGTCGTCCGGCGCGTGATCTCGGAGAGGCTCCGGGACCTGGAGGCGATGGACCGGATCACCGCCAAGAGCGTACTGGCCCGCGAGGACGTGGACGAGTTAGACCACCTCCTGAAGGCCGCCCTCCTGCGACGATACCGAAGGCGATTGGAGGGATAGCCTGCCGGAGCCCCTGCGGCTCGTGGCGGATGCGAACGTCCTGATTGCCGCGTACCTGCGGAATTCGACGATTCGCCGGGTCATCCTCCTTTCCGACATCCAACTTGTCGTGCCGGAGTTCATCTTCGAGGAATTGGAAAGGCACCTTCCGGAACTCTCAAAACGAGCGGGACTGAGCAAGGCGCGATCCGAGGAACTGCTGGAACGTCTCCGCAGCCGCTTCGTCGCAATCCCCGAAGAACTCGTGTCCTCCAAGCTCCAGACCGCCCTCGACGCCATGCGGGACATCGACGCGAAGGACGCACCCTACTTGGCGGCGGCTTTGTCCGTCGCCTCCGAAGGCATTTGGTCCGACGACCCCCACATGAAGAAACAGGACCTCGTGCCATGTTACACGACGGCGGAACTTCTCGACCGACTCCGGAAGGAGGGCTTCTCGCTCAGGTGAATGCGGCCGAGAAACCGGCGACTCGCACTTCAGGGTCCCGGGTTTTCTGGCGGTGGTTTCCCGCGGAGCTTCTTCTCGACCGCCTTCGGCCTTGCCAATTTCCCGAGCAGACGCCCGACGTGCTTCCGGTAGTCGTGACCCGGCTTTTTCCGCCATGGCAGCTCGAAGAGCCCGTTGATGTTCAGGTACAGCTCCGGCAGCAGCCAGAACGCGACGAGCATGAGCACCATGAGGACGAGGAAGCTCAGCCCCTTGCCGTACCCGTTGTGCACGAACTCCCACTCGTCGCCGGCCACGTAGAAGTGGATGACGACGACGTTCCGCACGAGGTTCATCACGTACGTCGTCGGCACGAGGATCGCGAGGACGAGCGCCTTCCGCTTCAGGGGATCCGACGTCCCCGGAACGAGCGCGGCGGTGATCGTGATCCCCTGGATCGCCGTGCACGCAAGGATGATGTTGACGATGTCCTTGCCGCCACGCGTGATCGGCGCGTAGATCTCCTCGGCGTTCGTCCGCCACACCCACGTGTTGCCCTGGAGGTTCAGCGCTCCTACGCCGTATCCGGGGTTGATCCCGTTCAATAGGAAGGCCGTGTGGTTCGCGACGACGTCGATGAGGCCGCTCGAGATCGCGGGGATGCGGTCCACGACGAAGTAGATCCCGGCCGCCCAGAACGCGCCGGTCGCGAGGAACCGCAGCGGCTGGAATTCCTCGTTCCATCGGTACGAGAGGCTCTCGTGGTACGCGAGAAAGAGGAACACGGGGAGCGCGGCGGCCGCGCCGAGCGAGTTCACCGGGTCCCCGGCGTTGAGGTACGCGGGCACTTGGGCGAACCAGAAGCCGCCGAACAGGGCCCACGCAGCCGCCCGTGCGAGGTGCGCCCGACGGTCCCTCCAGAAAACCCCGACGCCGAACAGGATGATGCCGGCGAACAGGATCGCGTCGAGGGCGAGCCGGAACGTCATGGACCTTCCCCCCTACGAGGCCCGGATACGTAAAGGGTACGTTGCGCGAGCCGTCCCATGGAGAAGCCTCATCAGGGGAGCCGGCCGGGCGTGGTCCAGACTCGGGGCTGACGGAGAAAGTTGCGACCGTCCTCTCGGAACCTCTGAGGAACCCGTCGCCTTTAAGTAACGGCAAAACGACGTACCGAACATTGGTTGGGCGCTCGACGCGTACTGGGGGTTCGGCGAGCACTATGACGAACATGCGAGGATGGGCCGTTTTGGCGGCGCTTGCAATTCTCACGATTGTCTTCTCCCCCGCGGTCGGGACGGATGGCGCAGGTTCCGTGGACGCCGTGGCGAGCGTCGATGCAGTCCGATCGGTGAAGTCGACGGTCGTCGACGTGGGGACCCCGGTCGCCTTCTACGGTGCGGCGTCGCGAGGAGTACACCCCCTGAACTTCGCATGGTCGTTCCGGGACGGTTCGTCGTCCGCGGAGCGCGACCCCACGCACGCATATGCTCACCCCGGCACGTACGATGTGGCCCTCGTCGTCCAGGACGGATCGGGTCGCATGGACCTCGACCGCGTCACCGTCCGCGTCCGAGAACCCCTTCCGGGAGTGGACTTCCCCGGCGTCGATGCGGGGCCGGATCGGACGGCCTGGGAGGACGAGGCCCTAGGGTTCGACGGCCGCGTGACGTGGCCGGGCGTCGACCCTTCATCCCTCGTCTTCGCGTGGGACTTCGGCGACGGCACACCCGTCGTGCACGGAGCGTCGGTCACCCACGCGTACGGGAATGCGGGTTCGTATCGCGTAGGGGTCACCGTCACGAACCCCGCGACCGGAGCGTTCGACGTCGACGAGGCGGTGGCGACGGTCCGCAACGTCGATCCCGACGCCGACGCGGGCGCGGAGTCGATCGCGGGATTCGAGGACGACGTGATGACCTTCGACGCCACGGCTTCGATCGACACGCCGAGTGACCGGGTGGATCTCGCCTACGCCTGGGACTTCGGGGACGGACAGCGCGGCGCCGCGGCTACGGTCAGCCACTCCTACGCCCGCGGGGGAACCTACACCGTTGGCTTGACCGTCACGGACGACAACGGGGCCTCGTCCGCCGATGCCGTCGCAGTTCAGGTCGCGAACGCACCCCCGCGCGCGGACGCGGGCTCGATTGTTTTCGTCGCCGAGGGGGACCCCGCGCACCTCGATGGCCGAGGGAGCGAGGACACGCCCTCCGACCGGCCGTACCTTCAATACGCGTGGACGGCGGACCCCACGCTCCCCTCCCTCCCGGGCTGGGGGCCTTCCTTCACGTGGCCCGACGACGGTCTCCACGCGGTCCGGCTCGTCGTGACCGACGACGATGGGACGACCGATGCGGCGCTGGTTTCCATCCCGGTCGCGAACGTGCCGCCCCGGGTCGGCATCACGGGTATCTGGTGGTTCCAGGACGAACTCCTCCTCGAAGGGTACGCCTTCGATCCGGGCGCCGACGATCTACTCTTCGAGTGGGCCGTCGACGGCCAGCTGTGGTATCGGAGCCTATTCCTCGCGGGAGGCGTCAGACCGCGCGAGGTCTTCGGTTACGCGCTGGACCCACCTCGCAGCGTCCTCGCGAGCGAGTGGGAGGTTACGCTCACGGTCTCCGACGGAGATGGCGGCGTGGGCCAGGACTCGGTCACGATCGTCCTTGCACGCGCTGCGGGACCTCCCCGGCCCGAGTGTGCGGCGCCGCCCGCGCTCCCCCCTGGATGCACGTTGCCTCCGCGAGACGCCTGGTCCGTCGACAACCTCGCGCCCCGGGTCGATGTGACGGACTCGGGGCCGAACCCGCCCGAGGATTTGACGGCGGCCTTTGAGGCCGCCTTCGTCGAGGACCCGGACTCGGCTAGTCTCACATACTTGTGGGAGTTCGGGAACGGCGATGCCGCCGCGGGAGAGACCGTCTTGCACGGATTCCGGAATTCGGGGACGTACACGGTCGTCCTCACGGTCGAGGACGACGAGGGAGACCGCACGTCCAACGCGAGGCTCGTCACGGTCACGAACCTGAGCCCCGTGGCCGCGTTCTCACCGCCC
>DATEUA010000005.1:0-13422 GCA_035283405.1 Thermoplasmata archaeon | reverse complement strand
GGCCTGCGCATAATACAGGAAGCGCCTCACCGCGAGTTCCCGATACGCCTCCGAGATCGGCGCGGGCGAATCTCCGCAGTTGCCGATCACGTGCGTCGTGACGCCCTGGCGTACCGCGCACTCGCACGTCGGCTCGACGAGGATCCCGACGTCGCTGTGGGTGTGGATGTCGATGAACCCTGGTGCGACGTACTTGCCCGACGCATCGATCGTGACGTCCGCCTTCGATCGGTTCAGACGGCCGACCTGCGCGATCTTCCCGCCACGCACGCCGATGTCGCGGACCTGCCACGGCATCCCCGTGCCATCGAGCACGCGTCCGTTCCGGATCAGGACGTCGAACGGCATCGCGCGGTCGACACACCCGGCAATCTATCTATACTTTGGCGACTTTGGCCACATCATCCGATACCATGATGATCTGGGAAGAGGAACTCGAGTCGTTCAAGCGCCGCACGAAAGCCTCCGCGAAAGCATTCGCGAATGCGAAGAAGGTCATCCCGTTCGGAGTGAATAGCAACTACCGCTACACGGATCCGTACCCCGTCTACATCCGGAAGGGGAAGGGGAGCCGGGTGTGGGACGTCGACGGCAACGAGTACATCGACTTCAACATGGCCTTCGGCGCGCTCGTCGCCGGGCACAGCCATCCCGTGCTCGCGAGGGCCCTCAAGGAGCGCGTCGCGGAAGGCACGATCTACGGGTTCGAGTCGGACGAGGCGGCGCCCCTCGCGGCCCACATGTGCAGGCGGTTCCGCGTCGACAAGATCAAACTCTCGATGACCGGGCTCGATTCGACCCTGTTCGCGGTCCGCCTCGCGCGCGCGGTCACGGGCCGCCCGAAGATCTTGAAGTTCGAGGGCTGTTACCACGGCTCCCACGACACCCTCATGGTGTCGATCAAGCCGAAGGCGAACCAGCAGGGGAACGCGAAGCGGCCCACGCCGGTCCCTGCCTCCCGAGGCCTCCTCCCCGAACTCGTGGACAGCGCGGTGATCGCGCCCTTCAACGACATCGATGCCGTGGAGGAGATCGTCCGGGAGCACGCGGACGAGCTTGCGGGGATGATCATCGAGCCCATCGCGATGAACATGGGCTACGTTCACCCGAAGCCGGGCTTCCTCGAGGGACTGCGTCGCCTCGCCGACGAGACCGGGGCGCTACTCATCTTCGACGAGGTCAAGACGTGCGGGAAGTTCTACGGCGGAGCCGAAGAGGCTTTCGGGGTGACGCCGGACCTCAAGGTGTTCGGCAAGGCGATCGGAGGAGGCGTGCCCCTGGGTGCGGTCGGCGGCAAGGCGGCTATCATGGACCAGATCGTCCCGGGCCAGATCGCGCACGCAGGGACCTTCAACGCGAACGCCCTTTCGGTGACGGCCGGGCTCGTGACCCTCACGAAGATCCTCACCCCGACGGGGATGCGCCATGCACAGCGGATCGGGGACGCGGTGGGCAAGGGCTACCGGGATATCGTGGCGGACCGCAGGCTCAATGCGGTCGTCCAGTACAAGGGGATCTCAGGTGCCCTCCACTTCACCCGCGGTCCCGTCACGGACTGGCGGTCCTTCCAGAACGTGGACGTCGGGAAATGGTGGGCGTACAGCACGTCGATGCAGAACCGTGGGATTATCGCGTGCGCACCCGGGGCCGATGAGCAATGGACGACCTCCGTCGCGCACACGATGGAGGACGTCCGGGTGCACCTCCATGCGTTCGAGGAGGTCATCGAGACCGTTCGCGGGATGCGCGGCGAGGTCCCCCTTCTCGAAGCGATCTGAGGTGCATCCACGCCACGCCGCAAGTACGGCCGAATGATCAAGCCGCTCCCCGTATCGAAGCCGGAGAAGTGCCGCCAGTGCAAGGCGGGGAGGCCTTGTCCGGCGCACAAGAAGGCCTCGACGTAACTGCGGAACGGTCCCCGTTCCGAAGCTCGCCTCCGGGCCGCCCCGCGGGCCGCGAAAGGTTTTACGCTCCCTCCGCGATGGCCGCGCGGTCTCCATGGCGAAGGCGGTCCCCGCTGAGAAGCCGCAGGATTTCGCACAGCGAACGAAAGCCTCGAAGGCCTACGCGGAACGGTCCCGCCGCGCGATGCCCGGTGGGGTCACCGCGAGCGTGAAGTACTTCGCCCCCCACCCGCTCGCGATGAAAAAAGCGAGTGGCTGTCGTCTCTGGGATCTCGATGGGAACGAATACATCGACTACTGTCTCTCCTTCGGACCGCTCATCCTCGGCCATGGCCATCCGCGCGTCATGCAGGCGATCCGCGACACCCTTGACGCAGCGGGCACGACGATGTTCGGCACCCCGCACGAGCTCGAGGCTCAACTCGCGGAGCGGCTCCTTCGGATTTTCCTCCGGGACGGCAAGATGCGCTTCACGCTCTCCGGCACGGAGGCCACGCTCCACGCGGTCCGGCTCGCCAGGGCCTACCGGAAGCGTCCCGTGATCGCGAAGTTCGAGGGCCACTTCCACGGCGCGATCGACGAACTGCTCGTGAGCCACACTCCGACCGCGAAAGAGGTCGCATCGGGCCTCGTCCCCGTCTCCGGTTCCCGTGGCACCCCGGATCACGTGCTGAAGAACACCCTCGTCCTCCCCTTCAACGACCTCGAGGAGACGGAGAAACGGATCCGCGCGCGGGCGGACGACCTGGCCTGCGTGATCCTCGAGCCGGTCGAACGGTCCTACATTCCACCCGAGGAGGACTTCCTCCGAGGGCTCCGGGAGGTCACGGACGACCTGGACATCCCGCTGATCTTCGACGAGGTGATGAGCGGCTTCCGAGTGACGTTCGGCGGCGCGCAACACGCGTACCGCGTGACGCCGGACCTCACCTGCCTCGGCAAGATCATCGGCGGCGGGCTCCCGTGCGGCGCCTTCCTCGGCCGAGCGGACCTCCTCGACCTGCTGGATCCCGCGACGGGCGAATTCTTCCACAGCAGCACGTTCGCGGGCTACCCGATCGCGATGGCAGCGGGTCTCGCGACCCTCGAGGAGCTCGAGAAGCCGGGCGTCTTTGACCGCCTCCTCGAGACGGCGGGCCGTCTCATGCACGGGATTCGGGGGACGTTCACGCAGGCAGACCTCGGCGCCCAGGTGCCGGGCCTCGGTACCGTGTTCTCGATCCTCTTCACCCGAGAGCGTCTACGAGACTACCGGAGCACGCTGACCGCGGACGCAGAGCGACGTCGGCGGCTCGACTTCGCCCTCCTCGGGCGGGGAATCTTCGTAAAGCCCGGAAAGCCGTTCTACCTCTCCACGGCGCATCGCAACGCCGACATTCAGAAAACCCTCGATACCTTCGACGACGTCGTCCACACCCTGTGACTACCCGCGTGGCGGGAGCCCCATGATCGTCCGCGCCTCGTCCGGGGTCGCCACCTCCCGTTGGATGTCCTCGGCGAGATGCCGGACCCGGCCGACGAGCTCCTCGTTCCTTGCGAGGACGCCTTTCCTCAGGTAGAGGTTGTCCTCGAGCCCCACGCGGGCGTGGCCGCCCGTGAGGATCGCCATCGTCGTCATGGGGAGCTGCATGCGCGCCATCCCCGCGACGACGTACGTCGCCGTCGGGGGCAGCTGGTTCCGCATGTGGAGGAGGTTCTCGGGCGTCGCCGGAACGCCCCCGTCCACCCCCATGACGAGCTGGAAGTGCGCGGGCTCCCGGACGAGCCCGGCCTCGATGAGCTTCTTCCCCTGCTGGATGAAGCCCACGTCAAATGCCTCAATTTCCGGTTTGATGTTCCGTGCGAGCATCTCCTTCGCGAGGAACCGGACCGTCTCGACCGTGTTCAGATACACGACGGACGGCTTGCGCCCCGCGAAGTTCAGGGTGGACGTCGTGAGACTTCCCATGTCGGGACCCGTGCGGAGGGGCGCCGCCCGATCCTCGTCCGTCTGCCCTGCGATCCCGCTCGTGGAGGTCATCACGACGAGCTTCGTCCGCCTGCGAATCTTGTCGACGGTCTCCTTGAAGACCTCGTAGCGGGACGTCGGCTTCTCGTTCTCGTCGCGGCAATGGACGTGGATGACGGAGGCGCCCTCCTGCTCGCACAGGTACGCCGTCTCCGTGATCTCGTCCGGCGTGACGGGGACGTGCGGGGTGTCCTTCTTGCGCGGCACGGAACCCGTCGGAGCGACGGTGATGACGAGCTTCTCCATGCTCCTCCGATTCGGAACGGGCAAGGTCGGGACGGGTTGTAAGGATTGTGGCACCGACTATGCGAGCCGTCCGTAGCGGTCGAGGATCTCGAGGGTCTGGGGGATCGGGAGTTCGAGCGAGGTGTTGCCGTCCCGGCCGACGACGGTCGTCGCGGTGAAGAGGGCGTCGACGATCGCCTCCTCCGTGGCTTCCACGGCCGCCACGAAGAGCGGGTTGAGCTGGGATTCGTGGAGTTTCCTCTCCCGCATGGGCTCCTTCGGGGCGTCGTGCGGCACCCACTGGGCCGTCGAGAATGCGATGGAGATGTCCCCGCTCCCGGAGTAGCTCACGGAACCCACGCGCCCGAGCCCGTGGAAGCCTCTGCGGGCGATTCGGCCGAGCTGTCGCGAGGAGAGGGGCGCATCCGTCGCGAGGACGATGACGATCGAGCCGCCCGGGGGCGCCCCGCCTGGAATCATCCCGGTCCGTCCGAGTTCCCGCGTGACGGGCACGCCGGCGATCGTGAACGTGTCGCCGTCCCAGACGTTCAGGTTCACGAGGGCGCCGACGGTCCATGCGCCGTCCGAGGCACCGAGTCTGCGGGATGCGGACCCGATCCCTGCCTTGAAGTCGTACGCACACATCCCTGTCCCCGCGCCCACGCTGCCGTGTTCGAATCGCTCCGTCGCGACCCTCAGGGCGTCCTTCACGTGCGACGGCCTCACGTGCATCCCTCGAATGTCGTTCAGGAACGAGTCGTCGCACTCCGAGACCGTCGCGATGATCGCGTCGTCGTCGATGCCGGATATCGCGTTCGCCTCGAGGGCCGCCTCGACGAGCCCGGACTGGACGCTCCCGACACCGTTCGTGTTCGTCAACCCGATCGGGGTCTTGATCACGCCGAACTCGCGGATCTCGAGTGCGCCCGCAAGCTCTCCGCAGCCGTTGATCGTGTCCCACGCGGCCTTGGGTCGGTCTTCGTAGACGTTCCCGCGATGCGGCACGACGACCGTCACGCCCGTCCGCACGGGCCCCTTTCCCGGCACCAGCCGGCCCTCTCCCGAGACCAGGGTCACGTGACCCACACGTACCTCGCCCACGTCCCCGATCGTGTTCCTCGGACCCGGCTCGAGCGTCCCGAGAACGACGCCGAGGTCACGCGGCCGCGCCCGCATCCTCGGGTCCTCCGTATAGGTGGCAGGCGACACGCAGGCCCTTCGCGATGGTCACGAGGGGCGGCTCCTCGAACGGATGCAGGACGATTCGCAGGCCCGTCCCCGAGGGTTCGATCGACCGGACCGCCTTGAGGGCTCGGACCTCTTCGGACCGGCCCGTGATCAGCCCGCGGATCCAGGCCTCCCCTCCCCCGCCGGCCGGCAGGACGATCGACGCGGGGCCGGCCGTCGTCGCCCCCGCGAGGTGCGCCGCGCCTCCCTCCGTTGCGGCGACCCGCCGCAGCTCCCCGAGGACCTCGTCGGCCACCCAACCGCATCGCTCGAACGCGACAGGGCAGCGGGGGTGAAACCGGCACCCTGGGGGGATGTCTCCCGGGTCGGGCCGCTCCCCCTTCAGGATGATCCGTTTGTGCCTTCGGTCCGGGTCGGGGACCGGGACGACGGAGATCAGGGCCTTCGTGTACGGATGGCGCGGGTTCTTCACGATCTCCGCCTTCGGGCCCTCCTCGACGATCTTGCCCAGGTACATGACCCCGATCCGGTCCGCGAGGACCCAGGCGAGGGACAGGTCGTGCGTGATGAACAGGTACGTGAGCGCCTTCTTCTTCCGCAGCTCCAGGAGAAGCTCGACGATCTCCGTGCGGATCGACACGTCGAGCATCGACACGGGTTCGTCCGCGACAAGGAAGTCCGGGTCGAGGACGAGGGCCCCTGCGATCGAGACCCTCTGTCTCTGGCCACCGCTCAGTTCGTGCGGGTATCGGTACAGGAACTCCTCCGGCGGCCTGAGCCCCGCGTCGTGAAGGGCCTGACGCACCCGCGCCTGCGTCTCCGACGGCCCGCGCGTCAGTCGATTCACGATGAGCGGCTCCGACACGATGTCGTACACGGAGTGCTTCGGGTTCAGGGACTCGTACGGGTCCTGGAACACGATCTGGAGGATCTTCCGGAGCTTCCGGATCTTGTCCGCCTCGATCCCGCTTCTCGACTGCCAGTATCGGATGCCCCAGCTCGCGGTCGCATACGCGGAGGCCATCGCGACGAGGATCTCGACGACGAGGACGAACAGTCCCGACGCCAGGTCCGCCCCGAACTGGCCCAGGGTCGCGTCGAGGGCGGGGGAGACCGAGTGGGCGAGCCTCCACACGCTCACGCCCACGATCGATCCCAGGATGGAGGCGGGGAGCGCGAAGCCGGAGACGATCCGGGGGACCGCGGAACTCGGGCTCACCGGAGGCAGGGTCGCGACGAGTCCGAGCGCCACGCCCGTGAGGACGTAGACGAGGATTGCCGTCGGGCCCGCGAAGGCGAGGAGTCCGCCCGTCAGCCCGGCGCTCAGCGCCATCCCTGCGAGGCATGCGAGGACCAGGATCGCGAGGGACCGGGCCGTCCACCGCACGTGCTCCTTGTAGCTCAGGGACCATCGCCGGCGGATCCCATCGAGGGTCTCCTCCTTCGCGTCCACCTTCGCAGATTCGTAGGCTTCCAGGACGGGGCGCGGCGCAGCGACGAACACGTCCCCACCTGTCGGCTCGACGAGCCGGAGGATCCCCTTGCCCGTCGTCGTCTTGCCACATCCCGACTCGCCGACGAGGCAGTACACCTCTCCCTTCGAGATGTCGAGATCGATCCCGTCGACGGCCCGGATGTAGTCCGGTTCGGACCGGCGAAGGGCCTCGAGGAACCCGCGCCGCTTCAGGAACCAGACGCGGAAGTCGCGCAGCACGAGATACGGTTCGGCGGTCATCGGTTCGGGGGCTCCGACGTGTTCAGATGGCACGCGGACGCATGCCCGTCGGCGACGGGGAGGAGGGGCGGTTCCTCGTCGATGCAGCGCTGCCACGCGTACTTGCATCGGGTGTGGAAGCGACACCCGGGAGGGGGCTCGATGAGGCTCGGCAGGAGCCCGGGGATGTACGCGGGCAGGTTCGGCGGACCTTCGATGTCCGGGAAGGCCGCGATGAGGTCCTTCGTGTACGGGTGATTCGGCTGCTTGAAAATGTCCCGGACGGACCCCGTCTCGACCGTCTTCCCGGCGTACATGATCGCCATCGTGTCGCACGTCTCCGCCATGACCGACAGGTCGTGAGAGATGAGGATCATGGATAGCTTCAGCTCGCGCTTGAGCCGCTCCAGGAGCTCGAGGATCTGCGCCTGGATCATCACGTCGAGCGCGGTCACGGGCTCGTCCGCGATGACGATCTTCGGGTTGCAGGCGAGGGCCATCGCGATCATCACGCGCTGCCGCATCCCGCCGGAGAACTCGTGCGGATACTCGCGGGCCCGCTCCCTCGGGATCCCGACGAGTTCCAGGAGGTCCCAGACCCGGAGCATCGCCGCGTCCTTCTCGACCTTGTCATGGAGGATGATGGGCTCCGCGATTTGGTCCCCGACTCGGCGGACGGGGTTGAGCGCGTTCATCGCGCCCTGGAAGATGATCGAGATGTGTTTCCAGCGGAACCCGCGGAGCTGGGAGTCGCTGAATTTCGCCAGGTCGTACCCCGCATACTGGATCGAGCCCGAGGCGATCTTCCCGTTCTTCGGGAGCAGGCCCATGATCGCGAGGGCCGCGGTGGTCTTCCCGCACCCGGATTCGCCTGCCAGACCCAGGCTCTCCCCCTCGCGCAAGGCGAAATCCACCCCGTCCACGGCGCGGACGAGTCCGTCGCGCGTCTCGTAATGGACCTGGAGTCCCTTCACGTCGAGGAGCGCCATGTCATCGCCTCCGGAGGCGCGGGTTGAACAGCTCGTCGAGGGCGTATCCAAGGAGGGTGAAGCCGTACACGAGGCCGACGATCAGCAAGCCGGGCATGACGACCCACCAGACGAGCCCCTGTTCCAGCGCGTCGTGGGCCAACGCGGCCTGGAGGATGTTCCCCCATGTGATCGTGTCTGCGGGAGCTAGGCCGATGAACGCGAGGAAGCTCTCCGTCAGGATTGCGACCGCGATCGTGAGGATCGCCTCGGCGAAGACGAGGGAGAACGCGTTCGGGAAGATGTGCCTGGCGATGATCCGGCCGTGGCCCGCCCCGATCGCCTGGGCTCGCAACACGAACTGTCGCTCCTTGATTGTGAGGACCTGGGAGCGCACGAGGCGGGCCGTCGAGGCCCAGAGGGAGATCCCGATCACGAAGATGAGTTTCCAGAGATCCACCACCCCCGGGGGAGGCAGGGTGACGGCGAGGATTAGCGCGAGGACCAGGGTCGGAAGGACGAGGAAGAAATCCGTCACCCGCATGAGCACCTCGTCGATCCATCCTCCGGCGTAGCCGGCCAGCAGGCCGACGGAGGTGCCGAGCCCCATCGAAATGACGCTCGCAATGATCCCGATGAGGAGTGTGTATTGGCTCCCGAACCACATCCGGCTCAGGAGGTCCCGACCCACTTGGTCCGTCCCCAGTGGGAAGGACTCGGTCGGACCGAGGTAGTTGAGGATGCGGCCTTGAGAGTCTTCGTTGATCAGGAACGGATCCCGTAGGATCCCGGCCGCTGCGAGCGCGGGTGCCGACAACGCGACGACGAGGAACCCCAGCAGAATCAACAGACCAATGACCCCCAGACGGCTTTGGCGAAAGACACGCCAGAACACCCCACCGCGCTCGAGAATCATTCGTGCCCGCATCCGTAGGGGCGAAGTTGTCGTGCCGTCGAGGGACGGCCTAGCGCCCTTCGGTATTGGGGGAGAGGGGACGGGGCTGATCATTGCGACCTCCTATTCGATCCGCACACGGGGATCCAGCGCGACGTATGCGAAATCGGAGATGAGGTTTGCGACGACGACGGAGATCGTGAGGAGGAGAAACACGGCCTGCAGGATCGGATAGTCTAGGTTGTTGATCGCTTCCACGGTCAGGAGTCCGAGCCCGTCATAGTCGAAGACCACCTCGACCGTGATCGCCCCACCCAGGACGAAGCCCAGATTGAGGGCGATGACCGTGACCATCGGCAGGCGGGCGTTCGGAATCGCGTGCCACTTGAGCATCTGTCGATCCGACAGGCCTTTCGCTCGCGCCGTGACGAGGTAGTCCTCCGTCAAGACGTCGATTAGGGCGTTTCGCATGATGATCGAGATGCCCGCGAGCTGGACAAGCGCGAGGGTCAGGGCGGGCAGGAACAGGTGGAACAGAATGTCGATCGATGCGGCGAACGGGTCCGACGGCGGCGGGTAGGTCTGCTCTCCTGCCGCGGGGAACAAGGGCAGCAGGACTCCTCGGCCTTGTCCGAAAAACAGGAGGAGCATCATCGCGAGCCAGAACGTCGGCATCGCGTAGAAGAAGAAGCCCACCCCGAGGGACGCGAGGTCGAACGCCTTCCCGCGTCGCCACGCCGAGAATACGCCGATGACCATCCCGATCCATAGGGTGAAGATCGTCGATGAACCGACGAGCAGGACGGTCCACACGGCCTTCTGGGCGATGATGTCCGAAACTAGGTCCGCTTTGAAGTACGAGTACCCCCAGTTGCCCGTGAAGGTGTTCACGAGATACTTGGAGAGTTGAAGCTCCAGGGGATCGTTGAACCCGAACAGCTGCGTGAGCTGTTCCTTCAGCGATTCGTCCGGATTCGCGCCCGATCCCTTGAAGAAAATGTCTGCGGGATTGCCCGGGACAAGGCGAAAGAGAACGAAGTTCACGATCAGGATGAGGACGATCGTCGCGAAGGCGTTCAGGGATTTGCGAACCACGACGCGTCGCATCGACATGGGTCGGCCTCCGGCCTCAGCCCAAAGCTGGAACGGACACTACTACCTTTCCTTTCGCCGGAGAGGTTCAACGCTCCGGCGGCGGAGGAGGCGGGGGCCGCGAGCCCGGAGGGGCCGTACTTCCTGCTGGAGGCAACTCCGACTTCTTCCGACGGCGCACGAGCAGCGCAGCGATCGCCGCGATGATGATCGCGATCGTCACCCCGATCGCCACAATCGCCGCCGTGCTTAGTCCGGGCCGGGGCACGGGCTGAAGTTGGAAGTCCGCCTGGACCGCCTGGTCATTCGACACGGCCAGCCCCGTCCGGTTTTGGGTCACATACCCCTCCGCCTGCACGACGAGGACCGTGTACGTTCCGGGAGGAACCGTGATGTTGTACTCTCCGGTCGCGTTCGCGGTATCGGGGTACTGTCCGCCTGACGCGTCGTCCGCCCGCATCGCGACCCCTACGAGGGCCGCACCCGTCGTGGCATCCGTGACCCGACCGTAGATCCAGCCCCGGTTCGGCGAGATCTGGAAGTCCTGCCTCGTCTCGACGTCCTGCGTGACGGTCACGGACGGGCTCGCCGAGACGTAGAACTGCTTCGACACGGTCACGGTGTAGGTCCCGGGAGCAAGCGAGAGATTGTAGGTCCCGTCCGCCGCTGTGACGTTGGAACGGCCGGCGGGCGAAGCGGTGACGGTGGCGTTGGGGACCGGCAGACCCGTGACGGAATCGGTCACCGTGCCGACGATCCAACCGATTACGGTCGGCGCCGGGACGACTCGGACCCAGACCGGTGCGGAAAGGGTCGTAGCGCCGCACAGGTTGTCCGTCACGCTCAACGTGATGTTGAAGTCCCCGGCATTCGTCCATGTGTGGGTGACGGTCACCGAGATGTCCCCGGCGGGCGTGTCGACCTGTGTGGTCGACCCGTCCTTCCAGTCCCACGTCCAGTTGAGGGCGTTCGATTCCGCGTCGAACGCCGTCCCGAGAAAACCCGCGATTTCTCCGACGAAGACGACCCGGGGCGGTGTCGCGGGAGCCCCGATCTGGACATTCGTCGGGCACTGGTTCGCCGCGCCGACGAGCGGTTCGAGAGTCAGCATCGTGAACACGTTGCCGAACCCGGTCAGGCCGAGTCCGGGATGGGCCGCCCAGTCGCCCCAGTTCGTGAAGCGATCGGACCGGACGACCGTCGTTGTCTTGGGGTACCAGAGAATGTTGTACGGCTGCTCCCCGTACAACAGGCGCTGCATCGCGTGGACGATCGTCTGTCGCTCGTAAAGGTCCACCTTCTGCTGCTGCTCGAGGTACCACGCGTCGTACGCCGCGTTGTAGTACCACGCGTCCTGCCACCCCAGGATTTGGTCCTTCGTCATCACGGAGAGACCGAAATCCGGGTCCACGTCGAAGCCCCAACCCCAGATGTACCAGTCGTAGTCGCACTCGTAGCTGATGGCGAGCTGCTGCGCGCTGGAGACGATCTTCTTCTCGACCCCGATTCCGATTGAGTTGAGGGCGGGAATGAAGAGGTCGGCCGCGTCGATGCCCTCGATGTCCGTGCTGATGATCCACAGCCCAAACAGAAGCTTCGTGATCGCAGAGTTCCGGACCGCGCGGTTTGCCTGGGGCGCGACCCCGGGGTGTTGCGACGCCACATACGCTAGGTCGAGGATATCTCGGATCCCGTCCGCGTCCATGTCTCCGAACGCGTCCCGGTTGTTCGGCGCGGTGGGGTCCAGGTTGCTGCCGAGCAGGTTCGGTGGGTTGGCGTCCGTGGTCGTGTAGCCATCCCCCCGCGGGTCCGAGAGTCGGGCGGCTGCGAGGGCGACGTCGAACACGAGATCCTCCTGAGCCGTGACGTTGTAGGACCAGAACGGCGTCGCGGGCGGAATCAGCGTGCTGCCCGCCTTCGCGAGGGCCAGGTTCTGACCGGACGCGACGTCCGTCCCGCTCCAGATCGTGTCGATGATCCTCGACTTGTTCATCGCGTTCGCCACGGCCCGACGAATCGTCACATTCAGAGAGAGCCAGTGGCGCTCCCCCGTTCCTCCGAACTCCGTGAGCAGGGCGTCGTCTGCCGAGCAGAAGCCCATCTCGGCGAGCGAGATCGAGTCCTGGACGAACTTCGAGATGTCCGGGTCCGGGTCCGCATCGGGGTTCGCCGTCCCGCCGTCGATGTCCGCGGGCAGGGAGAGGAACTGTCGTGGCGCTAGGGCGCTCGTGGTGTCCAGATTCCCCGCGAGGAAGTCGTTGTACAGGGAGGAGGCGGAGTTGTAGAACCGGTAGACGATCTCGTCGACGTAGTCCTTCGCGGGCTGGAGGAAGTGGTACGCGGTGTTCAGTTGCAACCGGAGGAACTGCCCCTTCTGCCACGAGACGAACTTGTACATCCCCGTGCCGATGGGAGGTTCATTCTTGTAGCCCTGTCCTTTTGCCTGCTGACAGCCGACCGCGGTCCAGATGTGCTGTGGCAGGATGGGGACGAACAGGGAGAGCATGTTCGCTTTCGGCTTGTTCGTGCGGATGACGACCTGTGTGGGCGTCGGGGTCGTGATCTGGTTGATGTAGGCGGCATTCGGGTCCGTCGGGTCTCCGACGTAGTTCAGGAACAACGAGAGCTGGCAGTTCTGGATGTACTCGAACGTGAACTTCACGTCGGCCGAGGTGAACGGGCGCGGGATCGTCGTGGTGTCGTCATGCCATACCACCCCGTTGAACAGGTTGAAGGTCCACGTCAGCCCGTCCGCGGAGACGCTCCAATTGCTCGCCAGCTGAGGGACCGGCGTGAGGTCCTCACCGATGCCGACGAGGAGATCGTAAACGCTCGCGTACACGGAATAGTCGGCGACGAGCACCCCCACGAAGGGGTTCATGCTCGACGGTTCCTGGAGGTTCCCGATGCGAAGCGTCGACGGAGGGGCTTGGCGAGGATTCGCCGCCGGCGCGGCGGCTGCAGGGACCGAGAAGGGGAGCCCGGAGAGGACCAGGATCACGACAAGGATTGCGACGAGACTCGTCATCACGGCGGCGTTCACACGGGTCACGAGGATCCCTCAACCCAGTGGCCAAGGCCCATGCCGCGGTCTAGGCCATAGAGAGGAACGAGCAACCCTCTAGGTCAATAAATACGTTTCCGGAGATTCGCGGCCCCCTTGTCCGGTTCATTTGTCGGACGTCCTTCGAACGGGGGCATATTCCTCGCAACCCGGGAAGGGCGACTACCTGCCCGCCGGGGCCTCCGGAAGCGGAGGCGGGGGTGGCGGGGGCGGGAGCTCAGGTGGGACTGGGGTGACGGTCTCCGCAATGGGCGGGGGTGGATCCGAAGGCGTCGCCTCCGGGTCCTTCGCCGGGGCGGACTCCTTCTTGCGTCTCCGTAGGAGAAGGATTCCGAGGAGCCCTGCGCCGACCACTGCGAGCGCG
>DATEUA010000004.1:0-14562 GCA_035283405.1 Thermoplasmata archaeon | reverse complement strand
CGCACCCGCCGGCGGTGGACCATGTACACGACGAAGAGAGCGAGGATGCCCAGGAACGCGGCGACGAACCCGTACTGCGTGACAATCGACGGCTTGACCGTAATCGACGTGGACCCCTTGTTGTCCGGTCCGATCTGCGTATATGGCTCGCGGCCCGCGCTCATGAAGGCCTCGATCGTCTTGTTCCCCTGGCCCGACACGGTGGCCGCGAACCTCACCGTGACGGTCTCGCCCGCGCCGATTGTGCCGTTCGTCCTCTCAGTGCCGTCCTTGTTCCAGAACGTGGCCGCCGTCGTGAGGACCGTCGTCTGGCCTCCCGCGATCGCGCTGAGCCGCGTCGTGATGTTCGTCGCGGTGCCGCGACCCAATCGGTTCGTCACGTTCACTTCGACCGTGATGGACGCGCCGTCTTCCGGGTCTCCTGGCGTGACCTTCAACGTGTTCGACTCGATCCGGAGGTCGGGCCGTTCCGCGGGATTAATCCCGACCGGGATGGAGCGCGTCAGCTCGCCCGTGTTCTTCTTCCCAGACCCGAAGCCCGTGTCCGTCACCTTAAGAAGGACCCGGTAGGAGCTGTTGAACTCCGTCCAGGTGAAGGTGATGTTCTGTCCGTAGAACGTGTGGTTCCCCGTCCCGCTCAGGCCCTGGATCGGTCCCGGCACGGTCCACGTGTAGTTCAGGTCCACAGACTTGTTGAGGTTGTCCGTCGACTTCGACGCATTGAACGAGTAGGACTTCCCCTCCATGAGGGTCGTCGTGACCTCCCACTCACTCGATGGGTCGAGGATCTCGAAGGACGGGCTCGGTGCGGTCGTATCGTTCACGATCACGATGATCGTCGCGTTCGTCGATTCCCATCCGACGCTGTCCGTGACGGTCAGGTTCACCGTGAAGTTCCCCGGGTCCGCGAACGTCTGGTTCACGATCCGCGTCGTCGCGTCCGTGATCCCGTCCTCGTCGAAGTCCCAGGCATAACCGCCGGGAAGGATGACCCCGGTCTTGTTCCCGCCCTCCGTCCGGTTCACGAAGGCCTGGTCCGTGGAAGGACCGCCGTCGAACCGAACGCGGGTGTCCTCGTTGACCCGTAGCACCGTGCCGTTTGCCAGAGGGGCCGCCCCGGTCCGGTTCGTGCGCATCCTCGCGACGGGCGTCTGGTCGTCGGACCACAGGGTGATGTTCCGGTACGTGACGTTTCCGCCCGCCTCGATGACCGTGAGGTTCACGAGGAATTCGCCGCTCCGCTCGTACGTGAACGTCGGCCGGATCCCGTAGAGCGTCGTCGTGGACAGGGGGCCCGACACGTTCGCGTAGGGGCGCCACGTGAAGTTCGCATCCGTGATGTCCCCGATCGGGTCGATGCTGTCCTCCGCGCTCAGGGTGAGGGTCGTGTTGTTCGCGACGAAGGCCTGATAGTTCTCGAAGGAGGCGTCCGCGACGTGGAACTTCCCCGTCGGTCCCGCGACCTTCGCTCGCGCCGATCCCTGGAGGGACTTCTCGACCGTCATCCGCGCCTGCGGGGAAGACGTCGTCACGCCCGGGTCGACTGTCACCCGCGTGAAGCCGTCCGTCGTGAGGGACCCGAAGATCGTGCGCTCCGTCATCTCGTATCGACGCGGGAACACGATCTCGAAGACCTGATCCTGATAGACCGATTCGTTCCGGTCCCCGATGCCCGTCACGTTGACGAAGTACCGCGCCGCGTCGGACGCCAGGTACGGTGTCTCTTTGAGGGTGTACGTCTCCGTCGTGTTGATCCAGACGCGACTCCCGGCCGTCAGAAGGCCGTCCACTGTGACCGTGTACGCCGCGAGGACTGCGCTCGATAGGTACGACTTGCCGTTCGTCGTCAGGAAACTGTCCGTCGTCGCGTAGAAAGGCCCGCTGTCCTTGAACCAGGTGAGGAACCCGGTGGTCTCCGCGCCATCGACGACGCCGTTCCGGGTACCCGCTCCCTCGCCGAACGTGAAGTCCACCTGGAGCCGGAGGTCCCGTACGCCGGGCGGATTCAGGCCCGACAGGGTCGTATCCGGGTTCAGGGTGAGGTTCCGGTAGATCGTCAGGTTGTTCCAGTCCGACGCGCCGTAGGCGACCGTCGTCCGGTATTCCTCCTCGAGGGAGGCGGTGAGTACCGCGTCGATCCGCATCGGCGGGCCCGGGGCCAGGAACTGCGTCGTCACGTTCGCCCGATATCCGTTCGCGTCGATGACCATGATGAACGTTCCGCCCACGGATACGTTGAACGCGTACGAGCTGCCGACGACACTCGCTTTGACGAGCTTCCATCCGGGGTTCGCGACCACGCTCGTGTGGTACAGGTATCCTTCCACGCCTGCGGAGATGAAGGCTCCGTCGGCCTCCGTCGCATGACCCACGACGACGATCCCCGCGCCGAGGGCGATCGTGACCTTCGAGACCGTCGCGGTGTTCACGGACCGGAGGTCGAGGGCGAAACCCGTCCGGTTTGTCCGGAGCTCGAACGAAGCGCTCCACAGGCTGAACGTCGCGTTCCCGGTCGTGTTCGTCAGGGCGCTCGCGACCACCTGCTTCTCCGGGAGGTACACGACCTCCACGGTTGCGTTGCGGATCGGAGCGCTATCGCTCGCGCGGACGACTCCCACGACGAGCGTCTTGTCGAGGGCGGGGGTCGCGTCGAGGCAGATGTCCCGTCGCACGGTCTCCGTGCCGTCGAACCGGACGGCGGACGAGGTCCCGCCGTCGAAGTATCCAGACCTCCGAACGGAGAGCCGGTAGTATCCGGGGCTCGGGGTGAAGGTGTACACTCCGGCGGCGCCCGTCGTCGCGGTCTGCGGAGGGGCACTGCCGTCCGCGTCGACCAACGTCACCGTGGCGCCGGAGACGAAGACGGTGGGGTCGGCGCAGTTCGTGACCAACCCCGTCAACTGCCGGGTCGGCGCCTGCGCATTCCCCAGGAGCGCCGCGACCCCGCTCAGGACGAGCAGGGCGAGCAGGACGAGCGCCCCCAAGGCACGGTGAAAACGCGGTTCCATTCCCGAACTCTCCTTCGTAGGCTAGGTCCTTAGTCGTCTCACTCTCCCGGCAAAGGCCGGGCGTAAGGCCGCGCAATTGAGTAACGGTATATAAGCGTAATGGGACAAGCCACTGTTCGATCCTTCGATCGAACGAGCGGCTCACGGTCGCCACCTCGAACGCGCCCCCCGCACCGTGAGGACGAAGCCTTCGAATGCGCCGATTCCGGCATGGACGCGGAACCGGGTACTCCCTCCGGTCCACTCGCCCAGCCCGCCACGGATTCAGGTAACGGCCGAACGTTTAATCTCCGGCAGCGCCAGTCCGCGCGCGGATGTCGCCGGACCCGGACTACGACACGGCTCGCGGTCGGCTCGTCGAGGATCTCGTCCGAACCGGTACGATCCGGTCCTCGGCCGTCCGCAAGGCCTTCCTCCGCGTCCCCCGCGAGGAGTTCGTGACCCAGGCCACACGCGGCCATGCGTACTGGGACGCGCCCCTCCCCATCCCTCACGGGCAGACGATCTCCGCGCCGTCGATGATCGCGATCATGCTCGAGGAAGCGCATCTCTCGAACGGCGAGCGGGTCCTCGAGGTCGGTACGGGGTCGGGATACCATGCCGCGCTCCTCGGCTGCCTCGTCGGTCCGGAGCAGGTCGTCAGCGTGGAGCGGCTGGGGTCCCTCGCGGAATGGGGCCGGTCGAACCTCGAACGGACAGGGTTCGGGGCCGTACGGGTGGTGGTCCGAGACGGGAGCCTCGGGTATCCCGAGGGCGCCCCCTACGACTGCATCCTAGCCACGGCGGGCGCCCCGCGAATCCCGGATGCCTGGGGGGGCCAGCTCGCGCCTTCCGGGCGGATCGTCGCGCCCGTCGGGGGGTCCCGGCGCGAACAGGTCCTCGTGGTCGCGATCCGGCGCCCAGATGGGAGCCTCGACGTCCGGTCGAGCGTGCCGTGCGCCTTCGTCCCTCTCATCGGGAGCGACGCCTGGCCGGAAGGCTGACTACGACGGGGCAGCGGAGTGGCCCCACGCCTCGTCCGGGAGGGACTTATACAAGGGCTCCTCCGGCGCCGATTCGCGGTCGGGGCGGTCGAGGTCCGATTCGACCAGCTCCCAGTAGAAGATCCTCCAGGACCGGCCGTTCATCAGGAGGGTCGTCTCCCAGGTGCTCCGAAGGAGTCCTGCGTCGTGGAGCGCGTAGAACAGCCTACGGTCGTCCGGAGGGATCGCGTTGTCGATGATGACCGTGCGGAACCCGAAGTAGCTCAGGACCCGATGCGCCTCCGCGCGCGCCTGCGCGGCCGGATGACCGAGCCGGCGCTCGATCGCCGAGGCAAGCTTCTCAAGGGTGATCATGCCCCTCCGTTCCCACGACGTATACTGGGGCGGCGTCGGGGATATAGTTTGGCCAGACGCTCGCCCAAATCCGAACAATCCGGGCCCACCGGAGTGCGGACGAGGCTCGAACCCGCGTTACACTTATCGATAGTGAATTTCTCACGACACCCTTTAAGGCCCGCGCGACGCGTCGATTTTTCTCGAGGCGCCCCATGAAACGGAAGTCGGGGAAAGCGATGGTCGATCTAAATCGCAATGTCACGGTCATCCACTTCAACGTCGGGTCCGGCTACCTCACGTACATCGAAGAGGACACCCCGAACGCGGCTCCCCGCCTGAAGAGCATCGTCATTGACAAGTCCGGCGGCCGAAAATAGGCCCGGCGCGCTCCGTGGCAGTGGACCGAGTGGGATTTGAACCCACGGCTTCCGCCTTGCGAAGGCGGCGATCTTCCGCTGATCTATCGGCCCGCGAGGCGTCGACAAATCGAGTCGGCGCAAATAGGTTTCGTCCCTCTCCGTCGAGCAGGCTCCATCGCTCCGCTCGCGGACGGGCCAAGGATTTAATAGCGCCCGTCCGGTGGCAACGCGCTCGATGGCCCTCAAGCTGTACAACACGCGCACCCGGAGGAAGGCTACGTTTCGGCCTCGGGAGGAGGGCCGCGTTCGGATGTACGTCTGCGGCCCGACGACGTACGACTACAGTCACCTGGGCCACGCCCGATCGTACGTTGCGTTCGACACGATCCGCCGCTACCTGCTCCATCGTCGCTTCCGTGTCACGTTCGTCCAGAACTTCACGGATATCGAAGAAGTGATCATCAAGCGCGCAGCGGAGGCGGGACAGAAACCGCTCGCGTATGCCCAGACGTACATCGACGCGTTCCTGGAGGACATGCTCGCGTTGAACGTCCTTCCCGCGGACCACTACCCCAAGGTTAGCGAGCACATTCCCGAGATTGAGTCCCTCATCGGGCGGCTCATCGAACGTGGGTACGCGTACTCGATTGGCGGGGAAGTGTACTTCCGCACCCGGAAGGCGAAGCTTTCGTTCGGGATCCTGTCGCACCACCGGGTGGAGGACATCGTCGCGGACCCCCTTCCCCCCGGGAGTCCGAAGGAACACCCGCTCGACTTCGCCCTGTGGAAGCGTTCGAAGCCCGGAGAGCCGTCCTGGCCGAGCCCCTGGGGCGACGGTCGGCCGGGGTGGCACGTCGAGTGCAACGCGATGGCCTTCAAGCACCTGGGTGCGCCCCTGGACATCCACGGCGGGGGCGTGGACCTGAAGTTCCCCCATCATGAGAGCGAGGCGATGATCTGCGAAGGGGCCTGGGATCGCGAGTGGGCTCGCGTCTGGTTGCACAACGGCTTCATCACGATCGAGCGGGAGAAGATGTCGAAGAGCCTGGGAAACTTCGTCACGATCCGCGAAGTGCTCAGGGAGCATCCGGGCGAGGTCGTCCGGATGTGTCTCCTGAAGGCGCACTACCGCGAGGACGTCGAGTACGACGTGGAGTGCTTCCGGCGGACCCAGAAGGAGTACGACGCGATGGACAGGCAGAAGGAGAGGGCGGAGGCTGCCCGCGGGGGCGGCACGGACGGGAAGGTGGACGCCCTCCTCCTCCGCACGCGGGAGGCGTTCCTCCGAGCCCTGGACGACGACGTCCGCACGGACGACGCGGTGTACGCCCTCCAGCAGATGACGGAGGCCCTCGAGGAGATCGAATCCTTCAGCCCGAACGAGGGGCGCGCGATCGTCGAGACGTACGAGGAACTCGGCGGGATCCTCGGGCTGTTCCAAGGAGCCCCGTAGGCCGCGCAACGCTCGGATTCGACTCCGGGTGCGACCGGCCAGAAACCTTTTATCACGGGCTCGTATCCAGCGCGGTACCTCGAGGTTTCTCCATGGCGGAGTTCAAGGCCGTGATCGCGGACCCCAAGTCCGGCCGGGCGTTCAAGCGAGATGTCTCCGGACACTACGCGAACGCGCTCGTCGGCAAGAAAATCGGGGACGAGATCGATGGGCTCTACTTCGGCTTGCCGGGGTACAAGCTCCAGATCACGGGGGGGAGCGACAAGGACGGATTTCCGATGCGGCCCGACCTCCCCGGACCCCGCCGGAGGCGACTCATGCTCAGCGGGGGCGTCGGCTTTCACCCCGACCGCCCGGGTCTCCGGAAGAAGAAAGCCGTGCGCGGGAATACCGTGTCGCCGGACATCCTCCAGCTGAACCTGCGGATCATCCAGCGCGGTCCCAAGTCCGTCGAGGACGCCTGGCAGGAGCAGACCCGATGAAAGTCCCGGGCCAACCCGCCGTGAACATCGGGGTCGTCGGCCATGTGGACCATGGGAAAAGCACCCTCACGGAACGCCTCACGGGCGACCGGACGGATCGGCACAGCGAGGAGATCAAGCGTGGCATCTCGATTCGCCTGGGCTACGCGGACATGGCGATCTACAGATGTCCGAAGTGCGAGGAGCCGCAGAACTACTCCGCGTCGGACGTGTGCAAGAACTGCGGCTCGAAGGGCCAGCTCCAGAGGATCGTGAGCTTCGTCGATGCGCCCGGCCACGAGACCCTCATGGCGACGATGCTCAGCGGGGCCGCGATCATGGACGGAGCGCTCCTCGTCATCGCGGCGAACGAGGCATGCCCGCAGCCGCAGACGAAGGAACACCTCATGGCCCTCGGGATCATCGGCGTAGAAAAGATCGTCATCGTGCAGAACAAGATCGACCTCGTCGACTCGAAGCAGGCCTTGGAGAACTGCCGGGAGATCGAGGCGTTCGTGAAGGGGACCGTCGCGGACGGCGCCCCGATCATCCCCGTGTCGGCCCACCACGACGTGAACCTGGACGCCCTGTTGATGCTCATCGAGACGACGATCCCGACGAGACCCCACGAGGAGGACCGCCCAGCGAAGATGTACGTCGCGCGGTCCTTCGACGTGAACCAGCCGGGGAGCGGGCCGGAGAAACTCGTGGGGGGCGTCCTTGGAGGCAGCCTCGTCCAGGGGAAGCTCAAGGTGGGGGACGAGGTCGAGATCGCTCCCGGTCGTCAGGTGAGCGTCGGGAACAAGACGGAATGGAGGGACATCCGCACGACGGTCCGGTCCCTCCACTCGGGCGGCACGTCGAAGAAGGAGGTCCGGCCCGGAGGCCTCGTGGCGATCGGGACGAACCTGGACCCCGTCCTGACGAAGGCGGACAGCCTCGTCGGCCGGGTCGTCGGGCCCCCGGGGAGCCTGCCCGAGGTCATGTCGAAGATGTCCGTCGAGGTGAACCTCCTCGAGCGGGTCGTCGGGACCGCGGAAGACCTCAAGGTCGAGGGGATCAAGACGTCGGAACCCCTCATGGTCTCCGTTGGAACGGCGACGACCGTGGGGGTCGTGACGTCCGCGAGGGAACGGGTCGCGGACATGAGCCTGAAGATCCCCGTGATCGCGGAGACGGGTCAGCGAGTCGCCGTGTCGCGTCGCATCGGCGGCAAGTGGCGGCTCATCGGGTACGGCGTGATCCGCGGACCTTCGGAGCCGCGGGCGTGATAGCCAGTACACAGCCTTTATTATCGGTCGCGCGCCTCGAATCCCCGGAGCCCGGTAGCGGTAAGTCGGCCCTTGCATGCACACGCCTCTGACGTCGTGCTCCGACATCGGAACCACGGGGCCGCGCGCGCCAGGAACACCCGGAAGGGATTGCCTGCCGGGCTCTCTCCCGCCGATATCGAGAACTAGGCCCCGCTCCATGGCCCGGACGCCGTGAGGGTCCTCCACCGCGACTTCAAGGCGGGCGAGGTCAAGCTGCGCTTCGAGAATCCGGACGACCTGTGGCACCTGCACAACCTCGTCCTGGCCGGGGACTTCGTCCGCGCGACGACGACCCGGCGCGAGGAATCGAAGGCGGACAAGATCCGGCCCGACCGGATGGAGAAGGTCCGCGTCACCCTGACGATCCGCGTGGAGAAGGTCGAGTTCCAGGCGTTCTCGGACCGCCTGCGGCTCAGCGGCGTCATCGTCGAGGGCGCGATGGATCACGGGCAGCATCACACGCTGAACCTCGCCGTGGGCGACGTCCTGACGATCATCAAGGAGTGGCGGCCCCACGAGCTTCGCCGGATCGAGGACGCCGTCGCCGCGACACAGAAGCCCATCGTCGCGTTCCTGTCCCTCGACGACGAGGAGGCCCTCCTCGCGCAGCTCCGGCAGTACGGTGTGAAGGAACTTGCGACGATCCGCGCGCCCGGCCACGGGAAGATGTTTCCATCGGGCGACGCGAAGACGTCGTACTTCGAGGAAATCCTCGCGAAGCTCCGGATGTCGGACCTCGGGGAGTCGCTCGTCCTGATCGGTCCCGGATTCGCGCGGGAGGATTTCCACGCGTTCCTCGGGTCCCGGGAGCCGTCCCTCGCGGCCCGGACCCACGTGTCCGGGAGCTCCCACGCGGGGATGCGAGGGATCCAGGAGGCGCTCCGATCAGGCGTCGGTGCGAAGGTGTTCGAGGATAGCCGGGTGGCCCTCGAGACCCGCCTCGTGGAACAGGTCCTGGAGCGCATCGCGACCGCGGGCCCCGTGGCCTACGGACCCGCGGAGGTCGCGGAGGCGGTCACCGCAGGTGCCGTCGAGACCCTCCTCGTGAGCGACGCGGCCGTACGCGACCCGGGCGTCGAGGCGCTCCTGCGGGACGCGGAAGCGGCTCGGGGCTCCGTCGTCCTCGTATCCCGTCACCACGAGGCGGGTCAGAAGCTCGAGTCCCTCGGCGGCATCGCCGCGCTCCTCCGCTTCCCGATCCGGTGAGGGAGCGGATCAGGCACGCCCCCGGCTTTCTCCCCGCACGATCCCGGCCGCGATGAGATGGGCGACCCGGAGCGGTTCCGGGAGGGCGCCCCGGACGGTCGTGAGGGAGAGCGCCTCGCGGACCTCGGCCCGTTCCGCGCCGACGTACGTGACGTAAAGGGGCCGATGCTTCGTCGGGGCCTCCTCGATCCCATGGCGCCTCATGACCTGCCATCGATCCTCCCAGTCGTCGAACTTCCGCTTCAGCGCGGCCAGAATCGCGTCGAGGTTCGGCTTTCGGCGGGTGACGGTCACGACCGGCACGCCGGCCGCCTCCGATAACTCGTCGATGTCGATCACGTTGAAGCCCCCGACCGCCGTGCCGTCCACGAACACCATGCCCAGGCCCGCTCGGTAGCGGGATCGGCGCACCATCGCCGAGAGGCGTTCCGTCGCGTCGCGACCGTCCACGTGGGCGCGCGTCGTCAGGACGCCCTCGATGTAGGCGGGCGCCTGCACGACCACCCCGACCACCGGGACCTCCGCGTCGTCGAAGCGGAACGGTGCGTCGTCGATCCCGAGGAAGCGGGACTTCGTTTTCATTCACATCAGCTTGAGACGCCCCGTCACCTGGTCCACGAGGGCGTTCGGCCCGGGCCCCACGGCGAGGCACGTGACCGTCCCGGGGGGCAGCTCCGTCAGCCCGGCGTCCTCGACCCATGCGGTCGCCAGGCCGAGGGCCCGCGCCTCCGACCGAAGGTCTTTCAGGGAAGCGACATCCGAGGCGCGCACGACGACCTTCTTCTGGCCCTCGTCGACCCACGAGCCGAACCACCGCCGATGGTGGGCCTTCGCGTCGAGGGCGGCCATCACCGCCGCGTGGGCCACCTGCACGGCGAGCTTGCCCCGGGACAACTCAAGGTCCTCGCGCACCGCGACGACCAGCTTGAACTCCATTCAGTACAGCTCCGCGGCCCGTTCCTCCTCCAGCTTATGGAGTTCCCCCTCGATGGATCGGAGCTCCGCCTTCGCCCTGTCCCGCTTCGTCTCGTAGTGCGACCGCGCGTCCGCGGACTGGAGGCGCATGCGCCGCTCCGCGTCCTGGATCTCGCGTCGCAGTCGCTCCCGCTCGCCCGCGAGTTCCTGGAGCTTCAGGAGGACCCGGTGGTCCCGCTCCTCTTCCGTGAGGAGGTCCGACGGCCCGGGCTTCGGGACCCGCGCGAGGGACGGGTGCAGCTTTGCGAGGACCGGGTACGCCCCGCGCCACCAGCCGACCGCGAAGAAGAGCCCCGTGAGGCCCAGGAGCCCCCCCGCGATGTTCGGCGGCAGGACGTAGCCAAGCCCCGTGCCCGGGTTCACGCCCAACGAGTTGAGGGCCATGGACCACAGGACCGTCGCCGCGATCGACAGGACGATCCCCAGGGTCAGGCGGTACAGCCCGTCGTACGTCCGGTCGAGCTCGCCCTTCCTCGGGTAGAGGGCGTTCACGAGGAAGAACCCGGGCAGGAAGAAGATCAGGACGACCGCCCCGAGGATCTGGAGGATGGCGAGGATTCCGGAGATCCAGTCGGCCACGGATCGGGCCACTGCCCCGGAGTCTATTTGAAGATTCCGCGGTGAGCGAGCGCCACCTGAACCGTCCGCCCCGCGGGGGGGCAAGCGTTCTTCCTCGTCCGGGCGGATATCCTTCGCATGGCGGACGCCACGGTGACGGTGGGCCTGCTGCGCGAACGCGTCGCCCGTTTCGTGAAGGAGCGGGACTGGGGCCGGTTCCACAATCCGAAGGACCTCGCCATCGCGACGTCGATCGAGGCGGCCGAGCTCCTCGAGCGGTTCCTCTGGGGGGACCCGTCGCCTCCGTCCCAGTTGTCGGGGGAGGATCGCGAAGCGGTGGCGGAGGAGCTTGCCGACGTGTTGATTTATGGCTTGAGCCTCGCGAACGCGCTGTCCCTCGACGTGTCCGACGCGATCCTGGCGAAGATCGCGAAGAACGAGGCGAAGTACCCCGCGGATCGGGTCAGGGGCCGCGCGCCCTGATCCGGTCGAGCCGGTCCGCCGTCACGAAGTCCCCCTCGAGGTACATCGTCCGCAGCCCGCGGTACGCGAGCTCCGCGAGGGGCTCGAGGTTCACGACATCGGCCATGTTGTAGTCGAGCAGGAGGTCCAGGGCGTCTGGATCCCCGTCCCGGTAGGCGCCCCACAGTCGGACGGCGTCCGCGCCGGAGAGGCCTTCCGTCTCGTCGCTCCGCTCGAGGCCGACCTCGCGTTCGATGGCCTTGAGCCCGCCGACGTACCCGAGGCGCCGCAGGGGGTACCGGAGGTCCACGTGGATCTGGTCGAGCCGCATCCGCGGGAATCCCCGGCGGAGGAAGGGGACGTCGAATCGCACCCCGTTGAACGTGACGAGGAGCTTCGCGTTCGAGAGGGCCTCCGGGAGCTCGTGCAGGTTCACCCCCTTCACGAAGGAGCGCTCCCTCTTGCCGTCGTAGACGCCGACCACCGTCACGGCGTCGCGCCCGATCGACAGGCCCGTCGTCTCGATGTCCAGGTACGCGACGTCGTCCCGGAACTCCGGCCACGCGCGCCACTGCTCCGGCCCCGGGAGCCCGTCTGCAAAGTAGCGGTATCGACCGTTGCGGAGGGACTCCTCGGACCGGACGAGTTCGTCCTCGATCCGTCGGGCGAGCGTCCGGCCGACGTGGGCCCGCGCCGCGCCCGTCCGGAAGTCCTCCCACGACTCGACGCCCGAACGCCACAGCCGCTCCTCCGTGCGGTGCCCCACGCCTCGGATGTGCAGGAACGTCTGCCGTAGCATGGGTCCCGTGACGACGGGCTACCGCTACAAGTCCCTTGCGGGGGGCGCCGCGGACACCCGCAAAGCCCATATGCCGCGCCTTGCCATCGCCGCGCGTGTTCGAGGTCAAGGACCGGGACGGGCTCGCCCGGATCGGCGTCCTGGAGACGCCCCACGGGCCCGTGTCGACCCCCGCGCTTCTCCCCGTCGTGAACCCGAACCGGCCGATCATTCCGCCCCGGGACCTCGCGACCCGTTTCCGGGCGGACGTCCTGATCACGAACGCGTACATCCTCGGCAAGCCACCCCTCCGGGAATCGGTCCTCCGGGACGGGGTCCATCGGTTCCTCGACTTCCCGAAGGCGATCATGACGGATTCGGGGGCGTTCCAGGCCCACGTGTACGGGAGCGTCGACGCGTCGAACGCGGAGGTCGTGTCGTTCCAGCGCGCGATCCGCACGGACATTGGGACAATGCTCGACGTGTTCTCGGAGCCCGAACACGGGCACGAGCGCGCGGCCGCGGACGTCGAGGAGACGATCCGGCGGGCGAAGGAGGCGGAGGGCGCGAAAGGGGACATGGCCCTCGTCGGGGCGGTCCAAGGGGGCCTCCACGAGGATCTCCGGGAGCGGTGCGCCCGGGAGGTCTCCGCCCTCGACATCGCGGTCGCCGCGATCGGCGGGGTGGTCCCGCTCCTAGAGCGGTACCGCTTCCGGGACCTCGTCCGCGTGATCGTCGCCTCGAAAAAGGGTCTCGATCCGTCGAAGCCCGTCCATCTGTTCGGCGCGGGCCACCCGATCGTCTTCCCCCTGGCCGTGCTCCTCGGCGTGGACCTCTTCGACTCCGCGTCGTATGCGAAGTACGCTCGGGACGGCCGGATGCTCTTCCCCGACGGGACCCGTCATGCGTCGGACCTCGCGGAGAGCGGATGCGCGTGCCCGACGTGCGACGCCCATCCGATGGCGGAGATCGCGAAGGATGAGCGGCTCCTCGCGGAACACAACCTGCACGCGTGCTACGCCGCGATTCGGGAGGTGCGCCGCGCGATCGCCCAAGGCGAACTGTGGGAGCTGGTCGAGCGGCGATCCCGAGCCCACCCCGCCCTCCTGGACGCGCTGCGCGAGGTGAGGCTCTACAACGACTTCCTCGAGGAGTTCGAACCGACGTCCCGCCGGAGCGCGATGTACTACGTCGGCCCGGAGTCGGCCCATCGACCCGTCCTGCATCGGATGCGTCGCCGGCTCCGGGAACGGTACGCGGCGCCTCCCGCGAAGGGCCTCGTCGTGTTCCGGGAGGGGGACCGGCCGTACGGGGACCGCCTCGGGGCGGTCGTGCAGGAGGTCCTCCGGGAGTCCGACGTTCACTTCGTCGTGAAGTCCGTTTGGGGACCCGTCCCGCTCGAACTCGACCACGTGTGGCCCTTCTCCCAGTCCCTGGTCCCGGAGCGCCTCGACGTGGACGCGCTCGAGGCCGCGGAGGTGTTCTTCCGCGACTGGGCGGAGGGAGCCGGCTACCCGTTCGGCCGACTCTGGGAGGGCGAGGCGACCCTCGCAGAGCTGCGAGCGCTCGCCCCGGCCCCGCGGTCCGTCGACTGGAACCTGCTCCGGGTTCGGGCGACGGCGGACGTCCAGTTCGGCCGGGGCGCGGCGGACGTCCTCCTGTCGGGGGAGGTGCGCCTCGTCGTGTCGAAGAACACCCGTCGGGTCCGGAACGTCCTGCTGGACGGGGAGCACGTCCTCTCCCTCCGTGCGGAGGACGGGCTGTTCACCCTGAAGGCCGCCGGCGCGCGGCGGCTCTGGAAGGCCTTTCCCCCGCCCCGCCTTCGCGTCCGCGTGGACCCGGACGCGGTGCCATTCCATCGGGACGGGAAAAACGTGTTCGCGAAGTTCGTGCGAGACGCAGATCCCGAAATCCGGCCGGGGGACGAGGTCCTCATCGTGTCGCCCGACGACGACCTGTGCGCCGTCGCGCGCGCTGCGATGAACCGCCGCGAGATGCTCTCGTTCCGTCGGGGGGTCGCCGCGTACGTCCGGGAGGGCGTGCCGCCTCCGCCGTCCGCTCGGCCACGCTGACGCACGCGAGCCAGTCGTCGAGGGTGTGGAGGAGGCTCATCGGGCTGTCCGCGTCCGCGTGCCCCGTGAGCGTGGCACCCCGCCGATCCGTGCGGATGTAGCCTTCGTCGTCCAGGGCCACGGAGGCCTGGACGGCTCGTGCGGTCGCGACGTCGTCGAGACGAAGAGCGAGGCGGGCGCGCGCGTGCATGTCGGGATAGCCCCGGGCAGATTCGAACTGCCGTCGCGGGTTCCAAAGACCCGCATGCTTGACCACTACACCACGGGGCTGCGTTGTGTGGATTTCCGTGGGCGTATAAAGGTCATTGCGTGCTCTCATCCAGTCTTGCGGGCGGCGCGGATCCACGGGCGGGCGAATTCGAAGAAAGGTCGGACTTGGGTGCGGAGGACGCGTCGGTCCCCCGGGCCGTCCCGGCCCCTGTAGGCTCGGAGCGCGGCGTCGATGAGGTCGCGCCATTCCGCGGGGAGCGCCGTCCGAGCCCACTCCCCGGAGGCCCTCTTCGAGGTGACGGGATCCCGGGTGGCCCACGTGTGCATGAGCCGGCATAGGTTCAGCACGCTGTACGTCGGGTGACGTGCGAGGTCCTTTCGGAGGGCG
>DATEUA010000003.1:0-22242 GCA_035283405.1 Thermoplasmata archaeon | reverse complement strand
CATCGGGCCCTCAGCCGGAGGCACGGGGAACCGCGCCCTCAGCGGCGTCGGGTTCCGCGGGGACTTCGGTCTCTTCCTCTCGACGAACCAGGCCGCGACGGGCGACGCGGCTGGGGAGTCGTTCAGCCTCGGCGCCGCGGTGAGTAGCTCGAGGCGGTGGGTCCTCGCGGGCGGCGGGAACGACGGCGTAACGGCGGTGACCCACGCCGAGACGTTCGTGTCCGCGTCGAACGTCCTTTCGAGCTACGCCACGGGGGCGAGTGCCGCCGCTCTCACGACGGACAACGTCGCCGACTTCGTCTCTTGGGATTCCGACGGCTTCACCCTGAGCTATTCGAAGGCCACGACGGGCAGCGTTCTCTTTTGGGGCCTGATCCTGAAGGGCGGCCTGTACGACGCGGGGAACTTCCAGGTCCCAAACTCGGGAGCCACGCCCTTCGACCAAGCAATC
The DNA here is from genome assembly GCA_035283405.1 of Thermoplasmata archaeon. GTDB lineage: Archaea > Thermoplasmatota > Thermoplasmata > RBG-16-68-12 > RBG-16-68-12 > RBG-16-68-12. The sequence goes on along the minus strand of DATEUA010000003.1, from coordinate 21,791 downwards.
ACGGGCGTGGGCTTCCGGCCGAAGGGCGTCATGCTCCTCGGCGACAACCGCGACGTATTCGACACGGAGGGCGGCAACTTCGAACGGATGCTCAGTGCAGGGTCCGAGATTGACGGCGCAGTATACGAATCCCTCGTGTGGAGCTTCAACCGGAACATCGTCACGACGGATTCCGACATGCGCGCAAAGACCACGAAAGTAGTCGGATTGTATGCATCGTCGGGGAGCACGATCAACGAAGCAGACTACAAGCGAGGCGACGCGGATGGGTTTACGGTCACGCACACGACGATCAGCGCCGCGACGAAGCGCGTCCTGTATTGGGCTTTCGGAGACTCGGCCCCTTCGAGCCGCACGATCGACACGTCGACGGACAGCGTCTCGACGAAGTACAACCACCAGAGGAAGGTCTTCCACGACGGATTGAGGTTCTGGGCCTTCTACTCCGATGGCTCGAACACCGTGTACAAAAGTAGCACGGACGGCCTCACCTGGGAGAACTCCGTTAGTCAGGCGTTCACGACGGCCTCGGTGGGCCAGGCGTCCGTATGGTTCCACGACACGGGCGTGACGAAAATCGTCTACGCCGTCGGGGACGGCGTCCTGAGCGACTCCACGCTCCCGGTCCGCCGCGGTACAATCAGTGGTGGGACGATCACCTGGGGGAGCCAGACGGCGATGACGATCAGCAGTTCCGACACGGTTCCAAAGATTGCGTTCATCACGCGCGACACGAATGGATTCTTGTGGATTGCCTCGAGCGCAAAAAACACGGCGAGCACGTTCAACGTCGCGGTCGTGAAATCGACGAACGCCGACGACGTCTCCGCGTGGGGCTCCATCACGTACCTCCTGAGCACAGGGATCTCCGCCGACTTCGTTTACCCAACGGTCCTCCCAATGGCGGGGGGCGACATGTACGCGTTATGGTACGCCGATGGAGCGATCGACGGGCGCGAGTACGCCGGCACGTGGGGGAGCGTCGAAAACATTGCGACAACGACCGCAGGTGTTACGACGAAGATACCAAGTGCGGTCGTCGACGGCAGCGACAACATCCATCTCGTGTACGTCGACAGCTCCGGATCCGTGCAGTACAAGAAGCGGACGGGCTCCTGGGGTACCGCATCCTCCTTGGACTTCCTGCGCCCCGAGTGGGGCGTCGACGCAGGGACATGGACCCCCGTACCGCAGTGGTCCCGCCTCGACGACAACGACGACACGGACTACGTGTCCGCGACCGCGACGGGTACGGACGAGGTCGGGCTCACGCACATCGCGGATCCGGGCGTCGACACGGGCCACGTGATTCGATTCCGTGCGAGGGCGACAGGATCTGGTCCCGACGAGCAGATGCAGGTCTCGCTGTATCAAGGCGGCACCTTGGTAGCGCAAACCGCGGTGACCTCGATCACGCCGCGTGACAGCTTCAACACGTATTCGTACACGCTCACAAGCGGTGAGGCAGCTGCGATTACCGACTACGCAGACCTCCGGCTCCGCCTCGTGGCGTCGACCCTCAGCGGGAGCGATCAGCTCGACCTCGCCTGGGCGGAACTCGAGGTCCCCGGGCGGTCGGGGAGCAAGAGCCCGACGGTCACGAGGGACACCGCGACGGGCGACCTGTATGCGTACTACATCGCGACCGACGGCCAGATCAGAGCCCGAAGACTCACAACGATGTGGTCCTTCCAGAAGGAGGTCGACCTCTCGACCACGTCGAAGGACTACCTCACTTCGCCATACACGGTTTCGTCGTCCTCGTTCGTCTCGTGGCTGTGGGGGCAAGGCGGGAGCTCACCGTACGAGATCAAGGTTCAGGTCACGAAGATTCCCGAGTTCGGCGAGGTCGTCCTTCCTGTCGCGGGTGTCCTGCTCGTCGTTTCGTTCCTTCGGCTGAAGCGACGGTCCGTCCGACGGGACGAGGAACCCGTTGCACGACACGCCGACGTCGGTCCGTGAGGGCGCAGCCATGGTTGAGATCGACGCGGACGCACGGATGAGGATGCGATCCGGTCAGGGTCGCCGGCAGACCAAGGAGGCCTGACGTGCGCATCCCGTCCGGAGTTCCAGGGTTCGATGACATCGTCCAAGGGGGACTGCCCTTCGGAACGAGTGTTGGGCTCCTCGGTCCGTCAGGGACCGAAAACCTGTCGTTCGCAATCGCCTTCCTGGCGGAGGGTCTGAGGGAGGGCGCCAGTGGCCTCCTCCTCGTATCATCGGTGTCCGTCGACGACGTCCTCGCCGAGCTTCGAAGTCTCGGCGTGGATGTGGACAAGGCGGGCGCATCGAACCGGTTCCGCATCGTCGACTGGTCGTCATGGCGGACGCAGCCCGTGAAGGAGGTCGAGGAGGCGGGACCCGTGCTCCGCGCCTCGGGGAACCTCACGAACGTCCGAGTCGCTCTCGGCCGCGCGATTGCCGCCCTCGTCGGCGACAAGCCGAAACGGGCGGTCGCCGAGATTCTGTCCCCCGCGACGATCGAGTATCCCGTGGGCGAAGTGTATGCCTTCGCTCAGAGTCTGAAGGGGAAATTCGAGCGCGCCGGCTTCACGGCCCTCATCACGATTGAGAAGGATAGACACACTCCATCCGAGCTGTCGACCCTCCAGCAACCCTTCGATGGCCTCATCGAGATCGAGCGGGCACGCGTCGGAGAACAGGTCCTCGCCAAGATCGGCGTCATCCACATGAAGGATACGATCTCGGCGACTGCCTTCCGAATTCTCCAGAGTGGGGAAGACGGTCTTAGAGTCGTCCTGGAAAATCAAGAAGCGGCGACGGTCCGATTCCAAGAGAACCCGGCTTCCACGACAGGGTCGTTGGAGAGGCTTTGTCCGCTCTGTGAGACTCCGATTGCGCACGACGTTCCCACATGTCCCGCGTGTGGCGCGCGATTGCTTCCGTACTCTCCGACCGGAGGGGAGGGCGGTCCCACAAGCGCAGTCGGAATCCATGCCCCAGGCGAGGTGCCTACGGTCGACCCTCGGACGGACATCCCTGAAGGATCCGGTTCGCCGCCAGATGCCCCCCCAGACGCGACTCCGCGGCCTCAGCCCCGTCGGGCCCCGAAGTCGGTCGTCACGCGAGGGCGTGGCCTCACGAACGGATCGGTTCGGGAATCCGCCACCCGGAAATCCGTCGGGATGACGAACGGCATTCGTGGGAGAACCAACGGGCTCACGAACGGGCTTCGAGGCCGCACGAACGGTCTCACGAACGGACTTGGAAGGACGAACGGACTTGGCGAAGAACGCGGGCAGACGAACGGACTTACGAATGGAATTGCCTCCCTGCGCCGCGGGATCACCAACGGACTCACGAACGGGAACGGGTTCACGAACGGCCTTGGTTCCCCGCGATTCCGGAGGGAAGCGTATCTGTCGCGCTGGAGGCTGTGGCTCATCCCTCTGGTCGCCGTCGGGCTCCTCCTCGTACCGCTTTTCGTCCCGCCGGACCTCGGCCCTCCGGGGCTCATTCAGATCGACGGACAGTTCTCGGATTGGGCGCCCCTAGGCCTCGTTGTGCAGGCGAGTCGACCCGGGTTGGGTCCAAACGTGGACCTCCGGCGGCTTGGGCTTGTGGATAGCGGGCCGGGCCTCGCGGTCTACGCGGAGGTTGCGGGCGAGGCCTTTTCAGGCGGCGGGACGCCGGTCCGGTACGACACGCTCCGGCTGTTCCTGGACATAGATCGGAATGTCTCCACCGGCTACCGCGGCTCGGGCATCGGAGCGGATCGTCTCGTCGAGGTCTTGGGCCATAGCCGCGGGATTTCCGCCACGCGACTCCTCGAGTGGGACGGTAACCGAGAGCCGAGCGATTGGAGTGGATGGATCAAGGGGGCGACGATTCGTGCGGCCTCTCTCGGTCCTCGCGTCGAACTCGAGATCGATTGGGATCTCCTCTCCTCCGAGCCATCCCCCCTCCGCATGTACGCGCACTTCCAGGCGTACGACGGGACGTCGGACGAGTCGGATGCGGTGCTTGCGCTCGGGGGTTCGAGCCTTCTTGTCGATCTCGAGCCGACTGCCTCGGAAATCCTCTCCGGCACGGACCGGGAGCTCCTCCGACTCCATCTTCGATGTCTCGTCGGGGTGTGCTCGTACGATTCTGTGACGGGTACGCTGACGGGGACCGTGAATCCTGTCGCCGTGTCCGCCCTCCGCCTGCGAGATCCGGGCGGTGCGGTCCTCCAGCAATGGACGCCGGGGGGAGCGAGGGTCACGTTCGCGTTCGGTTCCAGAACGCTGGACACTGGGGCGTCGGAGACGCTCTCGATCCACGCGGACGTTGCCGGCGGAGCGGGAGCCACGTTGGGCGCGACCGTCACGGGGCCTGGCGACGTGTCCCTGGCCTCCGGCGTCGTGACGTTGCACACGCTGCCGTCCCCTCGTTCGGTCGGATACCTCGGGTTTGTGCCTGCGGGGATTGCGGTGGACGGCGGGTTCTCGGATTGGACGAACGTGTCGACGGACCCCTCGGAGCTCGGCCGAAGACCGGATGTCGACCTGACGACGTACGCGATCGACGTTTCCGGCAGCGTGGGGGCCCTCCACCTCGCGGTTTCAGGCCGCGCGTTCAACGGGACCTTGGTTCCGGAGGAGAACGTCCCCGTGCCATCCATCGTTCCAGGACCTGCGGACTCCGACCGCGACACGGTTCCGGATTCGCAGGATCCGTCTCCCTTCGACTTCGACAACGACGGCGTTGACGATGTCAATGCCGGTGGAGACCTTGACGGCGACTCCTCGACGGACTATCCGGCCGGTCCGGATGTGTACCTCAACACGTCCATCCCCTCGACGTTTCCGCCGCCATACGCGAACAAGGCCGTAAGCGTGTACATCGGTCCGTCCCTACGGCCCTTGGTGTACGGCGAAGACGTCTGGCGCGTGTTTCTCGATGCGGACAACCGAAGTGCGACGGGCTTTCGAGTGAAGTCTCTCGGGGCGGACTACCTTGTCGAGATTCGAGGGAAGTATGGCGAGGTCACGTACCGAGGGGCAAGCGTCTTTGCGGGGTCGTCGCCGCTGGAATGGTCGTGGAGCCCCGTCGCGGGGATCCTCGTCGCCTCGGATTACGCTCGAATCGAGGCGGGGTTCGACGCCTCGGCGCTCGGTCTCTCGAACGCGACGGCCGCGTACTTCGAGGTCATGGACTGGACGAAGATCCCGGATGGGCCCGTCGATGCCGTGTTCCGGATCGGAGGCGCCATGTCCTCTTCGGCGGTCGATCGATCTCCGAGTCCGGGCAGCGTCAGCACGTTCGACCTGTCGGGCAACGAGCGGTGGTTCTTCACAAACACGGACGGGAACGAGGTTGTCTGCGACGTCAACAAGGACGCCAGCTTGGCGCAGGGGGCCTCCGCGGCGAGCGTCACGTTGTCCACACAAGGGGGCACGGCCTGTTGGTTCAGTCCGGACGGCCTCCCGGATACGATCGCAGGCATTTGGGAGGTCATTCTCGACATCGAGACGGTCACCTCCGGAACCCAGGTGTTCAGTCCGAGCGCCCTCGGGGATGTGAACGCGTGGACGACATCCGGGACCTCGGGCTGCAACTCCGAAGGCAACGAGGAAAAATGTGTCGATGAGACGACCAGCGACAACGACGCGACGTATGTGACGTCGACGAGCAATTCCCAGACGGATTCCCTGTACAACCTCCCCGATTGGGCGGCGCCGTCCCCCCTGTCGGTTTCGAGTTTCGTCGTGGAGGCGTCGTGCCGCAAGATGACTGGTGCGACGGTGAGCGTCGCAATCATCCTCAAGAGCGGGGGCACGGTGTTCACCGGGGCATCGGGGGGCCAGGACTGCGCGAACTCCGGGACGTACTCTGTGTGGACGGACTCTTGGGCGAACGATCCCTCGGACGGCTCGCCTTGGACGTCCCTCGATCTCGATGCCCTGCAAGTAGGCTTCCGGGATGGCGACGCCGCGGCGGACGAGGTCCGCGCGAGTCACATCAAGGTCACGGTGACGTACGTACCCGTCTACTCCGTGGAGATCAACGAATGCACGAACAGCGGCTGCAGTGGCACGGCCGTCATCTACGCCGCCACGAACTTCATCACCTACGGGCCCGACGTGACGATCCAGACCGGGACGATCGGGGCGAGGTCCATGACGGGTCAACAGCACGTCCAGTGGAAGATCACGCTCGTGAGCGGCGGTTCCGTACGAATCCGGATGAACGGCCCCTACCCGGGGACGGATGACTCGCGTGCGACGGTGCCGGTCCCCGAGGTCGAGGCGCTCGCGATCCCGATCGGCGGCGCGATCCTCGTGGTCATCGCCTCGCGTCGGTGGCGCTTGCGGAGGACGGACGAGCCGGAGTAGGCACGCAACGAAGGGGATGTCCCCCGGCAGTAACAGCGCGCGTCATGGCCAAGCGTTGCTCCCTCAGCGCCCTGACCCTTGTCGGGGGATTGTTGGACGCCGCGTTGTCCCCCTGTCACGGAGCGCCCCGAACGCGGGGCTGTCGAGGAGGGACCCATGCGGCATCCCCTCCAGGCTTGCATCGCGCGTCACGGGTCGGCGCGACCTTACGCTGGAGCGACGTCCAATAGTCGGTCCTGGGGATAAACATTCCTTCGATTGTCCGCCATCCTTATCCGCCCCGGCCGTCTCCCGAGCCGCTCGGGGCTCCGTCCATCGAAGAACTTCGACAGGCCATCGCGGCCCTTTTCAAGCGGAAGGGACGCAACGAGCTCTCGGAAAAGGAGTTCGTCCTCTCCGCGTCGATGGACCTCAGGTGGTTCCCCCCTCGCGACGCGCAGCGCCTGCTCCAGCGCGGGCTGGAGGCGAAGCTCCTCGAATCGGGGGCGGGAGTCTTACGTCCGACGTTCGACGTGGCCTCCGTGGACGTGCCCCGCGACCTGACGCCAAGCCCATCGATCCTGGATGCCCCTAGGCCCGCGCACGACGATCTGTTTGTGCGGATCGTGGATGCGATCGTGGCTCGAACCGGTTCGGACCGGCGCACCGTGATCTCCGGCGTCAACGCGATTCAGGAACGGATGGATGTCGAGATTGAGGTCGCCGCCCTGATCGCCGCTCGGAAGGCGGATGTCGACGTGTCGCCGTTCCTCGCCGCGGTCGAAGGTCGCCTCGGAATCCCCTAGCCCTCACGCCTTGTCGTCGAAGGAGACGAGGTCGGCGAGGGTCATCGGAGGTCGTGACGGCTGTCGTTTCATCGCGACGGGTTCGACCTTCTCCCGGAGTTTCACCGCGAGTTCCCTCTCGAGCTTTCGCACGAGGGCGTCCCCCGGAGTCATCGTGCCCGATTCGAGTTTCGCGATGACGGACGCCTTCTCGTTGATTTTCGCACCAAGGTCCGCCTGCTTCCAGCCGCGCGCCTCGCGCGCGCGTCGTATCCGAAGGGAGAAGTCGTCCGCGAGTTCTTCCTCGCCCGTGTTCTCGTACACGTCTCGCGGTGTCTGACGCCGTCTCCTTGCCTCGAGGCGCTGCGCGATGACGGGCGGCATGGAGGTGCGTCGGACGGCGGGGGTCGCGACCTCGTCTCCGAAGCGCGCGCAGTTCGTACAGACGGAGAGAATCGTGCCCTCGATCGCGACGTCCTTCGTGCGGGGCACCGCTGCACCGCACAATTCGCACAGCACGAAATCAACCCCGCAACGCCTAAATAGAGCGTGGCGGGTATATAGCCTTCACCGGCACGCGCCCGCCGCGTCGATATCATGGACGAGGACCAGATCCGTGATTTCTCGGAGAAAATGTCCGAGCGCATCGCGTCGCTCGAAGAGCGGAACGACAAGCTTCTCGAATCCGCGCGACGCGTCGAAGGGGAGAAGCGCTACACCGAATCGGAGCTCATCCGCCTTCAGAAGGAGGTCCGGCGGCTGAAGCAGGAACTCGACCGGCTGAAGAGCCCGCCTCTGATCATCGGGAACGTCCGCGACGTCCTGGCGGACAATCGTGTGGTCGTGAAGTCGTCTACGGGACCCGATTTCATCGTGAACGCCGCGGAGTACATCGCGAAGGAGAACCTCGTCGTCGGGGCGCGGGTCGCCCTGAACAAGCAGACTCTCGCGGTCATGGGTGTGCTGCCCCCCTCCCTCGACCCGATCGTCACGGGTGCGGAGGTCATCGAGAAGCCCGGGGTCACCTGGGAGGACGTCGGAGGCCTCGAGCCGCAGATGCTGGAGCTTCGCGAGACCGTGGAAGATCCCCTCCTCAAGCCCGAGCTGTTCCGGAAGGTGGGCATCGAACCTCCGAAAGGCGTGCTGCTCGTCGGCCCGCCCGGGACCGGGAAGACCCTCCTCGCGAAGGCCGTCGCGAACCGAACGAGTGCCTCGTTCATTCGGTTCGTCGGCTCGGAGCTCGTGCAGAAGTACATCGGGGAGGGGGCGCGGCTCGTTCGGGAGCTGTTCCAGCTCGCGCGGGAGAAGGCCCCTTCGATCGTGTTCATCGACGAACTCGATTCCATCGGCGCGAAACGCCTCGAGGTCGCTACCTCGGGGGACCGCGAAGTCCAGCGGACCCTGATGCAGCTTCTCGCGGAACTCGACGGTTTCAACCCCCTCGGGAACGTGAAGATCATCGGCGCAACGAACCGCCCGGACATCTTGGACGAGGCGCTCCTCCGGCCCGGTCGGTTCGACCGGATCATCGAGATTCCTATCCCGAACTACGAGGCCCGCCTCTCGATCTTCCGGATCCACACGAAGCCGATGAACGTCTCGAAGGACGTGGACTACGCGCTCTTCGCCCAGCGGTGCGAGACCGCGACGGGTGCGGACATCAAGGCCATGTGCACGGAAGCAGGGATGTTCGCGATCCGGGAAGACCGGGAGATCGTCGTGATGTCGGACTTCGAACGCGCGATCGACAAGGTAATCGGCGAGAGCCTCGCGCGCCACGAGGCGTCGGGCGCGATGTACGCGTAGGACGTCCGTCGTACGCCGGGAAACGCTTAATACGCGGCCCGTGTCTCAATTCCGCTGTAACAGGGGCGAGGCCTCTCGTGGCGACGATGGAGCGGTGTCCCATCTGCAACGTCCCGGTCCGGCGGGAGAACCTGATCCGGCACGTGGACGAAAACCATCCCCGGCACCCCGCCGCGGCGGAGACGAAGGAGAAGCTCCGGGCGGACGTCCAATACTCGCCGCGGAAGCGAGCCGCGGACGGCATCCAGATCCGCAAGGTCCATGTCGCAATCGTGCTCGGAATCGCCCTCCTCGTTGGAGTCGCCTACGTTGCCGCTCCATACTTCGATCCCTACCGGAACTTCACGCGGGACACGTGCATCACGTCGGAGGCATACCACATCCATCCATACCTCCGGATCAGCATCCGGGGAATCTACGAGACGATCCCAACGGACATCGGGATCGTCCGGAATCCCGGCGGGAGCGTCGCGTGCACGAAGCCGCTTCACACCCACTCCCCATCGGACGCGACGGGGTATGTCCAAATCCACGTCGAGGGGCCGGTGCCCAAGGACTTCACCGTGGGCGACTTCTTTGCGGTCTGGGGTGAGGCGTTCACGGAGACCCGGATCCTCTCGTTCGTCGACGACGGGACGAATCGCGTGACGATGCTCGTGGACACGGTCCAGAGCGGCCTCTACGGGAGCCTCCCCCTTGCCGATGGGCAGCGAATTGAGATCGTGTACGGTCCCACATCGTAACGGGGATCGCCCGCTCGCATCTCCGACCTCCGAACCATAACGTTTATGGCGCCTCCAGGTCTAGCCGCGGCCCACATGCCTCGCCCGATCGCCCGCGACCCGTCCGGGATCAGCAATCTCGGGGCGTTCGTCCTCCTCTTGATCGCCCTCGCATTCCTGACGACCTCGTGGTACGTGTTCTTTGTCCCCGGAGCGGGCCCTGAAGTGCTGCGGGCGGACGACGGAGACCGTCTGTCCGTGGACTACATCGGCTATTTCCAGGACACGAACCTCGTCTTCGACACGAGTTTGGAATCGGTGGCGACGGACAATGCCTCGTGGCCCAAGGCCGTTTCGTTCACGTGGAGAGCCCGATGGCAACCTCTTCCGGTCACCGTCGGCCCGGAGAGCGGGGTCGTGGAGGGGTTCAATGACGGCCTCCTAGGCCTCGCGAGGGGCGATTCGAAGACGCTTGTGATTCCGGCGGATCTTGGCTACGGGGCGTCGGATCCGTCAAAGATCAGTGTCCGCCCGATCCTCGAATCCGTCGTCGTCCGCCTCACGATGAACGCGACGGAGTTCCAGACCCGCTACAACGCGCTCGCTTCGTCCGGCGCGAACGTCACGGACCCCTTCTGGGGCTGGGATGCGATCGTCGAGGTGGCCGGGTCCGTCGTGACGGTCACGAACAGTCCCGACCTGCACGAGATTGTGCGACCCCACGACGCGTGGGACGCGCAGATCGTCGGGATCGACGACGCGGCAAACGGCGGCGAGGGGGTCATCCTCGTGCAGCACCTCATCGAGGAGGAGGATGCGAATCGACTCGGCGGGACCTCGGGCGGCGAGCCCTTCTACGTCTCCAAGGTGGACCTCGACGCAGGCACGTATACGATGGACTTCAACCGCGAGGTCGTCGGCCGAACTCTGATCTTCCAGGTGACGATAGTCATCCTCGTTCGCATTTGAGACGCCCGATGGCCCTCTTCGACGACCTCTTCGGAGACCTCTTCGGGTTCCTCGGCCTTCCAGGAACCCTCCTGGCGCTCTTCCTCGTGTTCGCCGTCGATGCCGCCCTGTTCCCGCTCCTACCGGAGCTCGCAATCATCCTATCGTTCTCCTTTCGGCCGCCGGAACTCGACGCGTTCGTGTGGGGTCTCCTGCTGCTCGGAATTGCCATGGCGGGAGAAGGCGTCGGGAACACGGCACTCTACGGGTTCGTCCGACGGGTCCTAATCCGCGGAGGCCACATGCCCGCGTGGCTCGAGAGGTCGATGAAGCGTTGGATCGAGTTCCTCGTCCTCAAGGACGAGCGGATCATCCTCCTGAATCGAGTCGCGCCCGTCGTGCCGATGGTGGGCGCGTTCATCGCCGCGTGTCGCTGGGACTTCCGGAGGTCCCTGGCGTACATCCTCATCGGCGCGGGGGCAAAATACTCCGTGCTCCTCGCCCTGTCCGGGTTCATCGGCATCGCGTACGATCCGCTCCTCGCCCGATGGGTCACGGTGGGACTCGTGCTCGCCGTCGTGGGCGTGTCCCTCGCCGCCTCGCTGCTCTACCGGAGGCGCGCGGGGGTCCCCCCGAGGCCTCCGGCCTAGTACTTCCGCCGTGCGTAGTCCGTCGAATCGATCGGGAGGCCTGCGAGGGCCTTGAGGTCGCCGCGGAGCCAGAGGAACAGGGTGCGCAGATACCCGTCCTTCTCGAGCCGCCGGACGGACAGACGGACGAAGAGGCGTGGGTCGTACACGATGCGTCCGAGCCTCCGGAGGCGGAACCCCATGTCGACGTCGTCCGAGTGGGGGAGCTGGCGGTAGCCGCCGATCGCGAGGAACGGCCCCTTTCGGAACGCGGAGTTCGTCCCTCCGGTGCCGTACAGGCGCAGGTGCGCGGCGACCCGGATGAGGAAACGGACGACGAAGAAGACGGAACGGGCCTTCCAGTGCGTCTCGAGAGGTCCGTCCGGGCCGCAGACCGCGACGACGCGAGGGTCCTCGAAATGGCGGACGATGCGCTCCAGCCAGTCCTCCGGTACCCGACAGTCCGCGTCCGTCGTCGCCACCACACCGGCGCGGGCCACCGCGACCCCGTCGTTGCGGGCCCCGCCGATCCCAGGGCTCGTCTGGACGACCACCCGGTCCGCGAATCGGGACGCGATCTCTCGAGTCCGGTCCTCGCTCCCACCGTCCACCACGATGATCTCGAATTCGGACCGGGGGAGGGCCTGATCCTCGAACTGACGGAGGAAGTCCTCAATGCCCGCCTCCTCCTGGAACGTAGGCACGACGACGGAGACCCTCATGCGGCCACCTGGAGCTCCTCCGCGAGAGCCAAGCCCCGGAGGATGCATTGGTCCGTGTTGATGTAGTCGAATTGGCCGAACCGACCGAGGAGGCGGATGCCTTCCTTCGCGGCGTACGCCTTCACGAGGCGGAGATTCCGCGCATGAGCTCGATCGAACACCACGTACGCGTGCCGAGTCCGGGCGACCTTCGCGAGCACGACGTCCCCGCGCCGGAAGACGCCGAGGCGGTCCGCCCGCTCGACGACATGCTCGACGAGCGCCTCGTCGGGGGACGACCACACGTCGTCGCCGAGCACGCAGGTGATCTCCGCGACGGCGGAACTCGTCCCTTCGGGGGAAACGGAGTCGCTGAAGTTGCTGGGGAACGAGATCCGGTTGAATCGGCCGTCCTCCGGACGGGGGAAATAAACCCAGCTGAATTCGTTCAGATTCGGCCGCCCGATCCCCACCATGACCGTTACGAGGGACCGGTGCTGGAGTCCTGCGGCCGCCGCGCGTACGTCGGCTGGCGCATCCCCCATGGCCCCGATCAGATCCGGGATCGGGATCGTCGAGACCAGGTCCTCGTACTCCTGCTCCTCCGATCCGTCCCCGACGATCCATCGTCCGCCGTGGCGCCTCACGGACGTCACCCGGAACCCCGGGCGGATCCTTGGTACGCGGGGTAGGACGCCTCGGATGAGGCATTCGACGCCCCCGACCCGTGGATACACGAAGTTCAACTGGTGCGTGTACCCTTCCGTTGAGAACCCGAGGCTCGACTTGATCACGTCCTCGAGGGGCGGGTCCGGAACACGGCCGTCGACCCATTCGATCCCCATATCCTGTGCGGACGTCTTCCAGATCTTCTCGTTGTACGGGAGGAGGTAGGCCTCCGTGATCCCGGCACCGAAGCGGTGGTACATCCATTCCCGGAAGTTCGTCGGCTTCGCCCCGAGGGCCGCCTTCCGGGCTACGTACGCCTCGATGAATCCCAGGAGACAGGCGAGGTTGTCCTCCGGCGGAAGGTCCGCGAGGCCGTTCTCGAAGGGATACTTCACGTACCGTCCCTTGTAAAACACCTTCGTGTTTCGCCGCCGGCGGCACACGTTGTCTCGAAGGAGGTCCTCGTAGAACGCGAGGGCGTTCGCGTCCTTCGAATACAGGATGTGGGATCCGTGCGGGTCGAACGTGAAGCCCTCGACGGTCAGGCTTCGACACAAGCCCCCGGGAGTCGGTTCCGCCTCGAGGACCTCCGCGTCCCGCAGGCGAGACGCGAGCACGAGGCCGGAGAGTCCGCCGCCCAGGATGCCGAGCACGCCGCGTCGAGAGGAGCGGAGCGTATTAATGCCTGCGCCCTCACGCGGCGAGCCGGGCGTACAGGTGCTCCAGGCGTCGCGTGCATCGGGCAATGGAGTACGGAAGCGCGGTGTCCCGCGCGGACTGCCCCATCGCATCGCGCCGTGACAGGCACCGGAGGATCCCCTCCGCGCAGTCCTTCGCGTCGTCCGGATCGAACAGCGCGCCGTTCACGCCTTCCCGGACGAACTCCGGAATCGCGCGGAAGTTCGCCCCGGCGACAGGGCGACCGGACGCGAGGGCTTCCAGGACGACAAGCCCCTGGGTCTCGAACTTCGAGGCGATTGCGAAGGCGTCCGCGGCCGCGTAGTACTTCGGCAGATCCGCGTCGGGCACGAAGCCGGTGAAGATCACATCCCCGGCGAGGCCCAGACGCCGAACGAGGTCGTAGCACTTCTCGAGGTACGGCCCCGAGCCCACGACGAGGAGCTTCGCGTCTCCGTTCAGGTCTCGCACCCGCCGGAACGCGTGGATGAGGGTGCCGAGGTTCTTCTCCGGAGCGACGCGCCCGACGTGGAGGACCACATCCTGCCCGTTCAGCCCCCAGCGGTTCCGGACCGCGTCCCCGGACACGTACGGATGGAAGCGCCTCGGGTCGACGCCCGTCGGGATGACGTCTGCGATCGTGGCCTCCGGGGACAGGGCGAGGATCTCCTCGAGGATCGCGCGGCTCGGCACGACGACCCCTTGGCACTTCCGGAGGAAGATCCGAAGGTAGAGCCGGAGGCCGCGTTCGAGCAGATGGAGATTCAGACCGAAGGGCGAGTAGAAGGGCAGCGTGTCCTGGATCATCGTGTGGAACGTCTGGACGATCGGAATCTTCGCCTGCCAGGCGGACCAGAGACCCTTCACCCCGACGAACCCGACTCCGTGGCTATGGATCACGTCGATCCCGAGGGCCTTCACGAGGTCCACCTCCCTCCCGGGGAACATCGCGAGGCGGTACCCGGGGTACGTGCGGAACTCCTTCGCCCGCACGTAGACGGTGCCCGCCTCCCGAGCACCCCGTCGCTTCGGATCCTCTGGAGCGAAGACGACGACCTCGTGGCCGTCCGCCTCGAGCTGGCGTCGTGTTGCGAGGACGGACGTGACGACTCCGTCGACGGTCGGCAGGTACGTGTCCGTGAACAGAGCGATCCTCATAGCGCCACGGCCCGTGCGATCCGTCGGACCTTGCGGAGGACGTCCTGGGGGTCCGTTCCAAGGACTCGCATCATGGGCTCTTTCCCCACGGCTCCCTCGTCGGCGATCACGTCGGGGATTCGTCGCACCTCCACGATGGCCCGCTCCGTGCCCCACTCGAGCGTGGAGACGCCCGCCGGCTCCTCCGAGCGGTCGAACGTCGCGACCGCGAGTCGGGCGGATCGGAGCCGCCGCGCATTTTTCGGACGATACTTCAAGTTTGTGGCGGATCGGGTGCCTGGATGGAATCGCATCGCCGTGAGGATCACCCGCGCGATGTGCTTCGACGCCCCGAAGGCGGCCGCGCCGGTCGGCTCGAGCCGGCTGCCGACCCGTACGATGCGGCCGCGGAGGGCGCACACGTCGTCCGTGGTCGTCGCCGTCGAGAGGGCGTAGCCGAGGTTCGTCCCCACCTCCGGGGCGAGCTCGAGGGGGATCGCCTTCGCGAGGCGCGGAGCCGCGTCCGACACGGCCTGCCAGATTGCGTAGCGGTCCGGCACGACGTGGGCGTCGATCAGATCGACGCCTCGTCCGACCCGGTACGATGAGAGGAAGCCGGACGCGACCCGCCGTCGAGCTGCGTGGACCGCCTCGAGGAGAGGCATGCCACGGGCGAGGTACGCGGCGATCGAAGCGGCCAGGGTGCAGCCCGCCCCGTGGAGCTCCTTGTCGTGGCGGAAGCCCGTGAGCTGCCGCGTGGACCGGCCGTCCGCGTAGATGTCCACAAGTCGTCCGCGGAGATGGCCTCCCTTCACGAGGACCGCATCCGGCCCGAGTCTCCGGATCTCTCGGGCCGCCCTCTCGGCGTCCGTCACGCTCCGGATCGCCCTGCCCGCGAGGCGGCCCGCCTCGTGCCGGTTCGGCGTCACGATCGCCGCTCGCGGGAGAAGCTGCTCGACGAGCGCGTCCTGGAAGTCCTCGCGTTCCAATGACGCTCCGACCGTCGCGACCATGACCGGGTCCACGACGAGCGGGAACCTCGATCGGGCCAGCCCCTTCGCGACCGCCCGGACGATGTCCGCGGAGTACAGCATGCCCGTCTTCGCCGCGCGCACGTCGAAGTCCGAGAGGACGGAACGCAACTGTTTTCGCACCTCGTCTGCGGGGAGCGGGAAGATGGAGTCGACCGCCCGTGTGTTCTGGGCCGTCACGCACGTCACCGCGGACGTCCCGTGGACCCCGATGGCGGCGAAGGCCTTCAGGTCCGCCTGGATTCCCGCCCCACCGCCCGAGTCGCTTCCTGCGATCGTGAGCGCCGTGCGCATTGTGGCGCGCGATGAAGTGCCCCGGCTTAAGGGTGCGGTCCCGGGTGTGCCGGGCTCGAGGGGCCGAGGCATCGTTATATAGCAAGTGCCGGATGCGAACCGGCCGTGCGCGCTCGGAGCGGGCATTTCAAGTTCGACCGCCAGGTCACGTGGAAGCGCCTCGCGCCGGCGTTTCGCCCGCTTCTCCTCAAGTTCCTCGAGGAGTCCCAGCAGCTCCCGGAAGACCAAGAGATCATCGAAGTCCTGATCGAGGAGAATCTCCGGGACCTCCGGAAGAACCGGAAGCCGGAGGGGTACAACCGGGATGGGCCCTTGCGTCTCATCTTCCCGATCGCGCGGGGCGTGGAGTTCTACATCTATGGGCGAGGCAAGACGATCGAGGTCGCTCGGGTCGCGGAGCAGGTGAGCCGGATTCTCCAGAAGCATCGCCTGAAGCATTCGATTGAGTGGGACAAGCTCAGCCTCTTCGCGGAGAAACCCTAGGCGCCGGTAGGGCCGCTACAGGAGCACGTCTTCGACGGTCGAGTACGTCGGGCCGCTGGGGGTGAGCACGCTCTTCTTGAGGCGCACCCGATCCACGACGGCGTCCGCGAATGTGTCGTCCTTCCGCGCGACCAGGATCTGCCGCACCCGATCCAGATTCCGGCCCCCCTTGACCCTGGCGATCGTCACGTGAGGGGCCCACGGCCGCCGTTCCGGCGGGAAGCCAAGGGAGGCGAAGGACGCGTCGAGCCGCGCCGCGATCGTCGCAAGGGGGTCAGCGCCCGAGATCCCGATCCAGATCACGTTCATCCGCGAGACGCTCGGAAAGGCGCCCGCGCTCCGAAGCGTCACGGGGAACGACGGGATGCCCTTGCAGGCCGTGCGCATCCTCTCGACGATGTCGAGGACGAGGCCATCCTCCGTTTCCCCGAGGAACTTGAGCGTGGCATGGATCTGCCCGACGTCGACGACCTTGAGACTCGCCCCGGACGTCTCGAGCTCCTTCGCGAACTCCGAAAGGCGTGGGGACCCGGGGAAGTCCGCCGCGACGAAGCCCCGGAACGTCATCCCATCATGCCTCGCGTTCGAGGCCACAGGCGACGCATCGCGGTCCTGCGCCCGTCGGGAGCGGTGTCCCGCATTGAGGACATCGCGCCGCGGACCTCGCGACGAACCGACCCTTCCTGTCGATCTCGCCCTGCGCGTATCCTTCCGCGATCGCGCGCCGGACGATTCGTTCGGAGTCGGTCCGTGGGACCGAAAGCTCCCCCGAGACGGTCTCCATGTCCACGACCCCTCGCGCCTCCATGAAGGTCGCGACGTGCTTTAGGGCCAGGTCCCGAAGGCGTAGCCTCTTCGCCTGGAGCGCGAAGACGAGGCCCGGGATGAAGAAGAGGGTCGCGCAGGCCGCGGAGGCGCCTGCGGAGGCCGTCTCGAAGGTCAGGAGCCCGACGACCGCGAAGCCCGCCGCGACGCTCGCGACGAGGAGTCCGAACCGTCCCACCCAGCCGTAAACCGTCTCCACGCGCACGACGACCGCGTCAATCCCCCACGAGGGTGCCTCGGAAGGCCCGCCCCAGGATCGCGTCCCGCAACGCGGTCAGGTCGCGGCCGTGGACGACCGCGAGGGGGATGCGATCGCGCACCAGGACGCGGGCCGCGACTGGATCGAACACGACGCTCGGACCTGCGGCCGGGTGGCCATCCCCTGCGAGCCGCGCGAGTTCCTCGAACGTGATGCGCTCCAAGAGCTTCGCCCGCAGGTCCTTCTTCGGGTCCGCGGAATAGACGCCGTCCACGGAGGTCGCGTTCACGATCCGCACCGCCTGGACGTACCGCGCGAGGGACGCGCTCACCCGGTCCGTCGTGTGGCCGGGACCCGTCCCGCCCATGAGGACGACGCGGTGACGCTTCGAGAGCCGCGCGGCCTCCGCGTACGACCGCGCGGGCTCGCGATTCGCGAAGCCCTTCAGGGCGGCCCCCAGAAGACGCGCGTTCAGGCGAGTCGCCTCGATCCCCATCTCGTCGAGGGCCCTCTCCGGCACCCCGAGCAGGCGTCCCGTCTCGATGTAGTACCGCGCGATTCGACCTCCGCCGGTGACGGCGAAGAGTCGCGCCTGTGTGGCGACGTCGCGCAAGAGGGTCGCGAGGTCTGCGAGGTAGCGTGCGTCATCCTCGCCCGGTACGAGGACCGACCCGCCCAACGAGACGACCACTTTCTCCATGTAGATTCCAGGGAAGACGCAAAAGATAATGAACGATAAATAGCTGTGTGGTCGAGAATGGCGGAACGCTCGACGATGGACCGGTACAAATTCCGCCGCGCCCTCGAGGAGATCGAGAAGGCGTCGGGTCGCGGAACGGAGTTGGTCAGTGTATACGTTCCTCCGACGCGCCAGATCTTCGACGTGTCGAACTATCTTCGGGGGGAGTACTCCCAGTCCTCGAACATCAAGAGCGCGACCACGCGGAAGCATGTGACGCAGGCGATCGAGTCAACCCTCCAGCGACTCCGCATGTACCGGCAGCCGCCTCCGAACGGCCTCGTGATTTTCTCCGGACATGAACAGATCGGGGCGGACCAGACGCAGATGGTCGTCCATGTGATCGAGCCACCGGAGCCCGTGCCGTCCTTCCTGTACCGGTGCGACTCGAAGTTCTACACGGAACCCCTGCGGGACATGCTCACGGAGAAGGACGTGTACGGCCTCGTCGTGATCGACCGGTCCGAGGCGACCCTCGGGCTCCTCCGGGGGAAGCGGATCGAGGTGATCAAGAATCTCCAATCCCTCGTGCCCTCGAAGCACCGGATGGGCGGGCAGAGCGCACGCCGCTTCGAGCGGCTCATCGAGATCGCGGCGCACGAGTGGTACAAGAAGGTCGGGGACCTGATGACGGAGGCCTTCCTCAGCCGGCCGGAGATCCAGGGGATCCTCATCGGCGGGCCGGGCTTCACGAAGGAGTACTTCGCCACGCAGGACTACCTCCACCACGAGGTGAAGAAGAAGGTCATCCCGACGTTCCTCGATGCGGGGTACACGGACGAGTACGGGCTCAAGGAACTCGTGGAGAAGTCGCGCGAGATCCTCGCAGGAATCGACCTGATGCGGGAGAAGTCTCTGATCCAGCGGTTCATGGAAGAGGTCCGGCAGGAGAACGGAGGATTGGCGGCCTACGGGGAGGCGGAGGTCCGCCAGGCCCTCGAGCACGCGGCCGTCGGCACGCTCCTCCTCTCCGAGGGCCTCCGGAAGTCCCGGGCGAAGGTGCGCTGCGGGAACGGGGATTGGGAGGGCGAGGTCACGCTGGCGGACGGCGCGGCTCCCTCCGTGTGTCCCGTGGACGGGGGCCCCGTCGCGGTGGTCGAGAGCCGGGACCTCGTCGAGGAGCTCAGCGAGAAGGCGGAGGGGACGGGCGGAACCGTCGAGCTCATCTCCGGCGACTCGGAGGAGGGCGCGCTCCTCCTGAAGGCGTTCGGCGGGATCGCCGGCATCCTCCGGTTCCGGGTGGCGTGATGGCCCACGACCCCTGGGCGGCCCTCCGGGCGATCGCCGAGGACGTCCGGCGCTCCATCGAGGGGGACCTTGGAGCGAAGGACCTGGGCCTCGTCGTCGAGGCACCCGAGGACAAGGGCCTGTTCGCTCTCGCGATGTTCCCCTATGCGAAGGCCCTGCGCCGTCCCCCGGAGGAGATCGCCGCGCAGGCGGCGCGGCGTGCCGTGCCGAAACCGTTCCGGGGGCTCGAGGCCGCGGGCGCCTACGTGAACTTCGTCGTCGACCCAGGGGCGTTCGCGGGCATAGTGCTCGAGGCGGTTGCCGCGATGGGGCCCGGGTACGGTCGGTCCCCCGCGAAGTCCGTGCGGATCCTCCTCGAGCACACGAGCGTGAATCCGACGGGCCCGATCCACGTGGGTCGCGCGCGGAATCCAATCTACGGGGACTCCCTGGGCCGGATCCTTTCGATGGCCGGGTACCCGCTGACGCGGGAGTACCTCGTGAACGACCTCGGGAAGCAGATGGTCGTCCAGTATTGGGCGACTACCCACCTTTCCGAGGACACGGTCGGGCCGCCGGACCGGGACAAGGAGGACTACCGTCACGTGAAATTCTACCAGCGAGCCGCAGCGCTCCTTGAGACGGACCCGAGCCTGAACGGCGAGATCATGTCCCTCATCCAACGATTCGAGAGCGGGGACGCGGGCCTGACAAAGGAGATTCGCGCGGTCGGGGAGAGCGTCCTGCGCGGGATCCTACAGAGCCTCGAGCGAATCGACGTCCGCTTTGACTCGTTCTTCTGGGAGAGCGACCTGGTCCTCGACGGTCGCGTTCAGCGGGTCATCGAGCGGCTCAAGCCCCTCTCCCAAGAGGAGGACGGGGCGCACTTCCTCGACCTCCGCTCGTCCGGCCTCGAAGGCGAGGCGGCGAAGTACTTCTTCGTGACGCGGCACGGCACCTCCCTCTACACGACCCGGGACATCGCGTATCACCTCGACAAGATGGCCCGCACGGACGTCGCCATCAACGTCCTCGGGGAGGACCAGAAGCTCTCGTTCCAGCGGTTGAAGGCGGCCTTCCGCCTCCTCGGGATCGCGTGGGAGCCCGAGACGATCTTCTACGCGTTCGTCGGACTGCCCGAAGGGAAGATGTCCACCCGCAAGGGGCTCGTCGTGAACCTGGACGACCTGGTCGACGAGGCGGTCGACCGGGCATACGCGGAGGTCTCGAAGCGGCGGGAGGACCTTCCGGAGGATCGGAAGCGGGAGATCGCGGAGTTCGTTGGCGTGGGGGCCGTCCGGTACAACATCGTCCGCGTCCAAGCGGAGAAGCGTATCGAGTTCCGGTGGGAGGAGGCCCTGAGCTTCGAAGGCAACTCGGCCCCCTTCCTCCAGTACGCCCATGCGCGGGCATGCGGAATCCTCGACAAGGCGGGCCACGCCGGCCCTGGCGATCCGACCCATCTCGTCCATCCGGCAGAGCAGAGGCTCCTCCGGTGGATTGCAAAGTTTCCTTCGACAATCGAACATGCGGCGGTCACCCGAAGGGTCCATGCGATCGCCGGGTTCGCGTCCGACTTCGCGTCTCATTTCAACGAGTTCTACCGGGACTGCCCCGTCCTGACGTCGGAGCCCCCACTGC
Organism: Thermoplasmata archaeon; assembly: GCA_035283405.1. Lineage (GTDB taxonomy): Archaea > Thermoplasmatota > Thermoplasmata > RBG-16-68-12 > RBG-16-68-12 > RBG-16-68-12. The sequence continues at coordinate 960 of DATEUA010000003.1, read as the reverse complement.
GAGACACCCGACTCCGGGTGGTGGATGCGGCGCGGATCGTTTTGCAGAACGCGCTCGGGTGCCTTGGGCTCCGCTTCCCGAGGGAAATGTGAAGCGAGGGGGGAAGAGACGCCCCTAGAGGCGCTTCTTCTCTTCCTTCGCTTCCTTCCTGGGCTTCGGTTCCCCTGCCTCGCGCTCCCCGCGGCGGATTTTCCAGGGCTGCGACTTCCCGGTCCGCACCCGCCGGCGGTGGACCATGTACACGACGAAGAGAGCGAGGATGCCCAGGAACGCGGCGACGAACCCGTACTGCGTGACAATCGACGGCTTGACCGTAATCGACGTGGACCCCTTGTTGTCCGGTCCGATCTGCGTGTACGGCTCGCGGCCGGCGCTCACGAACGCCTCGATCGTCTTGTTCCCCTGGCCCGACACGGTGGCCGCGAACCTCACCGTGACGGTCTCGCCCGCGCCGATCGTCCCGTTCTCCCTCGGGGTGCCGTCCTTGTTCCACAGGGTGGCGGTGGTCGTGAGGACCGTCGTCTGGCCTCCCGAGATCGCGCTGAGCCGCGTCGTGATGTTCGTCGCGATCCCGCGACCCAGCCGGTTCGTCACGTTCACCTCGACGGTGATCGACGCGCCGTCTTCCGGGTCCCCCGGGGTAATCTTCAACGTGTTCGACTCGATCCGGAGGTCGGGCCGTTCCGCGGGGTTGATCCCGACCGGGATGGAGCGCGTCAGCTCGCCCGTGTTCTTCTTCCCGGACCCGAATCCCGTGTCCGTCACCTTCAGCAGGACCAGGTAGGAGACGTTGAACTCGGTCCAGGTGAAGGTGATGTTCTCTCCGTAGAACGTGTGGTTCCCCGTCCCGCTCAGGCCCTGGATCGGTCCCGGCACGGTCCACGTGTAGTTCAGGTCCACAGACTTGTTGAGGTTGTCCGTCGACTTCGACGCATTGAACGAGTAGGACTTCCCCTCCAT
>DATEUA010000002.1:0-4773 GCA_035283405.1 Thermoplasmata archaeon | reverse complement strand
CCGAAGGACGCGCATGCGCAGGTCCTCGGGCTCCTCCTGGGGATCCCCCTCGTGAAGGCCCTCCGTCACTTCGGGGTCCTCGCCGCGCTCAAGTGGCCGAACGATGTCGTCTATCAGGATCGCAAACTCGCAGGGATCCTGTCGGAAGGCGTCTACCGGAGGGACGTGTTCTACGTCGTCGTGGGGATCGGCGTGAACACGAACGTGGACCTCGACCGGCTCCCCCCGGAGGTCCGCGAGAAGGCGACGACTCTGAAGCGCGAGGTCAGCCTGTACGTGGCGAACGAGGAGTTCCTCGACTACTTCCTCGACAAGGCGGAGGAACACTACTCCCGATACCTGAACACGCCCGTCGACCTTCTCATGAAGGACTACCGCGCGCACTGCCTCACGGTCGGGCGTCGGGTGTCCATCGAAACGGCACGGGGGAGGATCGTGGGGCTCGGCGTCGACGTCACGTCGGCAGGAGCCCTCGTCGTCCTGGATGACAAGGGAGTGAAGCACGAGATCACGGACGGCTCCGTGGAGCATCTCCGGTAGGCGCATGCGACACGGAACGGAATCCCGCTGCCGGAGACGCCGGGGCCTCCGGGCCGAGGCGCTCCAACGTGGCGGAGCCCGCCCTCGCGTCGGCCCCGAAGGGTTAATGTCACGGCTTCGCCTTCGACGCCGCCATGGTCGATCGAAGCGTCACGGACCTCCGGAAACGGAGGGCCGCGGCGAAGGAGGGCGGCGGCCGCGAGCGGATCAAGGCGCAGCACGCGAAGGGCAAACTCACCGCGCGGGAGCGCCTCGAGGTCCTCCTCGACCCCGGCACCTTCGTCGAGACGGACGCGTTCGTCGAACATCGAACGACGGACTTCGGGATGGGAGCGAAGCGGATCCCGGGGGACGGAGTCGTCACGGGCCACGGGGCGATCGACGGCCGGACCGTCTTCGTGTTCTCCCAGGACTTCACCGTCTTCGGAGGGAGCCTCGGGGAGATGCACGCGAACAAGATCGTGAAGGTGATGGATACCGCGATGAAGGTCGGCGCGCCCGTCGTCGGGCTCAATGACAGCGGCGGGGCTCGGATCCAGGAGGGGGTCATCAGCCTCGGGGGCTACGCGGAGATCTTCTTCCGGAACGTCCTGGCCTCGGGGGTCGTGCCCCAGCTCAGCGCGATCCTCGGTCCCTGCGCGGGGGGTGCCGTCTACAGCCCCGCGATGACGGACTTCGTCGTCATGGCGAAGGGTACCTCGAACATGTTCATCACGGGGCCCGAAGTCATCAAGGCGGTCACAGGCGAGGACGTGACGTTCGAGGACCTCGGTGGCGCGATGGCGCATGCGGAGAAGTCCGGCGTGGCCCACTTCGCCGCGGAGGACGAGCGTGCGGCCCTCCGTCTCGTGAGGAAGGTCCTCTCGTACCTTCCATCGAACAACGTGGACGATCCCCCCGTCGTCGAGACGGACGACCCCGCGGACCGGCAGGATTCGGAGCTCGCGTCGATCGTCCCGAAGGAACCCGATCGGCCGTACGACATGCGAGACGTGATCGCGCGGATCGTGGACCGCGGATCGTGGCTCGAGGTCCACGAGCACTGGGCGCAGAACCTCGTCGTGGGCTTCGCGCGCCTCGCGGGCCACTCGGTCGGCGTCGTTGGCAATCAGCCGAAGGTCCTCGCGGGGACGCTGGACATCAACTCGTCGACGAAGGGAGCTCGCTTCGTCCGTTTCTGCGATTGCTTCAACATCCCCCTCCTGACCTTCGTCGACGTCCCCGGGTTCCTCCCGGGCACCGCACAGGAGTACGGCGGGATCATCCGGAACGGCGCGAAGCTCCTCTATGCGTTCAGCGAAGCGACCGTCCCGAAGGTCACCGTGATCACGCGCAAGGCGTACGGGGGCGCCTACGACGTGATGTGCTCCAAGCACATCCGCGGGGACGTCAACTTCGCCTGGCCGCGCGCAGAGATCGCCGTGATGGGCCCCGAGGGGGCCGTCCAGATCATCTTCCGGAAGGAGATCGCGGCCGCGAAGGATCGAAAGAGACGCGGGGCGGACCTCGTCCGGAACTACCGAGAGACGTTTGCGAACCCATACGTCGCGGCCCGCATGGGCTACGTGGACGACGTGATCGAGCCTTCGGAGACACGGCCCCGGATCGTGAATGCGTTCTCCGTGCTCCGGAGCAAGCGGGAGACGCGCCCCGCGAAGAAACACGGCAACATCCCTCTCTAGGCGCACCCATGATCCGCACGCTCCTCATCGCGAACCGCGGGGAGATCGCGATTCGGATCGCGCGCACGGCACGCTCGATGGGGATCCGTTCCATCGGGGTCTTTTCCGATATCGACCGGGATGCCCTCCACGTCCGGGCGATGGACGAAGCCCACGGGATCGGTCCGGCAGATCCGTCGCAGAGCTACCTGAACGCCGATCGGATCCTGCGGGTCGCCCACGACACGGGATCGGATGCGATCCATCCGGGCTACGGGTTTCTCGCGGAGAACGCGGGATTCGCGGCGCGGTGCGTCGAGGAAGGGATCTCCTTCGTCGGTCCGACCGCGCACGCAATAGCCCTGACGGGAGACAAGATCGCGGCGCGGCAGGCGATGGCCCGCGCGGGGATCCCCGTGACGCGTGGCGCAGACCGCGTCGTCCGGTCCGTCCGCGAGGCGCGGGAGGTTGCAAAGGACCTGGGCTTCCCCGTCCTGTTCAAGGCGACGGGCGGCGGAGGCGGGATTGGCATGTCCCGCGTCGACGGTACGGACCGACTCGCCTCCGCTTTCGAATCCGCGCGTTCCGTCGCTCGAACCAACTTCGGCAATCCGGACCTCTTCCTGGAATCGTACCTCGAGGGCGCGAGACACATCGAAGTCCAAGTGGTCCTCGGCCCCCGGAGCTCCGGGGTCGTTCTCGGGGAACGAGAGTGCTCCGTCCAGAGACGGCACCAGAAGCTCGTCGAGGAGACGCCGTCCCCCGCGCTGTCCCCCCGGCAGCGGAAGCAGGTCGGGGCGGCTGCCCTCCGGGGCCTTCGCACCCTGGGATACACGAACGCCGGCACGGTCGAGTTCCTCTTCCACGAAGGACGGTTCACGTTCAACGAGGTGAACGCCAGGCTCCAGGTGGAGCACCCCGTGACCGAGTTGGTCGCAGGGGTCGACCTCGTGCGACAGCAGCTCCTCGTCGCGTCGGGCGAAGACCTCGAAGTCTCGCCATCGAAGGTCCGGCTCCGCGGGCACGCGCTCGAGTGCCGGATCAATGCGGAGGATCCGATCCGCGGGTTCCTCCCCTCCCCGGGCCGCGTCCTGGCGTACTCGGAACCCGAGGGGCCCGGGATCCGGGTGGACTCGGGGATCGAGCGTGGCTCCGAGGTTCCCCCGATGTACGATCCCCTCGTCGCGAAGGTCATCGTCCACGGCCGCACCCGGGCCGACTCCATCCGGCGGATGCGCGAGGCTCTCGCGTCGTTCGACATCCGGGGCATCCGGACGACGATCCCGTTCCACCAGGCCCTATTGCGCCATTCCGAGTTCCGGAGAGGTCACCTGTGGACGACGATGGTCGCGGATCTTCGCATCGCGGACCGCCTCCAGGGACGAGGGCCCGCGGAGGCCCGGGTCGCTGCGATCGCGGCGGCGCTCGCTTCCACTCCGGGACTGTTCGCCCTCGCCGCCAGGGAGCGTTTCCTCCCGCCGCGAGGGTCCGCGTGGGCGATCGCAGGGAGTCGGGAGCGACTCGGAGGGAGAGATGCGCTTCGATCTCGTCGTCGATGGTGAACCTCACGAGGTCGAGGTCCGCCGCGAAGGCGGATCCCTCCTCGTGCGGGTGGACGGCTCAGAGTATCGGGCCCATTCCCGACCGGAGGGCGGGTCCGTCGTTGTGACGGTCCGGGGCAGACGGTATCGGATCGAGGCCCGGGACGGGCGGGTCCTGGTGAACGGGGAACCGCACGACGTCTCTCTTCGGGGTCTCGAGGAGACCGCGGCGCGGACGGTCCAGGGCGAATCCGGGCCCCGCGCGATCTTCGACATCCGGCCTCCGATGCCCGGGCGGGTCGTGCGCGTCGCCGTCCGGACCGGCGCCCGGGTGCGGCGCGGAGAGGCGATCGTCGTCCTGGAGGCAATGAAGATGCAGAACGAGATCCCTGCCCCTGCGGACGCGCTCGTCCGCGAGGTTCGTGTGCGACCGGGCGATACGGTCTCTGGCGACCGGATCATCGCCGTCCTCGAGGCGATCTGAGCCGCCTCGTGGACAGGATGTGGTTCATCTTGGACCGCTTCGTCTCGAGGTAGCGGAGGTTCGTCGCCTTCGCCGGAATTTGGAGGGGGATCCTCTCCGTGACGAGGACCCCGTGCTTCCTCAGCTCTGCGATCTTCTTGGGATTGTTCGTCATGACCCGCACGGACTTGACCCCGAGGACGCGGAGCATGCACGCGGCGCATTCGTAGCTGCGCGCATCGATCGGCAGCCCGAGGACCCGGTTCGCCTCGACCGTGTCGAGCCCGTGGTCCTGGAGGTGGTACGCGGCGACCTTGTTCACGATCCCGATCCCCCGGCCTTCCTGGGCGAGGTACAGGAGCACGCCTTCCTTCGCGGTTCCGATCTTTCGCATCGCTTCGTCGAGCTGCTCGCCGCAATCGCACCGCTCCGACCCGAAGACGTCCCCCGTCATGCACTCTGAATGCAGGCGTACGAGGACGTCGGCCTTCCCCGCGACCCGACCCCTGATCAGGACGACATGTTCCTCGCCGCTCATCGGGCACTCGAACGCATGGATGCGGAAGCG
>DATEUA010000001.1:0-14554 GCA_035283405.1 Thermoplasmata archaeon | reverse complement strand
CGGACGCGGCACGGCGAAGGAGTTCGACCGCGCGGGCGACGTCACGGGGAAGGTGGCCCTCATCCTGCGCGATGACTTCGTGACCCAGTGGCCGACGGCGCCCCTCATCGAGGCGGCCCACCGCGGAGCGATCGCGACGATCTTCTACGGATACTACGGAGAGAACCAGCACCCTGACAGCGTGCGCGGAGACATCGTGTGTCCCGGACCCCTCCCGGTCTTCCAGACGACGGCGAACGTGGCCCACCACCTGCAGTCGCTCCTGACCTCGGGTCCGGTGCGGGTCTCCCTCCGAGGGAGCGCGGACCTCATCTCCGACGCGCTCTCGAGGTCCGTCTACGTCGAAGGAATCATCTGGGGCTCGACGTACCCGGAGGAGTTCGTCCTGAGCGGGTCGCAGATCGACACCTGGTTCTACGCCCCCAGCAACTCGAACAGCGGCGTCGCGACGAACCTCGAGCTCGCCCGCCTCTTCGGCTCGATGCGGTCTGCGTGGCGGCCTGCGCGCAGTCTGATGTTCATCATGGTGGGTTCGGAGGAGCTTGGCGGTCCCATCACCACCTGGTTCGACTGGATCGGCGGGTCCTACAATTTCGTGAAGCAGCACTACGGCATCGGGGCGCGGATGGTCGCCCACATCGACATCAGCAACGTCGGGTTCCCGAGCGCGTCCGGCATCTCGACGTGGAGTGGGAGCTGGGAGCTCCAGGGCATCTTCAAGCGGACGGTGCGGGACCTCGGATACGACGCGTTCTATGCCGTGTGGTCCGGCCTGAATCCGTTCGCGGACATCTGGTCCTACACGGCGGTCGCGGGCGGGTCCGGCCTCCTGTGCTGCAGCCAGACGGGCTACACGCGGGTGTACCACACGTGGAACGACACGTTCGAGGTGCAGAGTCGCGACCAATACACGCGGACGGGGCGGCTTTCCTCGGTCCTCCTCTATCGGCTCGCGCAGCGATTGTTCCTGCCGCTCGACCTCGGCGGGACCCTCGGCTGGGTCGAAGCGGGCGTTCAGGTCGTTCGGGACCTCGCGCCGGATCCGGCGGTCCGACCGCGCCTCGACGCCGCAGAGGAGGCCGTGGGCGCGCTCCAAGAGGATTGGGCGAGCCTGTCGGAACGGATGGAGTCCCTTCAGCGGGACTACCGGGCCCGCGGGTCCGACCGGGCGGCCATCGAGGTCGTGGCGGGTAGGATCAACAAAGCCATCATGGAGGCACGCACACACATCGTCAACTGGATGATCACCACGGGCGGCTCCATGGGCGGATGGTGGTTCTACCACAGGGGGGAGCAGTACGCGTCGGACTTGTACAACATCGACCTCGCTTTGACTTCCCTAAGCCAGGGCGCCTCGCGCGGAGCCCTCCGGGCCCTTGTCGACGTGTTCGCGATGGACTGGGGGCATCGGATGTCCCGAGCGACGTACCACGACGTGATCGAGGACATCGAGGCGGACCTGTATTGGGGCGGCGAGTGGGAGCAGCAGCCGAAGTACACAGACGTGTACGATGAGTACGTCGCCGTGCGCGAGGGCCGATGGAACGATGCTCGCGGGGGTCTCCTCGCGGACCGCGCGCAGGTCCTTGGCCGCCTGGATCGGGACATCATGCTCCTCGCGGAACACCTCGGGGTCGCCCACGGGATCCTTGCGGCCTCTTAGGTTTCAACCAGGAGGGGTCGCACGCGTGGGTCCTCGTCTCGGCGCCGGCCTGGCGAGTGACCGATCGACGACGGGTCATGGACACCCGAAAGCCTCGGCCTTAAGTACCACGCCACTCTGAGCGCCACCGACTCCCGATGGTCTCCGCGCGCCGACGTCTCCTGCTTCCTTTCGCGGTGGGCTTGCTCCTCCTGACCGCCTTGGCGACCGCGCTCGTCCTCGCGAATCTCCTCGTGGATGTCACGATCCCCGGGTTGTATCTACCGATTTTCCCGGAGATCCCGGACCAGCAGAAGGTCCTTCTCCTCTGGCTTCCCGCGGCGGCCCTAGTCGCGGTCGCGGCTCGCCGAAAGAAGAAGGAGGCGGGGTCGCGGGCCGTCGGGCTGCGGACCTCTGTGGCCCCTACCTCGGAAGACGGTGGCCCGATCGCCGTCGCTCGGAACCTCGTGAAGGTCTACGACACGGGGAGCGTCGAGGTCCAGGCCCTGCGTGGGATCGACTTCGCGGTGGGGCGAGGCGAGATGGTGGCCGTCGTCGGGCCGTCAGGATGCGGAAAGACGACCCTGCTGAACTGTCTCTCCGGAATCGACGACATCAGCGACGGCCAGGTCGAGATCGATGGACACGACCTCGGGTCCCTCAGCGACACGCAGAAGGCGGACTTCCGCGCGCAGAAGGTGGGGTTCGTCTTCCAGGCGTACAACCTGATCCCGGTCCTTCGAGCGGCGGAGAACGTGGAGCTGCCGCTCCTCATCTCCGGCGTCGAACCGAAGGAGGCCCGCCGCCGCGCGGTCACCGCTCTCGGCGCGGTCGGCCTCGAGGCGGAGGCGATGCGTCGCCCCGCGGAGCTCAGCGGGGGGCAACAACAGCGGGTCGCGATCGCGCGGGCCCTCGTGAACGAGCCAAGCATCGTTTTCGCGGACGAGCCCACGGGCAATCTGGACAGCGAGACGTCGCGCGACGTCATGACCCTCCTTCGACGCTTGAACCAGGAACGGGGACACACGTTCGTCCTCGTGACGCACGATCCGAACGTCGCCAGGGTCGCGGACCGCGTCGTCGCGATGCGCTCCGGGCGAATCGAGAAGGAGTACACGCCGACGGAGTTCTGACGGCATGAGCCACGAGCTGCCCTACCTCGCGGCAGTCGGTCTCGTCGTCCTCGCGATTGTCGCACTCGGACTGCGGCGTCGAATCCTGCTACGGGTCGCAGTGCGAAACATCGGGCGACGCAAGGCGCAGGTTGTCCTCGCCGTCGCGGGCCTCCTCGTGGCCACGTCGATCCTCAGCGGCAGCTTCGTGATTGGCGATTCGCTCAACTTCGCGATCCGCGCGGAGGTCTTCCGTGGTCTGGACATGATTGACGAGACGGTCGCCCTCGGGACGACCCAGGGCTCGAACCCCTTCTTCAACGAGTCCACGTACGACGACCTCGCCGCGCGGAGGAGCGCGATGCCTCACGTCGACGGTCTCGCCCCTCGTATCGTCGTCCGGGTGAGCGTTCTGCACGAAGCCGTCGAACTGTTCGAGGGCCAGGCCCTTCTCATCGGGTTCGACCCGTCCGTGGATCCCGGTTTCTTCGTGCGAGGGGACGGCTCCGCGTCGGATGGGTCCGAGCTCAACTTCTCCCAAGCGTTCGTGAGCGAGGAACTCGGGCGCGCGATCGAGACTGCCGCGGGAGATTTCGTCACCGTGTACACCGGCCCGCTCAACACCCGGTTCGAGATTCGTGACGTCCTGCGGCTGGGAGGGAAGGGGGCGTGGCTCGGCGCCCCCGTCCTCTTCGTGCCCCTGACCTCGGCCCAGTTTTTCCTGGGTTCCTTCGGGCAGATTAACGAGATCGTCGTATCGAATGACGGAGGCGTTGAGGACGGCGTCGCAGCTACGGGGGCCGCGGTCGCCGAGCTGGACGCGGCCTTGGGGCCGGGACACCCGTACGAGATCTTGGAAATCAAGAGGGAGATGCTCGAGGGCGCGGACGAGGCCTCCGGGTTCCTCACGCAGCTCTTCACGCTCCTCGGCACGTTCACCGTCGTCGCGGGACTCATGCTCATCGTGAGCATCTTCACGATGCTCGCGGAAGAACGCAAGCCGGAGATGGGCATCGAACGCGCGATCGGCATGCGTCGGAGCCACCTCACGCAACTGTTCACCCTCGAAGGCTTCCTGTATGCCCTCGCGAGCGCCGCCCTCGGCGCGATCGCAGGCCTCGTTGTCGCCACGGTGGTCATCTTCCTCATCAACCAGATCCTCATCGGGCAAGGGCTCGATCTCGTGCCCCGCTGGGAGGCGAGCAGTCTGCTTCTCGGATTCGCCTTCGGCTTCCTCATCACGATCGTCACGATTGCTCTAGCGTCCGCTCGAATCAGCAAGCTGAACATCGTGCGCGCCGTGCGAAACATCCCGGAGCCGACGGTGCGTCGCGCGACGCTGGGCCAACTTCTCACCGGTGCCGTCCTTGTCGTCCTTGGTCTCCTGGCGGGCGGGCTGGGCTACTCGAACCAGGACGCCGTGCTGTTCAGCCCGGGGATTGCGCTCGCGGCTCTCGGGGCGGCGCAGCTGGCCCATCGAAGGGTCGGGTCCCGAGCGGCCTTCACTCTCGCCGGGGCGTTCATCGTAGTCTGGCTTGTGCTCCCGTTCGGATGGTTTCCGGGGGTTCAGCCTCGAATCGAGCTGTTCATCGTCACGGGAGTCATGCTCGTGTTCGGCGGTGTCCTCCTCGTCATCTTCAACGGCAGCATACTCCTCTCGATTCTCCCGCGTCTCATCGCCCGACGACGTCGGTTCCAGCCGGTCCTCCGGACCGCGATGGCATATCCGATGAATCGTCCCTTTCGCACGGGCCTCACGATTGCCATCTTCGCCCTCGTGATCTTCACGATCGTCGTGATGGCGTCCATCCAGGCCCTGATCGGATCGAATGTGGATGCGCTCACGCGCGATGCCTCTGGCGGCTACGACATCTTCGGCATTACGAGTCCGCGGAGCCCGCTTCTCGACTTCGATGCCCGTCTCGAAAACACGTCTGTCGCCGGGCGTCTGGACTTCCATGACGGTCTCCTGTTCGCTCCGACCCGGCTGACACCTCCGGGCGGCGATCCGGTCTTTTACGAAGCCTACGGCATCGATGCGCGCTTCGCGTATCAAAACGGATTCACGACGCACGCGCGATCGGCTCGATTCCTGACGGATCGCGACGTCTGGCTTGAGGTCCTCGCGAATCCGAACGTGACCGTCGTGGACCGTAACGTACAGCCCGTCGACTTCGGCCCTCCCGCAGGGAATCTCCGGATCGGCGTCGGAGACTTCGTCGGGTTGGAGACCCTTGCAGGCGAAAGGACCGTCGAAGTCATCGGCATCCTCGATTCGATCGCAGTTCGCGGGGTCTTCCTCCAAGCGGACCTCGTTCGTCAGGATTTCGGATCGACGGGTCCGAGCTTCTTCTTGTTCAAGGTCGCCGCGGGCGAGGACCCCGACGACGTGGCGAAGGACGTCGAGCGGGCGTTCCTTCCGTGGCAGATGCAGACGATCGTACTCGCGAGCGTCGTCGCGGAAAACCTCGAGGTCACGTTCGCGTTCTTCGACCTCCTCGAGGGCTACCTTGCGATGGGCCTCCTCGTGGGGATCGTCGGGCTGGGCATCGTCACGATCCGGAACGTGACGGAACGACGACAGGAGATGGGGGTGCTGCGCGCGCTAGGCTACCGGCGTGGAATGGTCCTCCAGAGCCTACTCCTCGAGACCTCGTACGTGGCCCTCCTGGGGATCGGCCTCGGGGTGGTCCTTGGAGTCCTCCTGGCCTACCGGATTTCCGTCGACTTCTTCGTCGCGTCGGAGGCGTTCATCGTGCCGTGGGAGCGGATCCTTCTCGTAACGGGCGTGGCGTACGTCATGAGCGTTCTCGCCACGGCGTGGCCCGCCGTACGCGCCTCGAACTACCCCCCCGCCCTGGCGATACGGTACATCGAGTGAGGGGACAACGCACGAATCAGGTGGGATGGGTCCGTCCGGATTTGAACCGGAGTCTAGTGGTCCCGAACCACCAAGGATAGACCAAGCTACCCCACGGACCCAGCGCGGTTGCGCGGAACGAAGGTGATGCGTATAAGCGTTGTGCGAACTTGCATACGGCTGTCGGTTTTGCATCTTCTCAGATTTGAGAACATCCCGAGTCGATCGGCCGCTGGCTCGACGTGTCGTTAGAACACACATCGAAAATTTCCACGAGAACGCGCAGCACCGGACACACATGTCCGTCCGTGTGACATGCCGGTTAAGTACAATGAGACACTGCGAAGCGGCGAGGAGGTTGACAACATCCACAAGAGATTGGCCATCGTGAGCTTGATTGCTGTGGCCCTCGCCCTCGCCGCCCTGGGCACGAGCGCTGTGCTCCCGGGATACGCGGGGACGACGGTCAGCAGCGACAGCACGACGTTGGTCGGAAAGACCGTAAGCGCTACGATTCCGATGCCGACGCATGTGAAGGCTTCCGCGACCGCATCGGGCTGCGAGAACGCACCGGGTCCGAAGGTCACCTTGACCGGTGAGATCGCCTTGGGCGGCCTCGGGGTCGAGCTGATCTTCAAGAACAACGAGAAAGGGACACACACGCACACGGAGACGACGACGGCCACGGCCGTCCTCATCCCCGAAGGCGAGAGCGTGACGATCCCGAAGCAGCCGGTAAACGGAGGGACGGGCGGAAACCCGTTCATCTTCTTGCAGTGGCTCGACGCGAACGGGAACGCGATCTCCGAGGAGATCTTCCTCGGCCGATGCGTCCAGGGACTCTTCGGAGTGTCGGGCGACTTCGTGATCCCGGCCCTTGCGACGGCGACGGTTTCTGGCGGCTCGTGCGACCACCGTGGCTCGACGATCACCCTGAGCGGCGAACTCCGCCTTTCGGGGCTGAACGCGCGACTGATCTTCCGGAACAATGACAACCCGGTCGGTGGGCCGCACAAGGCCGAGAAGCCGACGACCGTGGATGTCGTGATCATCCCGAAGGGCCAGTCGATCGAGTTCGCGAAGCAGCCGCCTCTCGGCGGTGCCGGCGGGAACCCGTGGATCAGCCTGCGGTTCCTGAGCGCAAGCGGCGCGCCCGTGTCGGAGGAGTTCCTCCTCGGTCGGTGCGTGCAGGACTTCTAGGTCCCCACACGCCGGGTTGAACCCTCTTCCCTTTCTTCTTTTCCTTTCCCCTCGGGCGGCCGCAAGGCTCGTGAGGATATCGACCGCGATAACCGGTCCTGAAGCTTCAAGTCGGCCCTCCGACGCTCGCCGGCGCATATGCCGGACCGATTCTGTCCGTGGTGCGGGTCAAGCAATCCTGCGGAATACCTGTTCTGCCCGACGTGCGGAAAGACCTTGCCGGCAGGCGAGCGTGGCGCGTCGCCGGAAGGGCTGCCCCAACCTGGCGCCGTCCTTGCGGAATCTTCCTCGGCAGCGACTACGACCGCAACCCTTCCGTCCGGAAGCGCTCCGTCGCCTTCGATGCCGACGGCGGACGAACTGCTCGCCGACATGTTCGAGCGCCCTCTGACCGATGACGAGCGCCGACAGCTGAAACAAGTGGGGCAGGTCCCGCGGATCGGGGCCTCGGTCATCGGCTTCGTCGCGCTGGTCACCGGTTTGGTCGGGGTCATGGGCCCCGTGGCGGATCCGAGCTTCTTTTCCATGTTCACCCTCACCGTCGCGGTTCTTGCGATCGTGACTTCGGCGGCCGCGCGGACCCGCCGCAGGGGCGCGGCCCTCGCCCTCGCCCGCGGTTCAGTTCTGGACGCCTACGGTGTGCCGGTCCACCAGGCGGACGGCCCGCTCGGCTCCGTGGACCTCGGGACGACGCGGTTCGCACCCCGAAGATCCGGGGCGCCCTCGGTCCTTCCGACGGCACAGATCCTCGAAGGACGCCTGAACCGGTTCTCGTATGTGAACGAGCGACCCATGGCCGGCGGAGCGGTCCGCGGGTGGATCCTTGCCGTGAACGGGGCTCTCCTGCGACGGCCGACTCCGTGCCAGCTCAGCCTTCCCACCGGTGCACCGGAGGGGGCGACGTGATCGCGCGTCCCCTTTTACGCGGCGTCCTCCTCCTCTCGGTTGTCGTATTTCTCATCGTCGCGGCCGGGTCCGTCCGAGCCGCACCGAGCATCAACGTGCAGGGCTACCGGATCAACGGGAGCTTCACGTTCACGGACGGTAGTACTCCGATCCCGGTCGGCGCAGAGCTCGAGATCCGGGTTTGGATGGACCTCGGGGCCTGTGCCTTCGTCGTGGACTGGGGCGACGGATCGCCCCTCGAATCCTCGACGGGAACTGGGTTCGCAGAGAGCTTCTATCACACGTACGCCGCGGACGGCACGTACACGATCACCGTGACGGAGGACGTCTGCCCGGGTACCTCCGTGTCGACGGAGACGATCATCGTCGGCGGGAGCTTCCTCGGCCTGGATCCCTTCGTTGTCTCCTACATCGGCTTCCTCGGGGGCATCTTCGCCATCGGGATTGCGAACGGCAATCCGACGCAGAAGCGCGGGGGCGGTCTTCTCGCGGCTACGTCGCGAGGCCCGGGAGGCAACGTCGGCCAGGGCGTGGTGCCCCCACCGGGAGGGCCGCAGCCCCAAGCCCCGAGGAGGGTCTTCCAGACCGGGATCCCGCCGAGCAAGGCTTCCCACTGGATTTCGCTGCGCGAGATTCCGCTCGGCGCACCTCGCCAGGAGCCGCCCAGGATTCCCATCGTACCCCTCACCCCGACGGATGTCTCGGCGACCTCCCCGTGTCAGGGGTGCGGCCAGCCCCTCGGATATACGGTCGCCGGCTGGTTCTGCCGCAACCCGACGTGTCAGCTCCTGCAGCCTGGGAACCGTACGGCCTTCCCGCAAGTCGGTCAGGGGTACGGATCGCATTTCCCGTGAGCCGTCACGGTTCGACCCGCAAGATTGCGTTCCGGTAGGGGACGCGGCCGAGGGAGGGATTTCGACGCCTGTCGAAATGCACTTCGACACGCTTATATAGGCTCGTTTGCCTCATCCAATCTAATGGAGTTCCCCCTGCGCGAGAAGATCGCCGGGGAGATCGCCCTCTCGGACGCACCGGGCAAGACGATGCGCAAGTGGCGCGAGGAACTGAAGATCTCCCAGACGGCGCTCGCGAAGCACATGCGCGTCTCCCCGAGCGTCATCAGCGACTACGAGGCGGGCCGTCGGACCTCACCCGGGATCCGGACGATCCGCCGTCTCGTGAACTCCCTCTTGGACATCGACCTCCGCTCGGGCGGGCGTCTCTCGAAGCGGTTCGAGGACTACCGCGAGGTGATCCCCTCCCTGCGGGACTGGGCCGTCGGGATCCGAGCCGCGGACTTCCTCCGACGGATCGAAGGAAAGCTCCTCACGCAAAAGCTCAGCACCCGGAGGATGTTGAACGGCTACACGGTGATCGACTCCATCAAGGCGATCACGACCCTCGACGCGAACGACTACCTACGGATCTACGGCTCGACGAGCGAGCGCGCGCTCCTCTTCACGGGCGTGAAGTACGGGAGGTCCCCGATGATCGCGATCAAGGCGCACCCCCTGAAGCCCGCGATGGTCGTGTACGTGCAACCGGAGAACGTCGACGAGCTCGCCGTGCAGCTCGCCGATCTCGAGAATATCCTGCTCGCGAGGACGGACCTGAGTCCGTCCGCGGTGATCGAACGACTGGAGCGGATTGGATGAGCGCGGGCATCGTGACGTACGGGGGCTACATCCCCCGGTTCCGGATCCGGCCGAGGGAGATCGGCGCCGTGTGGGGCGCGGACGGGGAGGCGATGGGTCGTGGCTTGAACATCAAGGCAAAGAGCGTCCCCGGGCCCGACGAGGACGTGATCACGATCTCCGTGGAGGCCGCGCGGGCCGCGATGGCCCGGGTGGACCTCGACCCCGCCGACATTGGTGCGATCTACGTGGGCTCGGAGAGCCATCCGTACGCGGTCAAGCCGACGGCCACGGTCGTCGCAGAGGCGATCGGCGCCGCGCCCGTCATGACCGCGGCGGACTTCGAGTTCGCGTGCAAAGCCGGGACCGCGGCGATCCAGACGTGCATGGGCCTGACCCTCTCGAAGATGTACAAGTACGGGATGGCGATCGGCTCGGATACGTCCCAGGGGGCTCCCGGGGACGCCCTCGAGTACAGCGCGTCCGCGGGCGGGGCCGCGTTCGTCGTCGGGACGGACCGGCTGATCGCGACGATCGACCATACGGTCTCGTACACGACCGACACGCCGGACTTCTGGCGCCGCGAAGGGCAGCGTTACCCGAGCCACGGCGGGCGGTTCACCGGAGAGCCGGCGTACTTCAAGCATGTCGGGAGCTGCGCGCAGCTCCTCTTCAAGCGGGCCGGCACGACGGCGGAGGACTACGACTACGCGGTATTCCACCAGCCGAACGGGAAGTTTCCCGTACGCGTGGGGAAGCAGCTCGGCTTCAAGGACAGCCAGATGGACACGGGCCTCCTCGTCCGGGACATCGGGAACACGTACAGCGGCGCCATCCTCGTGGGGCTCTGTGCGATCCTCGACGAGGCGGACCCGGGCGACCGGATCTTCGCCATGGGCTACGGAAGCGGCGCGGGTTCGGACGGGTTCGATCTCACCGTGACGGACGAGATCCGCAAGATCCGCCGGGACGGACGCACGATCAAGGACATGGTCAAGGACGCCGTGTTCCTTGACTACGCGACGTACGCGAAGTACCGCGGCAAGATCGCGATGCGGGAGGCCGCCGCGTGAGGGATGTTGCCGTGATCGGCGTCGGGGAGACGCAATTCGGCGAGCTGTGGGACTCCTCCTTCCGGGACCTGGGTATCGAGGCCGGGCTCAAGGCCATCCAGGACGCGAAGGTCGTCGCGGAGGAAATCGACGCCGTATACGTCGGGAACATGAGCGCGGGGAAGTTCATCGACCAGGAGCACGTGTCGGCCCTCGTGGCCGATTACGCTGGCTTGGCGGATATGCACCTTCCGACCGTGCGCGTGGAGGGAGGCGGCGCCTGCGGGGCGATCGCCCTCCTGCAGGCGCGGATGGCGATTGCGTCCGGGATGTGTGACATCGTCGTGGTCGGCGGCGCGGAGAAGATGACGGACGTCGGGGAAGTCCAGGCCGCCGAGATCCTCTCGAGCACGGCGGATCAAGAGTGGGAGAGCGTGTTCGGGGCCACGTTCGCCGGTCTCTACGCGATGATGGCGCGGCGGCACATGTATGAGTTCGGCACGACCCGAGAACAACTCGCGGCCGTCGCGGTGAAGAACCACAAGAACGGGGCGCTGAACCCCGTCGCCCAGTTCCAAAAGGAAATCACGATCGAGACGGTCCTGCAGTCCCCGTGGGTCGCGGAACCGTTGGGGGTGTTCGACTGTGCGCCTCTGAGCGACGGCGCGGCCGCAGTGGTCCTGTGTGCGATGGAGAAGGCCCGTCGGTACACGGAGACGCCGATCCGCATCGCGGGATCGGGCCAGGCGAGCGACTTCCTCGCCCTACACGACCGGCGGGAGCTCACGACGATGGACGCCACCGTGGTCGCGGGCAAGCGCGCGTTCGCGGAGGCGAAGGTCGAACCGAAGGACATCCAAGTCGCGGAGGTTCATGACAACTTCACGATCAGCGAGATCCTCGCGATCGAGGACCTGCGTTTCGTCGAGAAGGGCAAAGGCGGGCCGGCGACCGCGGAAGGCCTCACGGCCTTGAACGGGAAGATCTCCGTGAACACCTCGGGAGGATTGAAGGCGCGCGGCCAGCCCGTCGGGGCCACCGGCGTCGCCCAGGCCATCGAGATCGTCCGGCAGCTTCGGGGCCAGGCGGGGAAGCGCCAGGTGGTTGGCGCGCGACGGGGACTTACGCATACGTTGGGGGGAACGGGCGCGACGGCCGTAGTCCACGTCTTCGAGAGGGCGGATTGAGATGGCGATCCCTCGGTTCTGGCGCGAGATCCCGAGCCGCTACAACCTGATCGGGACGAAGTGCGGGAACTGCGGACAGGTTGATTTCCCTCCACGGGAGGTGTGCCCGGAGTGCGGACGCCGGTCGATCGGGAAGATGGAGCGATTCCGCCTCAAGGGCACAGGCAAGGTCGTGACGTACGCGGTCATCCACGACGCGCCCGCGCAGTTCGAGATGCAGAAACCCTATGTGCTCGCGATCATCGAGACGGACGAGGGCGTACGCCTGACGTCGCAAGTGATCGACGTCGCGCCCGAGGACGTCCGGATCGACATGCGCGTCCAGGCCGTCTTCCGGAAGCTGGGCCAGGAGGGCCGCGCCGGCGTCATCCACTACGGATACAAGTTCCGACCCGTCACCTCGGAGGAGCGCGGAGGCGCGGCGAGCGCGCCCCGGGCCACGTAGCGGCGTACGAGAGCGACGAGGACGAGGGCGAGGGCCGCAGCAGCCGCGGACGCAGGGACCGTCGAGGAGAGAACCGCAATAGCCGGCGTCCCGATCGACGCGGGGTGGAGGCGAGCCGATTCGGCGACCCATGTACGGCGAGTCGCTGAGTCGAGTCGGTCCACTCTCGGCCCGTCGACGACGGAGGCGGAGCGTTCGACCGTTCGTTCCGCCGGGGCTTGGCCATCCGGCTTCAAGGACGTTGCGGCCGCTCCTTGCGGGACGTAGTCCCCGACGACGTACGTCTCTTGGCCCGCGACGACCGCGACCATCTGATTCGGGGGCGTCGCATACCCGGGGAAGTCGCCAAAGGACACGAGGTACGTCCCCGGCGCCATTGACTGCCACATCCCGTAGTCGTTCCGTCGCTCCGCGTCGACCGAGATGGAAACGGCCAGGCCCCGCGAATTTACGATCCGCAGGTAGCCATGAACCTCGAAAACACCCTTGACCGTGGTCGTCTGCCCCGCCACGATCGATACGCTCTGCGGCGCGGGTGTTCCAAGCCCGGGGACGTCGGAGAAGGACACCATGTACTCGCCGGGTGGGAGTTTCAGGAAGTTGAGAGCCCACTCGTCGCTCGGCACTCCGTCGACGGAGATGGTCGAGGGTGCCCCCACGCGAGCGTCGTCGAGTTCGGTCGTGACGCGAAGCATCCCGAAGGTCGCGGGGTCCGGCCCCGGCGACGTTCCGTCGAACGTGTACTGACCGATCGCATGTACGCCCAGCCCCGCGCCCACGCTTACGGTCAGCGGACCGGGGGGCGCGTAGTTCGCCTGGGCCCCAAACGAGATCGTGTACACGCCCGCGGGCACCGGCATCCACAGGCCCCAGTCGTCTCGCGGAATCCCGTTGACGGAGATTGTCGCAGGCAACGCCGGCTCCGTTGTGACCCGTAGGAAACCCATGGGCGAGTACTGTGCGCTCACCTGGGTGGTCGTCTCCTCCTCGATCGCGATGTTCACGTCGCCTGGGGTGATCCAGCCAGGGATGTCGCCGAACGAGATCCGGTGTGAGCCCGGGGGCGGGTTCGCCCACTCGATTCGCCGCTCGTTCCTCGGGATGTCGTCCAGGGTGATCTTCGCCGGCAGGTTCGGGAGCGTTGAGACGATCAGGGTCGTCGTCGGTCGTGGCGGTCCTGTCACGGTGATCGGGGAGGTCCCCAGCCCAACCGCGCCGAGGTCGTCCCGGACGGTCAGGGTGACGTTGTACGTCCCCCCGAACTGGTAGGAGTGACCCGCGAATAGCCCGAACGGTCCCCCCGTCCCGTCGCCGAAGTCCCACGACCAGAGGGTGATGTACCCGTTCGCGTCCGAGGAGCAGCGGCCGTCGAACGTGACGAAGGTGTTCACGGCAGGCGTGGTCGGCGACCACGTGAAGCATGCGATCGGAATCGCGTTCTCGAGGACCTCGACCGCGATCGTCGTGGAACTCGTCTCGCTCTCGTCGTCGGTCACCGTGAGCGTGGCCATGTAGTTACCCGCCGCTGCGTACACATGGCTGGCGAAGGCGTCGTACAATGTCTCGGCCGTTCCGCCATCTCCGAAATCCCACGCGTACCGGATGATGCCTCCCCCGTCCGGATCGGAAGCATCCGCGTAGAAGCCGACCGTTTGCCCGACGTACGCGGGATCCGGGCTTGAGTCGAACAAGAGGATGTCGGGCGGCAGCGTGAGGAACACGATCGTCGTGTCGTACCCCGACCTCCCCGCAGAGTCGAGAACGGAGACCTGCGCGAACCACCGACCGGGTCCCGGGTAGACGTGGGTCGGCGAGGCGACCGTGTCGAAGGTCGCGTCCCCGAAGGACCACCGGTACGTGTATGGAGGCGTCCCTCCCACGGCGGATGTCGAGAATGCGGCGGTCACGTCGCCCGTCCGTGTCGCCGTCATCGACACACCGAGTTCGGGTGCCGGGGTCCCGACGACTCCGAACCAGGCCTGGTAGTCCGCCTGCATGGAGAAGTCATCCGTGCGCACGACGGGGTCGGCGATGAGAAGGTCCACCGGCACCGTCTCGAAGAAGAACGTCTCCCAGGATACGGTGTCGTCGATCCAGGCACTCCGAGCGATGCTCCGCGTCGTCACGTTCGGGATCGTCACGGAGTCGCTTGTGGGGGAGCCCCACGTCTCGCCTGCGAGCAGGAGGCCGCTCCCGCCCGCCGCGGAGGTCGCATCGTAGATCACGCGGTCCGACCCCGGCCACCCGTGGGGAAGCCCTTCGGCGCTGAGCAGGTCGCCGTTTCCGCGGAAGCGGTACGCGGCCTGAAGGTATTCGTACGTAGGCGACCATGTGTCCCCAAACGCATAGATCGACCCATCCGCCTGCGGGGCCACCCGGTACATGTACTCCTGCAAGCCGATGGAACCGGCAAGCTCCGTCCAGAACGGACGAAGCGATGTGTCGATGCTGGCTAGAACGATCTCGTAGTTCGTGTAGTCGATCCCGAGGGCCACGAGGTTCCCGTCCGGGGCCAA